>JBLIDI010000021.1:0-23396 GCA_047634075.1 Akkermansiaceae bacterium
AAAATTCGAAAAAGAAAAGTCCTGAAGTCCACCGTGCCCGAGATCAATGAGCCCCCCGAGACGAATGATCGGGAATCCGCACTCCGGTTTGGAACCCGGAGCATAGGGGTAGGCCGCGCGGTTTTTTTCGGTGTCGGGCATTTGCGCACTGGTGCCGTCTTCCACTTTGACGGCATGTCCCCGCCAGAGCTTCGCTTGGGGAAGATTGGCATCAAGTTGCTCACAGAGTGAGCCCTTGATTTCTTGCAACATCGCGAGGGGGAGGGCTTTGCGAGGGGCTGTGGATAGTCCCGGACGCGTCGGGTTTCGCTGTGTTTTTCTAGAATTTCTGGGTTGATTTCGTCACGGAGTTGTTGGGCTATATCGAGCATGTTTCCTTCGCAAACAGCGTGGCGTTTCTCGGCGAGAAGGTCTTGATTTTTACGGGCGGCACGGCCACAAAGATCTGTGGAAAACCCGGTGATGAAGGGAGTGTTTTGTTTCACACCAAAGACTGCATGATGGCCGGGTTTTCCACACTACCTATCAAGAAAAGCTAACCAATTTCCGGGGTCTGAAATCGACGACAACCCCGCTTAACCGAGTGCCATTCGGGCTAGTAGGAAAAGAAAACAAAATGTCTCACTCCTCATGATGCGGCTCGGAACAAGTCACTCTTGGCCGCTCCTTTGTCGAAAGTCAGGGTGTAATCACACCCATGAGAATGGTGGATCGCTCCCAGCAAGGCATTCGCGAAGTCGAGACCTTGCAAGCACACAAGCTGATGCGCTTTCCAAACGTCCTCGCGATTCTCAAGCTGCAAATCCTCGGCGTTGATCAGCTCTTCGATGATCACCATGATGTTCTTTGGCTCCATCTTGTAAGCTCTCATCAAGGTCCAAACGGTTTCAACTAGGACCACGCTGCTGATAAATCCGGGAGACTTTTTAGAGATCTCCTTCTCGATGATTTCGGTTGCCCGAAGTAATTGCCTGGGGTCGTCCTGAGCGAAATAGCGCACCAGAATATTGGTATCGAGGCCGATCATGAGGGTGCCTGGTTTCGAGAACCGGCTTCATCGAGAACCGCGACATTCATCTCCTCGAGAGAAACGGGTTTCTCAGGCTTTGGCACACAGCCCTTGAGATTCTTAATCGAACTCTTGGCCGGGACGATGATGAGTCGATCATCTTCGACAAAACAGTTGAGCCGATCTCCGGCATGAAGCTCCAGCTCCCGTCTCAAATCGACCGGAATGGTAAACTGTCCTTTGCTTGTTAATGTTGAGAGGTCCATTTTCTTATTTCCTTACATCGTGGCACATTTGAGAGCCCTAACGCAAATGCTTCTTTTCCTATCCTCCCCCTGCCCGGAGGGCATCTTTAAAATCTTTCGTTTGGCGGAGCCAATCGCAGTTTAGAAAGCGGAGCGTTTTTGAGTTGTTGGCGCGAAGCGTGAATTCAGAGTCGATGAGTTATTTACAGAGTTTTAATCTTGAGTTCATGCCGCTCACGTTGAACCAGAGAAAGTCCGCGAAGGTCACGCAACGACAGATCCAACTTAGCCGACGATGGCATCGTGATGGACTTCTCAGCAAGTCCGGTTTGGAATCAGGATTGAGGGGCGGAGCTCTGTGACTGATTCAATCATGGCCTGAATCCAAGCGGAGCGGGGTTCAAAGGGAAACGAATGGCATGGCGGGGGGGAACATGTTGATCAAGTGATCACGGAAAATCCGGCGTGGGCACTTGAAACTTTCAGCAAACTTCCTGCCGGTAAAAGTCGCAGCGATGCCTTCACAAATATCGGTAAATGTGAAGCTCAACGAAAAACCTTCCGGGAAACGAACGGAACGATGAACGAGGCCAATGCTCCATCGTCGAACACGCCACCATCGTCGCGGCTCAAAAAAACCGCTCCACCAGCGCTAGCCTCAAAGCCATCGCCGCGCAAAGCACTTGGAAGATCAGCCCTTCGCCCTCCGTTCAAAGGGGCCAATGTCACGGCTCGTCTCCATCTTCGCCTTGGGAATCTGCTCTCTCTCCGCTGAACCACCCCTCAAACGCCCGGCTCCCGAACTCCTCGTCATCGACAACGGCACCGTCGAGATTGGCATCGCCAAGGCCATGGGAGCCGCCATCACCCACCTCACTTGGAGGGCCCTCGACCAGAAAAACATCCTCAAGCTCTGGGACATGCCGGACGAAGAAGCCTCCGCTCTTATGAAGCAGTGGACGACCTTCGAGGAAGGCTTCCAAAACGTCATCGTCGTTAAAAACGAAATCATCTGCCGCCGCAAACCCGGCGACGCCTGGGGCCCCGCCAACAAAAGCCCGCAAGAAGTCCCCGCCCTCTACTTCACCCGAAATTTTAACACCTTCAAATCCCACCTCGGCGATGCCCAATGGCGTCTCAAAAAACAGCCACCTGGTCCACCTTGGGGCCGAACCACGTCACCAAAACACGCCATGGCCTGCTTCGAAAAATCGGGCCAAGGTATTGCCATCTTCAGCCCCTCCGCCGTTTCATGGAACTTCGGTCCCCACCGCTCCGGCACCTCCAGCGATCATGCCGCCGCACCTTGCTGCCACATCGCCCCCGTCGCTCGAGTCAATCTCGGCCCCCAATCAACGCTGTCCTATCGCTACTGGCTCATCATCGGAACCGAAAAAAAAAATCTCCCTTACTCTCGATCTCCTCTGGAAAAAATACTCTCAAGAACGCTTCTCCCTCACCAACCCCAAGTAGCATGAAATCTCTTCTCTTCTTCCTCTTCACCCTAGCCGTCGCTGCCGACGACTCCAAGAAACCCAACATCGTCTTCATCATCGCGGACGACTGCACCTTCCGCGACCTCGGCTGCTACGGAGGCCAAGCTCACACCCCCAATATCGACACGCTTGCCACCCAGGGCATGCGCTTCACCCGCTCTTTTCAGACGGCTCCGATGTGCTCGCCCACCCGACACAACATCTACACCGGCCTCCCACCCGTGACCAGCGGAGCCTACCCCAACCACACCTTTGTCCCACCGAAGACCAAAAGCGTGGTGTCATACCTCTCCGATCTCGGCTACACCGTGGCCCAAAGCGGCAAAACCCACGTCTCACCCTCCAAGGTCTTCAGTTGGCAAAAAATCCCGGGCGGCAAGAACCCGGACTTCCTAAAGGTCGGCGCGTTCATCGAAAAACAAGCCGCCGAAAAGAAGCCCTTCTGCCTCCTTCTCTGCTCCAACGAACCCCACTCCCCGTGGAACCTCGGAGATCGTTCGCGCTATCCCGTCGAGAAAATTAAACTCCCGCCCTACTTCGTCGACACCCCTAAAACTCGCGATGGCATGAGCCGCTACCTCGCTGAGATCACTTACTTCGACTCCCAAGTCGGCCAAGCGATGGACCTCGTCGAGAAACACGGCCTCACCAATGACACCCTCTTCATCGTGACCTCCGAGCAAGGGAGCTCCTTCGCCTTCGCCAAATGGACCTGCTACGACAATGGCCTCCAAACCGGCCTCATTGCCCGCTGGCCTGGCACAATCAAACCCGGCTCGGTCAATCCTGCCATGATCCAATATCTCGATCTCCTCCCAACTTTCATCGAAGCCGCAGGCGGGACCCCACCCTCCGATCTCCGAGGGAAAAGCCTCCTCCCCGTCTTCGCCGGAAAACAAAGCCACAAGAAATACGTCCACGGTATCATGACCACCAAAGGCATCAACGACGGCTCCGAACACTACGGCATCCGCTCGATTCGCTCCGAGAAATACAAACTCATCTGGAACCTCACTCCCGAAGTCAAATTCCAGAACGCCTGCACCACCGCTCCGGAGTTTCAAAGCTGGCTCGCCCTCGCCGCCACCGGTGATGCCGACGCCCTCGCCAAGACGCGCCGCTACCAACACCGCCCCGAGTTTGAACTCTTCGACATCCAAAAAGATCCCCTCGAACTCAGCAATCTCGCCGACGATCCCAAACGCGCCGATCTTAAAAAAGACCTCCATCAACGCCTCCAAAAGTGGATGAAATCCTGCGGCGACCAAGGACAAGCCACTGAGCTTAAAGCCCGCGAGCACATGACAGGAAATCGTCGTAAAAAGAAATGAGCGACTCACAGGCCCCTCAAGCTTAAGGCAAATTCATCTCCCATTCATCTTTCGCGCAACTTCCCGCGACCCTGCGGGTTTCCTCCCCTGAACGGAACAAGCCATGAAGCCCCACCACCCCAACCAAAACCTCCCCGATTTCGACGATGATCTCGAAAATGATTCCGTCTGGAATCTCCTCGAGGAAGCCACCCCAGCCGATTCCTCCCCTCGTTTTGCGCAAGACACCCTTCGCCGGATACGCCTTGAAAGTGAACCCGCGAGATCCTGGTGGAAGTCGCTTCTCGCGCCCAAGTCTCTCCTTGGCGCTGCCGGAGCTGCCCTCGCCGCCCTCGCCATTTTCATTTCCCTCCCTTTGGATGCGCCCACCCCAGATGCCCCCGTGGCTGATAAGGACGAGCCGACGGAAGACTGGAACTCCCTCGAGGACACCTTTGCCAACGAACTCCTCTCCGGAGCCGCCGAAGACCCGACTCTCCTCTCCGATGAAGAGATCGTCGCCCTTCTTTACTAATCCCATTTCCCCATGAAATTCCTCTTACCCCTTTTCCTCACCATCCCCGCGATTTTCGCAAAGCCACTCCCGCTCGATGTCGTCCGCAATACCGCCCGCGAGTTGGATCAAATCCTCCTGCAAGGCCAGCAGGAACAAGGGGTCAAGGCCAACCCCATTGGCGATGACGCCACTTTCCTTCGCCGCACCTACCTCACTATCATCGGTCGCCTTCCGACCAGTGATGAGGCCCGCAGCTTCCTTGAATCCGGGAAAGAGGACAAGCGCAGCAAGCTCGTTGATACCCTCGTCGAGTCCCCCGGATTCAACTCCCGCATCTTCAACTTTTGGAGTGACCTTCTCCGCCTGAAAACGCGCGAAGAAAGCCACGGCCTCGGCTGGCACGTCTGGATGAAGGACGCTGTCGATAACAACATGCCCTACGACAAGATGGTCGGCGAAATGCTCTCCGCCAAGGGCCACGTCGCCAACAACCCGGCGGCGGGCTACTACCTCCGCGACCGCGGCATGCTCCTCGATAACGTCAGCAACACCGTCCAAGTCTTCCTTGGTCAGCAAATCGGCTGTGCCCAGTGCCACGATCACCCCTTCGATGACACCACCCAGATGGAATACTACCAGCTCGCCGCTTTCCTCGGCGGGACCGAGTTTCGTTTCGAGGAAGGTCGCGACAAAGTCCGCGAAGTCATCGGCTTCGATCCCAATAACCGCCCGAGGAAGAAGTTCTCCAAAATGACCCAGGAAGAGCGTCGCAAATCCGGTCAGAGGGCCAAGGGAAAGCGCGAAGAGGCCAGAGCCATCGGCGGCGTCTTCCGCTATCACCAGCGCAACGCCCTCTACGACACTCCTGCAAAGGAGCTCAAACTCCCCGCCGATTACCAATATAAAGATGGCAAAGCGGGTGATGTCGTGAAGCCCGGATTCCTCTTCGGACTCGAAACCAAGGACGTCGACCCTGATCAACGGCGCCAGTATTTTGCCGACTGGGTGACCTCGCCCAAGAATCCCTACTTCACCAAAGTCATCGCAAACCGCATGTGGAAATATGCCTTCGGTTACGGACTCGTCGCCAACCCCGATGACTGGAGCAACTCGCCAAAACCCGATTATCCGGAAGTTGTGACCTTCCTTGAGGAAGCGATGCTCGCCGCAAAATATGACCTCAAACAGTTCCTCCGCATCCTCTACCACACCCAGCTCTTCCAGCGCGAAGTCACCCTCGAAGAGCCCGCGCAGGGATTCTCCTTCAACTTCCAGGGCCCTGTTCTCCGGCGGCTCAGTGCCGAGGAAATCCGCGATTCCTTCGTGACTCTCGCCTCCGGAAACATCGATTCAAACACCAACCGCGCCCTCGAAGAGAGCTGGCACGACTATGTCGAATCCTTCAATTTCCTCATGAGCACCAACGGCAAACAGTTGCGTGAACTCAGCACCGCACTCGTCAAATCGGAAAAGCAGCGTCGAGCCCTTCAAAAAGAAATCTCAGTCCTCCGCACCAAGGCGGCACAGGCACGTGAGAGCGGCGACCTTGCGACTGCTCGCGAGCTCTTCAGCGAGATTCGAGATGTCCAAAAGCAATACGGTAAGAAGTATCAAAAAGGCCAGGTTTCGAACGCCAGCCCGACGACGATGAAGGCCAGCGCCGCCATTGCCCGCCGTGCTCCCCAGACTCGCCCGGACCATCCTGAATTCAAGATGCGCACCTCCGAGCTCCCGGTCCCACAACGTGGTGGTTCCTTCATCTCTGAATTTGGAGGCTCGGATGCCGAGAGCCCTTCCTCGGCCCACACCGAGGCCACCGTCCCTCAAACCCTGCGACTTCTCAACGGGCTGGAAACCAGCCTCCTTACGAACAAAAAGAACGCTTTCGCCCGCTCCCTGCGCGCCATCGAATCTCCCTCAAAGCGACTCGAATTCCTCTACCTCAGTCTCTACTCGGCCCTCCCGACCCAAGCTGAAACAGAGGCCTTCCTCCCCGAAATGCAAACCGCGGCATCCACCGAAACCTTCGCCCGCGCCATCCTCACCTCCAACCGTTTCCTCTTTGTCCAATGAACCCTTTTCATCAACTCGACGACCAGTCCCGCCGCCAGTTTCTTTCAAGCACTGCTCGCACCGCCTTTGGGGTCTCACTTGGAGGAGCTTCTGCTTCTTGGTTTTCTTCTGCCGAAGCCGCCGAGGCCATCGCCAAATCAAATGGTAAGGCCAAGAACGTCATCTACCTCTACATGGCGGGCGGCATGACCCATATCGATACCTTGGACCCCAAGCCCGAAGCTCCCTCCGAGTATCGTGGCCCCCTCAAAGCGATCTCCACCAACGTCGATGGCATTCAACTCGGACCGCACCTTGAGCGCACTGCCAAGCACGCCGACAAAATGGCCATCGTTCGCTCCATGACCTCCACGCAGGGAGCTCACGCCCAGGGGAACTATCACATCCACACTTCCTACACCGAGCGAGCCTCCATCACCCACCCCTCCTTGGGTTCCTGGGCGAACAAACTCGAACCAACCCGCCTTAAAGGAACCCTCCCGCCCTACGTCACCGTTCACGCCGGTAACGGCCACCCAGGTGCCGGCTTCTTCGAGCCCAACAATGCCCCTCTCCCTGTCGGCGATGCCGAGAAAGGACTGCAAAATGCCCAACGACGCGGCAACGTTTCCGAGGCCGCCTTCAATCGCCAGATCGCCCTGCGCTCCAAGCTTGATGAAGGATTCGCCACTCGTTTCCAAAAAGGCCAGCGCAGCGTGCGCGCTTACGACGAGATGTTCAGCTCCGCCGTCAACCTGATGAAGTCCAAGGACCTCGAAGCCTTCGATCTCTCCAAGGAAGGCAAGGACGCCCACGCCGCTTACGGGTCCGACAAATTCTCCAAAGGAGTTCTCCTCGCCCGCCGCCTCGTCGAGCACGGCGTCCGCTTCGTCGAGGTCCAGTTCGGTGGCTTCGATTGGCACTCTGATAACTTCACTAAGGCGGACGAAAAGCTTCCCGTCCTCGACCAAGCTTACGCCGCCCTCCTGACCGACCTCGAACAACGTGGTCTCTTGGAAAGCACCTTGGTCGTCATCGCCACCGAGTTTGGCCGCACGCCCAAGATCGACGCCGACGCCGGTCGGAATCACTTTCCGAAAGCCTTCTCATTCGCCCTCGCCGGAGCGGGCATCAAGGGAGGCACCGTTTATGGCGAGACCGACAAAACGGCCTCGAACGTCATCACCGAGAAAACCAGCGCCGCCGACTTCAACGCCACCATCGCGGCCGCGATGGGACTCCAATACGACCAAGTGCTCCTCTCCCCCAGCAGGCGCCCCTTCAAAATGGGTGGTAAAACCGGCAAGCCCATCACCGCGATCCTCGCTTAGATCCGGGGAACCAAAACGTCTCCAAAACAAAAACCCAGGGCCGCCTCTGGGTTTTTTTGTGCACGGTTCCCAAGCACCAAAGGTGCGACCTACCGTTGCCCCTAGCATCGCCTAGGGGTCGGGCGGCGGAGACTCCAGGGCCAAGCCAAGCGTGAACAATCACCAAAAGGCATCCCCGCAGGCCGACGCTCGGTGGCGGAGCGGGAGAATGAAACATCGAGTCAAGCAATCGTGAAGCGGCCCGTTTCGCTCACCCCCCACAGACTCCGCCCCCCGATCTCACTCCAGCCCAAGATCGACGCAGATCAATTGATACTGACTCCGCATCACCAATTTCCCATCCGAAAAAGCCATCGGTGCCCAGAGTTCCTTGCCCGTCTTTTTCGAAAACACCTTGGCCTTACCCAGCTCGAGATATTTCTTCCCCGCTTTGATCAACCTGAGTTCACCAGTGTCGCCATCCTGGCTGATGATCGTCCCTCCCACATTGATGAGCGACCCGCCATTGAGTTGAGGCTCCTTGCCGGTCCCCCAGTTCGTCTCGCCGGTGGGAGACAAACTCACTAAGCCAGTCATATCCTTCCCGCGCGCCTTATCAGCAGTCATATAAAGGCTCCCCCCGATCACCAAAGGAGCGTGAAATTTCGCACCGTAAGCAAGTTTCCCCACCTTCTCGACCTTCATCTTATCCCCCTCTTTTTCGAAGCGGAGCAGCCAAGTCCCTTTTCGATATCCCCCGGTAAAGATTGCCCGATCTTCCCCCAGCATCAGCAAATTCGGGATTGCATTAAAAATCCCGGAACCAAAATCTTCGGTGTATCGAAAGACCGTCTTCCCCGTCTTTGGAGCCACTCCTAAAATCACCAACTCTTCCCTTCCAAAATCACCCGGCATCACCAGCACTTCCTTCCCTAAAACCGACATCAAGAGCGGCGAGGAATGCGAGTTACCCACCGTTTCACTTGTCCAGATCGTCTTCCCGGTCTTGGCATCCAGCGCGGCCAACCCGACCTTTTCCCCAAGCGGAGCGAGGTAGCAAAGTCCGTCCTTCACAATCGGATGCCCCGCCCATCCAAACCTCGGCGGCTCCGCGTCGAACCGCTTCGCCATCTCAACCACCCAGCGCTCCTTCTGCGTCTTTCGGTCAATGCAATACACCCCACCAAATCCACTCGTCACATAGACGGCATCATCCGTCACCGTCGGCACGCCGCGTGCTCCCGGATGGGAAATCCGCCCCGGCACCGCCTTCTTCCAACTCCACTTCTCCTTACCGGTCTTCAAATCAAGGCAGTAAAGAATATCAAATTCCTGATCAACCCGATCGAGATGAAAAACCTCGTCTCCCACGATCGCCGCGCCTCCAAACCCGGCATTCACATCGACTTCCCAGAGCACCCGCGGCCCTGATTCAGGGAAGCTTTGCAAGACCTTCCCATCCGCCTCACTGTTATCAAAACCGGCGCCCATAAAATGAGGCCAATCAGCAAAGAGAGGAAAAGTGAGTAAACCTAGAATTG
Source organism: Akkermansiaceae bacterium (assembly GCA_047634075.1). Classification (GTDB taxonomy): domain Bacteria; phylum Verrucomicrobiota; class Verrucomicrobiia; order Verrucomicrobiales; family Akkermansiaceae; genus SW10. The sequence goes on from JBLIDI010000021.1 coordinate 9,481, forward strand.
GCAGAGACAATGACCATCGCATGACTGAATTCTAACACCATTTGTGCCAAAGAGAATCACAGATCATCGTCTGGCGCGCTCGGACGCATCCCCACCACTGACACTCCCTGCCGCCGACCGGTGGCCATGCCAAACTCCTCACTTCCGACCAAAAAGAACTCCTCAAACCGTGGATCGAACAAGGCTCCAAATACAGAGACTTCTGGGCCTTCGTCCCCGTCAAAAAAACAAACCCTTCCCGCCCATAAAGAAACCCACACACCAAACCACCGTCTCCGCCCCTCTTTCCCCCCAACCTCCATTCCTCCCCTCCATTCCTCTTCTTCGGTTGGCTCAACGGCGACGTCACGATCCTCCCGCCATGAGCAAATCCCTAGCAGCCGCGCCCGAAGGGAAATAGTGATGAGCCGGTTCCCTCAGTGGTCGTGGTTTTCCATGATTATTTGTGAGGTTCTTCTTTGCTTCTTCACGGATCTCTTGACAGCGATTTCGGCACCTCCACACTGCCGCCTTATCCAAGCGAGCTCTTGAAATCATGCCCATTGACTTTTCCACGAGGGGGCCCAGATGGCCCCGATCTTTCTTCGTAACGCTCTTGCAGGGCCTCGGCTCGGGGATCCTGCTGGGGTTGCTTGCTTGCTCGGAGGAAAAGCCGCCTGCGCCGAAGCCGTCTCCTCCGGAGCTATCGACCGAGGCCCGGATCAAGCAGATGATCGCCTCGGAGGAACTCGTGCAGAAGCTGACGCCTAAGCTGCGCGCCTTGGGGGCCTCGATGGTACGCGGATCCCGCGACGATCTTCCGGAGGCGGTGGCGGGAGAGGCGTCCGTGGCACCGTGGCAGCACTTGGAGCCGAGCCACCTTTGGACGCATGCCTCATTTGGGACCCTCTCCGCGTCCTTTCAAGACGGGGGCTTCGAGATGAAGACCCAGTTCGAGGGAGTCCGCCGAGGAGAGGACGGGGCGATCGTAGGGGTGACGGCAAAACAGAAGCTCTTTTGGAGGAAGAGCAACGAGACGGAAGACAGCTGGAAACTCATCAAGTGGGAGCCGCTGGAATTTGCGACCGATCACTCTCCTCAGCCCTTGTTCGAGGAGGTCCTCGACCGTCTGATTCCCGACGCCGATGCCTTGGCGACCGCACGTACCTCCTTTCAAGAAGAAGTCCTACGCAAGACCTTTGCGGGCGAGACCGCAAAGGTCGGCCGGTTCCGGGTGACCTCGTCTCCGGATATCGTGAGCGGCCTCCAATATCCTACGGTCAGCGTGATGGATTTCGACAGCGATGGACACGAGGACTTCTTCCTCTCGGCGCGATGGGTGCCGCCCCAGTTGTTCCGCAACTGCGGCGACGGGACCTATGAGGAAGTGGCGGCGCAGTCCGGCCTGACAGTCGACAGCCATGTCACCGCCGCGGTATTCGCTGATTTCGACAATGACGGCGACCCCGACGCACTCTTAGCCCGGAGTTTCGAGCCGACCCAATACTATCGCAACGACGGCGGCCAGTTCACGGATGTCACTGCCACCGCGACTGATTTGGGAACTCTGTTCGTGGTCTCCAGCATGGCGGTCGCCGACGTCAACGGAGACGGGCTCCTCGACGTGTATTTATCAACCTACAACAGCCCGATTGCCCGAGTCAAAGACATCAATCCTGAGGTCTTGAACCCGGAGCAGATCAGAAAGTTCGCGCACATCCTCCGTACTGACAGCGCTCCGTTTCTCAATGAGCGGGGCTTTCCGAACGTGCTGTTGATGAACCGAGGTGGTGGCCGGCTCGAGCGGGCGGGCGGGGAAGTCGTAGAACTCTGGCGCAAAAGCTACCAGCCGCTCTGGTTCGACGCGGACAATGACGGCGATGAGGACCTCTACGTCTGCAACGACTTCGGCCCGGACAGCTATTTGCGTAACGACACCCCGCGGGGCGCGTCCGAGCCGGTGCTGGTCGAAGCCTTTGCAGAGGTCTTCCCGGACGTGAAGATGGCCTACGGGATGGGAGCCTCCTGCGGAGACTATGACAACGACGGGGACCTCGACCTCTTCGTATCGAATATGTATTCGAAGGCTGGCAACCGTATCGTTCCAGCCTTCGAGAACACCGATCCGCGCATCCTGGTGGCGGCGCGGGGGAACTTCCTTTACCGCAACGATGGCGGCGTGTTCCGGCTCGTGAGCGAGGCGGACGCGCCGGAGACAAAGGTGGGCTGGGCTCTCGGGGGCCAGTTCGCTGATTTCAACAACGACGGATGGCTCGATCTCTACGTGCCAAGTGGCTTCTACACCGCGCCCAAGGAGGTCGCAACCGAGGTAGACTTGTGAGCATGCTTCTGGAGCACGGTCGTGCTCAAGGATCAGAGACAGAGCCGCGAGTTCCGCGATTCCGAGCATTGGAAATCCCCCTTACTGGATTTCAGGATGCGGGTGCCGGAAGGAGGGGCGGCATTCAAGAGCAATTCATTCAGTGGAAACGAGCGCAACCGGCTCGTGATGGGTGGAGCGGACGGATTCGTGGGGCGCAGCCTCGTGAGCGGCGTGGACTGCACGGAGGACGCCCGGTCCTTCGCGCTGTTGGACTTCGACCAAGACGGCTGGGTCGACATCGCCCTCGCCAGCTGCAACGGCCCGCGTCTGCGCTTCTTCCGGAACCGCTTTGGGGAGCTCGGCGGAACAGGACGGGTGGTGGAGGTGATCCTGCGCGGAAGCCATACCGGATCGGCCCCCTCGACCGGGCAGAGCAATCGCGACGGCGTGGGGGCGGTTTTGATGGCGGTGACGGACCGGCGCACGCGCGCCTTCCGGAGGTCGATTGGGGAGGGCCTGGCGGCCCAGAACTCGGAGCGGATCCGAGTCACGCTCGCCGAGGGAGAAGAGCTGCAGGAACTCGCGGTGCGCTGGCCGTCTGGAAAGGTGTCCAAGCTGAAGCCAGTCGCCGTGGATTCGTTGGTGCGCATCAACGAGTAGGGGAGACAGGCGAAAGCGTGACCCATCGGGAATCCCGGAATGATGCCGCGTGGGCAGTGGAAAAGGTCCATCTCCAAGGCAAAGAAGGGTTAAGCCCTGTGAGATCGCGCTGCGGCTTTCGTCGCTTGTTGCTGGAATCTGCGAGTTCCTACTCGCGCAAGGAACTCTTCCAACCACGCTCTCGCAAGCTCGCCCAGCTCGATAAAACACCGAGATAGGACAGGAATAATTTTCACTGATCGAATGAAAATTAAATTGGGGAATCAGCGAGAGAAAAAAATCCCCCGGAAAACCGATTTCGAAGGGCGCAAAACCCGAAAAGCGACGCTCGTTTTTGGGAAGGTCATCGTAGAAAAGAATTTTTCACACCAATGTCCGCGGCGAAGCGCAGACGGCTTGGAAGCGGTGATCAATTCATGCAAGCGCCCCTAGCGGGCGCTTGCATGGGGAGTATCTATGATCCGGTGAGGCCGCGCGTTGCGCCATCCCCGCCGGCCTTCTCTCCGCGTCTCCGGCGCTCTCGGAAATCGCTGAATTACCCTGATGTCGCGGCCTCTTTGCCGGGCATCCCGGGGAGCCCAACGGACGCCTGATGACTAGCGCGAATTAATCGCCAAGGAAATTCTGCCGTTAAAAAAATGTGCTTGCCGACCCCATACCCCTTGGTGAAAATTCGTGTGTCGATAAAACATACTATGAAAATCACAGGAAAAATGAACGCTATGTCCTACGCGCTTGTCGCGGCGACAAGCCTCGCCCTCACCGCAGTATCGCCCGGCGCGACCCTGATCTCGGGCACCACGATTGAGAGCTCCACCGTAGGCTTAAACGCAGACATGGGTCCGGAAAAGGCCATCAGTGGTGCTGGCTTGCCAGGCGATGTCCCTTCTCTCACTGGGTCACACCGACTAGAAACGAATTCGAACTGGTGGACCGGGTGGAGCGGTGATGTCACCGAATGGCAACTCACGGTGGACTTAGAGGACAGTTATGACGTTGAAGTGATCCAGATATGGAACTTTCGCGAGGGCTGTTGCACCGGTCGCGGGCTGAGCAATGTCGAGATCTTCGTCTCACCTGATGATAATGAGGCCAATCTTGTCAAACTCACCACAGATGGTTTTGGCACCCATGACAACGATGGTGGCTTCCTATTTCCACAAGCATCAACAGATGCTGAATACCTTGGTTTCAGCCTCGATTTGTCCGGTGTCACTAACTCGGCCTTGTTAAGCAACGCCCGCTTGGTCCGCATCGATGGGGGCTCATTTAACCACAACGGCGGTACTGATCATGGTGGCTTGGCGGAAATCCAGTTCGGCAGCCGCGCTATCCCTGAACCTGCTTCCGCGACCCTTGGGCTCCTTGGCATCGTCGGTTTCATGATGCGTCGCCGTCGTAACGCGTGAGCGATATCTTGAACAATCATTGAATCTCTTTCCAAAATCGCTCGTTGAAAGACGAGTGGTTTTTTTTGCCCCAGAAAAAGGAAACCTATGAGCTTTTGAATGCCGCAAACTTCGAAAATATAATGGCGTAACTTAGATATCGGTATACCAACTGCTTAACCCTGCTCGAACCTCCACTGTAAAGACCCTTTCCTTTCATGAAAATCAACTCCCTTCTCTTTTCCGCCCTGTTCCTGACCGCAACTGCCGCCCACGCAGAGTTGATCACGGGCATCACGATTGAAAGCGCCACCGTAGGCTTAAACGCCGATATGAATCCGGGAAACGCCATCAGTGGTGCGGGGTTACCCGGTGATGTCCCCTCACTCACCGGGTCACACCGACAAGAAACGAATGCGAACTGGTGGACCGGATGGTCCGGCGATATCACCGAATGGCAACTTACGGTGGACTTGGAGAGCAATTATGATCTCGATTTGATCCACGTATGGAACTTTCGCGAAGGCTGTTGTAGCGGTCGCGGGCTAAGCAATGTCGAGATCTTCGTCTCGCCAGATGATAATGAGGCCAATCTTGTCAAACTCACCACAAATGGCTCAGGTATCCATGACGACGGTGGCGGATTCCTGTTTCCACAAGCATCAACTGATGCTGAATACCTTGGTTTCGACATCGATTTATCCGGTGTCACCAACCCTGGCCTGTTAAGCAACGCCCGCCTGGTCCGCATTGATGGTGGCTCATCGAACCACAACAACGGGAACGATCATGGTGGCTTGGCGGAAATCCAGTTCTCCGGTATCCCGGCAGGTGCGGGGCCTGAATTCCTGGTGCTTCAAATCACTCCAAATGGAACCAACTTCGATTTCAGTTGGGAAAGCACGGAAGGGAAAGTCTACGACTTGGTCAGCTCAGCTGATCTCTCGACTCCCGTTATCGAATGGGATGTTTACAAAGAATTTCGAGATATTCCCGGTAACACGCTTACGAACGTCACGGCCAACAGCCCGAAGCGCTTCTTCGCGCTGATAGAAAAAGATCAAGGCTGATACCGCCTAAAAGGCCCTGCTCAAAAATCAGACGGGGCCTCAATTTATCTTTCCGTCCTCCATGAAGGAAGACCGGCAACACCGCCCTTCTTCCTTTCAGCGGCAAAACTCTTGCTTGGCTTCTCACGGGGATCGACGGACCTAAAAGGTGCCCTTTCGTTGCTAAGATGAGCCGAACGAATGGCACCTAATTTTCTTCGGCTCCAGAGCCATCGCACTCACCCTGAAGAGCGGGCCTTCGCCGAAAAATATCAACACAGGCTTTCAGGACTCTCGAGAAAGCAATGGGCTTGGATGCTCGCTTCATGCCGCTCACCTTGCGCTCGGATACCTCCGCCAAAAGCCCGGCGATAGGGAGAAGGCCATCGCAAGCTCCCAAACCGTTCTCGAGATCAATCCCGGGAACAAAATCGCAGACCAGCAACTTGACACGCTCAAGGAGGCCCTTAACCCAATTCTTGCGACCGTCGAGAGGGAACGAGACGGTGAAACAATGCTCACCTCTCGGCGTATTCTAAAACAACTCCCCTTGGCATTTGTCATCATTCCTTTACCGTAAAGGGCAATTCCCTTTCTTTCACCATGCTCCACCGCTTCTTTCTCCTTCTTGCCACTCCGGCTTTGCTCGCCAAGTCGGAAATCTCCTTTAATCAGGACATCCGCCCCATTCTTTCGTCGAAATGCATCGTCTGCCACGGACCCGACGACGGTGTCGACGCCAAGGGCAAACCCAGCCGCAAGGCCGGTCTCCGCCTCGATACCCCCGCCGGTGCTTACGCTCTCAAAGACGGCATCACCCCGATCAAACCCGGCTCCCTCACTGACTCCGAAGCCTGGCTTCGCATCACCGACGCTGACGACCCCATGCCACCCCGCGATGGCCATGCCAAACCACTCACCTCAGGCGAGAAAGAACTCCTCAAGCAGTGGATCGAGCAGGGAGCCAAATACGAAGAATTCTGGGCCTTTGTCCCCGCCAAAAAACAAACTCCTCCCGACGTCAAAAAAGCCGCCTGGCTCAGGTCCGACATCGATCGATTCACCCTCGCCAAGATCGAAGACAAAGGGAAACAACCAAAATCGCGCGCCGACAAACGCACCCTCATCCGGCGCCTCTCCCTCGACCTCACCGGCCTCCCGCCCACTCTCACAGAAATTAAAACCTACCTCGATGACTCCTCACCCGACGCCTACCAAAACCTCGTCAACGGCCTCACCACCAAGCCCGCCTACGGCGAACACATGGCCAAATTCTGGCTCGACCTCGTCCGCGTAGCCGACACCAACGGCAACCACCACGACCACTTCCGCGATCACTCACCCTACCGCGACTGGATCATCCAAGCCTTCAATAAAAACCTCCCCTACGATCAGTTCACCAAATACCAAATCGCGGGCGACCTCTACGAAAAACCCACCGAGGAACAACTCATAGCCTCCGGCTTCAACCGCCTCCACCTCATCATCGACCGCGGCACCGCCCTCCCCGAGGAATCCCACTTCAAAAACGTCGTCGACCGCGTCTCCGCCGTCGGCACCGCCTTCATGGGCCTCACCCTGGGCTGCGCCGTCTGCCACGACCATAAATACGACCCCATCACCCAGAAGGACTTCTACCAAATGTATGCCTTCTTCAACAACTTCGACGGCGACCCCGAAACCGGAGGACGAGGAGGCTCCGACTTCTACCGGGGGCTTCAACCTCCTTACATTGACGTTCCCACCGAAGAACAAGAGACGAAACTCGCCGACTTTGACACCCGCATAAAATCAACTCAGGCACTGATCGCCTCCTTGAAAGAAGAACAGGCCACTCTCGATCCAACTCCCCCGGTCGATCCAAACCAAACTCCCTCTCCCCAAGAAAACCTCGAGCCCCAGATCACCGAAGCTGAAAAACAACTCGCCGATCTCCAAAAGCAACGCTCCAACTACCTCCACCAAGTCCGCGGTGCCATGGTCATGCGCGAACGTGCCGAGCCCAAGAAAACCCACATCCGCGTCCGTGGAAACTACGACCAACTGGGCCCTGAAGTGACCCGCAACACCCCGCACTTCCTCCCCCCACTCAAAAAATCCGGCAACATCCCCTCACGCATGGACCTCGCCAACTGGCTTGTCGAAAAAGAAAACCCCCTCACCGCCCGCGTCGCCGTCAATCGCTTCTGGCAACAGTTTTTCGGCACCGGCCTCGTCAAAACATCCGAAGACTTCGGAGCCCAAGGCATGTGGCCCTCCCACCCCAAACTCCTCGACCACCTCACCCTGCAATTCATAGACTCCGGCTGGGACGTCAAAAAACTCGTGACCGCCATCGTCCTCTCCCAAACCTACCAACAATCCTCCGCCGCGACCTCGGTCGACTTCGAAACCGACCCCGAGAACCGCCTCCTCGCCCGCGGCTCCCGCACCCGTCTCGACTCCGAAGTCATCCGCGACCAACTCCTCGCCGTCACCGGCGTCCTCAACCAAGACATGGGAGGCCGTTCCATCAAAACCCCGCAACCTGCCGGCATCTGGAAAATGGTCGCCCTCCCGTCCTCCTACCCCAACTCCTTCACGCCCGACCCCGCCCCCCTCGACCGCCGCCGCTCCCTCTACACCTTCTGGAAGCGTGGACTCGCCCCACCCCAAATGACGATCTTCGACGCCCCCAGCCGCGATGCCTGTATCGCCCGCCGCGAGCGCACCAACACCCCTCTCCAGGCGCTCCTCTTAATGAACGAGCCCGAATACTTCAAAGCGGCCCAGAAGAAAGCAACGGCCGTCATCGCCGAACCCGGCACCGAAGACGAAAAACTCACGAGACTTCACGAAACCATCACGGCCCAACTCCCCGGCAAAGAAACCTTGGACCTTCTCAAGCAAGGCCTCGTCACCTTCCGCGAAGAAGCCGACGACCACTTCGCCTGGACCATGATCGTCCACACCCTCCTCAACCAAGACTCCTTCAAAAACAAACCATAGCCAAAAGCTCCCGCTTTTGGCCCCCCCTCAACCCACCCTTCGAAGTTCGAAATTCGAAACTGGGCGTTCGACGTTCGGCGCTCAAATCCCCTCAACCCAGCCTTCAAAGCTCAGATCTCACTGTTCAAATCTCACCTCTCATGTTCGACTCACAGACACGCCGCCAATTCCTCAACACCACCGGCATGGGCCTCGGTACTACCGTCCTCGGAAACCTTATCGCCGGGGCCGCCGGAGGTTTGAATGGACACGGCTACCTGCTTCCCAAAGCCCCTGCCAAACGCGTCATCTTCCTCTTCATGGCCGGAGCCCCCTCCCAGCTCGACCTCTTTGACTACAAGCCCGACCTCCACAAGCGCTTCAAAGAACCCCTCCCCGAATCCGTCACCAAAGGCCAGCGTGTCACCGCCATGACCAAGGGGCGCGACAAGATCGTTGCCCCCTCCATGTTTCAATTCAACCCCCATGGACAAAGCGGCATGCACCTCTCCGAGGTCCTCCCCCACCTCGGTTCTGTCGCTGATCACCTCGCCCTCATCAAGTCCACTTCCACCACCGCCATCAACCACGACCCCGGCAAAACCCTCTTCTGCACTGGCACCGAAATCCCCGGTAAAGCCTCGATGGGCGCTTGGCTCTCCTACGGCCTCGGCCGCATGAACGAAAACCTCCCCGACTTCATCGTCCTCAACTCCGCTTTCTGGTCCGGTGACAAACAAAACGTCCAAGGACTCTACTCCCGCCTCTGGGGCTCCGGCTTCCTGCCCTCGAAACACCAAGGCGTCCCCTTCCAACCCGCGGGTGACCCCGTCCTCTTCCTCTCCAATCCCGACAAGGTCACCCGCGAAACCCGCCACAAGATGCTCGATCTCGTCACCAAGCTCAACGAAGAACAAATGGCCAAAATCGGCGACCCCGAAATCCAAACCACCATCGCCCAGCAAGAGATGGCCTTCCGCATGCAGGCCTCCGTTCCCGAGCTCACCGATCTCACCGGCGAGAACGAAACCACCAACGAAAAGCTCTACGGCCCCGAAGTCACGAAGTCCGGTTCCTTCGCCCGCAACTGTCTCCTCGCCCGCCGCATGGCCGAGCGTGGCGTCCGTTTCATCCAGCTCTTCCACCGCGGCTGGGACCACCACGTCAGCCTTCCCAAAAAAGTACGAGGACAAGCCTACGACGTCGACCAACCCTGCGCCGGCCTCATTAATGACCTCAAACAACGCGGCATGCTCGATGACACCCTCGTGGTCTTCGCCGGAGAGTTCGGCCGCACCACCTACTGCCAAGGGAAACTGGAACGCGACAACTACGGCCGCGACCACCACCCCAAATGCTTCTCGACCTGGATGGCCGGCGGCGGCATCAAAGGCGGCACCACCTACGGCGAAACCGACGAATACTCCTACAACGTCGTCAAAGACGAAGTCCCCGTGCAAGACTTCAACGCCACCATCCTCCACCAACTCGGCATCAACCACGACCGCCTCACCTTCCCCTTCATGGGCCTCGACCAAAAGCTCACCGGCGTCAAACCCGCCAAAGTCGTCAAGGACATCCTAAGCTAAAGAGCACGTGGGAGCGGCCCTCCGGGGTCCCTCCACCGCCAAGATTACGGACTGCTCAGCGAGCAACGCGGCTCACTCCACCAATCCCTCGTGGAGCGTCTTCAACTCCACCGCTGGGATCTTGATCCTCTTGCGGTCATAGGTCATGAGCCCGTTAATCTCCCCTTCGACATCCGTCGTCTGGGTATACACCGCCCCGGCAATTCCCTTCGCCTTCAACTCCTTAAGAATTCGAAGCGACTCCACATAGCGCCCTTTGTATTCGTAGTCATTCTTGGGCAAACCACCATAGCCCCAATTGTTGGCCTCGGTACTCCAAAGGTGACCTTTCACGGGCAGTCCGTGGCCACCAAATCCACCCACCACTTTCACGAAATCACGAAAGCGTTTCGGGTCAAACGGAAACGCCGGGTGAGGATAACTGTGCTCATCGGCAATATCGCCCACAGGCCAAAAATTCCCCCCACTCGCCGTATTAATCAAGCGGGTCGGATCACGCTTCACCGCCCACTCACCAACCTCCATCGTGTTGTGCTGACCCCATGCTTCATTAAAAGGCACCCAAACCACAATCGAAGGATGACACTCCAAGACTGATATCATTTGATCAAGCTCCTTCAGATACTGAGCATGGGCTTCCTTTGGCTATTCGGCATCCTTCGGATTTGGCGCCATATGTGACCAGTGAGGGCTCTTGCCGCCACTCACCTGATCCTGCGAACGACTCTCAATCCTTCTCCGTGCCCTCACTCGCCGGGGTGGAGAGATGAAGGCACGGGACCTCAACCGGCTCAATGGTGTGGAGTGGTGGGAGATCGACCAAGCCGAGGAAAAGAAATTCGTCACCACCGAATCACGTAAACCCTCAACCGGGAGACCGTCCAAGTGGGTCATGCTTCCTCATGATCCCAAATCATCCTCTTTTACGGCCTCAGAAAAATCCCCTTTTAGGGACTGCAAAAACTCTCCCGATGCTCGAAATGTTAGCAAAACTCATCCGACGAAACTCTTACCCAGCCGTTCCAGCCTAGGCCTACGCATCAGGACAAAGGAATGGGACTTCCCCTTTTGGTATGCCATGGGTGACTTTGGGCCAGGCACAGGCCTTTTCGGATTCAAACGCCGTGCATGGACTGCCTACATGAAAGCGTATCCATCTTGCTACAGCAAAGCAGCTGCCCGCTCCTCTGAGCCGTCTCCTCAAACGCCCCGAGGTCAAAGCCGCCATCGCGTGGCAATTCGCCAAGCTCGAAAGGCTAGTAAACATCCACCGCTTCTTCGCACAGAATGCGACCGAGGTATGGGACATCCTCCACCGACTGGGAAGCGAACGAGCAAGATGGGCACCCTACGCAGTCCGGCAACGCTGGATCATAGCAGGCCTCCAAGCCCAAGAGAAACCCCACGGCCTTGACTGATCTCTCTTAGCCGCAAATCAGCTCCCTTTTTATGGACTGTAGAAACTCGCTCAGAAAAAACTCTTTTGACCTTAATTTCTATCCCTTCACCGCCTTTACCTGCACGTCAAATAAACGTCTCTGCACAAAGAAGCACGTAGCGACACGACTCTAAATATCAATTGTCATTCCCTTCCTCTCTTGAATCATTTTCAATGACGGCCCCTCATGCCCGACCAAGTATCGATCCACGACATCCTCGCTGAATTCCGCGAAGAATCCCTCAACAACCGTGACCTTGGCGACCGCTTTGAAAACGTCTGAATGTTCAACGAAAAACCTAGCTGGAAAAGCCGATGATCCAGCTCTCCCTTAAGGGGCAAACCACTCACCTTCATACATTATTTTGAACAAATCTTCCCTTGTAGACAACCGCCCAAATCGCGGCACTGTCGCTGATTTCCTTCGAAATGAAATTAAGGAAGGGACAGAACTCTCCTTTGTTTCAGCTTACTTCACCGTCAATGCCTTCGCAGCACTCCGGACTGAGTTGGAATCAGCGGATCATCTCCGTTTTCTCTTCGGAGAGCCGACTTTCATCGCAGGCATCGCTAAAAAACAAACAGCTCCCCCTGTTACCTTACAATCCACCGGACTCTCCTCTGAAGCACTGAGGCTCAACTCTGATGCCAAGGCTTGTGCCGAGTGGATTGAGCAAATGGTCGAGATCCGGTCCATCGTCCGTCCGGGCTTCCTACACGGGAAGGCCTACCACATCAAAAACATCAACGCCTCCCGCGCCATCCTCGGGAGTTCCAACTTCACCATTCCCGGACTTGGACTCCACCCGGACGGCGGGAATATCGAGCTGAACTTGGTCGTCGACTCGGACCGTGACCGTGAAGAACTATTGTCCTGGTTCAATGAGGTTTGGAACGATCATGCCCTTACGAAAGACGTCAAGAATGAGGTCCTGACTTACCTGCGCCGAATCTACGACCATCACTCGCCTCAATTCATCTACTTCCTGACCCTCTTCCGTATCTTCGGTGATGAACTGGACCGCGAAGAAGCAGGCGACGAGGCATTGCAGAAGACAAACCTCCTCGATTCAGCGATCTGGGAAAGCCTCTTTTCATTCCAAAAAGACGGGGTCAAAGGCATCCTCAACAAGCTTCGTGACTTCGGAGGATGTGTTCTTGCTGACAGCGTCGGCTTGGGCAAAACTTATGAAGCTTTGGCCGTCATCAAGGCCTACGAATCCCTCAACAAGAACGTCCTTGTTCTCTGTCCCAAAAAACTCCACCAGAACTGGGAGATCTACCGAGCCGACCATCGCCTTTGCCCCATTCAGGAAGACAAGCTCGACTTCCGCCTCATGGCGCACACCGACCTTGGCAGAACGAGTGGAGAGTCCGATGGTCGCACCCTCGCTGACTTCCGCTGGGATGCCTACGACCTCGTAGTCATAGATGAATCCCACAATTTCCGAAACAACAGTGTCGGAACTCCCGATGAAGACGGCGAGATCCGCCGGCCCCGTTATCAGGTTCTCATGGAGGACATTATTCAGGCCGGAAGTAAGACGAAAGTGCTCCTCCTCTCCGCCACTCCAGTCAACAACAGTATTTCTGATCTCCGAAATCAGATTTCCCTAATTGCGGGTGGAGATGTTTCTCGTGATCCAGATGGCTATGACGATGCCTTTGCCGAAACACTGGGCGTTTCCAGCGTCAAAGAGACCTGTCGCCAGGCTCAAAGGAAGTTCACTGATTGGACAAAGAAAAAGCCCGAGCTTCGCAAGGCCAAAGATCTCATCCACGAGTTGGGAAGCGACTTCTTCCGCCTTTTAGATGGCCTGACGATTGCCCGATCGCGCAGTCAAATCAAACGCTACTACTCTCACGAACTGGAGGCTCTTGGCGGCTTTCCAAAGCGCAACAAGCCACAATCGGAATATCCCCTCATCGACACAAAAGGAGAATTCCCAACCTTCGAGCGAATCGACGACCTCATCGGCCAACTCTCACTAAGCCTCTACCACCCGACCCATTCCCTGAAGGACAATCTGCCCTTGGATGTTCAGGAGCGATACGATCAACGAATTGGTAATTTCACTCAGGAAGGCCGGGAACGAATCCTCATCTCCATGATGAAGGTCAATTTCCTGAAGCGTCTGGAAAGCTCCATCAGCTCCTTCCGAGACACCATCCAGCGGACTCTCGAAAAGACCGATCATCTTATCGGTAAAATCACGGCCTTCCAAAGTCTCGACAACGCCAATGACGAGATCGATTTTGGAGCACTCACCGACGAGGAACTTGAAGATCTCGATGTTGACCGCGAAAAAATCGAGACTGGTGCGAAAAATAAAATCAACCTCTCCCACATCAAGCTTCCGGAATGGAAAGCCGCCGTGAGTGAGGACCGCATCAGGCTGCAACAACTCCTTGATCACTCCGCTCCCGTTTCTCCGGCTCGCGATGCCAAGCTTCTGCGGGTCCGCGAACTCCTGAATCATAAGATCAGCAATCCCACAACGAACAGAGACGGCGAAAGTATCC
>JBLIDI010000022.1:0-23206 GCA_047634075.1 Akkermansiaceae bacterium
CTCAAGCGACCGGTCTCTCCGAGTATGCCCTCCACAAGGCAGTTCCCGGCAGCTATCAACTCAGCTACCGGTGCGATGAGCCTCAACTGGTCCGACTTCAGATTCATCGAAACTGGGGGCGAGAAAATCAGACAAGCGATGAAAAAATCATGACCCTCCCGGCGACAGACTCACGCCGTATTTTCCTGACCTACAACTTCAAATTGGAATAGAGATTCAATCGTTCCCTTTTTTCGGGCAGACTCCCCCCATGAAATTAAACCTTCTTGTTTGGGTCCTTTTTTCCCTCTCACTCCAAGCCGCAGAAAAACCAAACGTCCTCCTCATCCTCGCCGATGATCTCGGCTTCTCCGACCTTTCTTGCTATGGCGGCGAAATTCCCACCGCCAACCTCGACCGTCTCGCCACCGGAGGGGCCAAGTTTTCCTCCTTCTACACCAGTGCTCGTTGCTGCCCTTCACGTGCTTCCCTCATCACTGGGATCCATCCGCATCAGGCGGGCATCGGTTCCTTCACGCAAACCAAACAACCTCCTGGCAAAGGCCTCGCCTACAAAGGCGCCCTTCTTCCCACCTGCGCAACTCTCGCCGAGATGCTCCTCGACGACAGCTACTCCACCTGGATGGTCGGTAAATGGCACATGGCCCAACCCGGCCCCATCGCTCGCGGTTTCCAAAATTACTACGGCTACAAAAACTTTCTGGCCCATTCCGAAGACCAATGGGACCCCGCCCATTACGTCCGACTCCCCGAGACCGTAAAACCCGAGCTTCCGGTCAAAGAGGACTTTTACGTCACCGACGTTTTCACCGACTACTCCCTCGAATTCCTAAAACAAGCCCGCGCCGACAAAGAAAAACCCTGGTTTCTTTACCTCGCCCACTCTTCCCCCCACTTCCCGATCCAGGCCCCCAAAGAATCCATCGACCGCCACATGGAAACGTATCGCAAAGGCTGGGACATCCTCCGCGCCGAGCGCTTCGAACGCCAAAAGAAACTCGAACTCATCCGACCCAATGCCACGCTCCCACCACTGTCGGAAGTTCCCGTCGATCGCGACGACATCGCCAATGGTTTCTCCGGCATGCCCAATCCCACCTGGGATTCCCTCCCCGCCAACCGCCGCGAAGACCTCGCCCGCCGCATGGCCACCTTCGCCGCGATGGTCGAACACCTTGACCAAGGTATCGGCCGTATCCTCGCCGATCTCGAAAAAAATGGCGAACTCGACAACACCCTCATCGCTTTCCTCTCCGATAACGGAGCCTGCTACGAATGGGGTCCCTTCGGATTCGACGGCCGCTCCCGCCTCGGTAAAACGACCCTTCATGCTGGCGACGAACTCGCCAAAGTGGGCCAAGCGGGCACTCATTCCTCCTACGGATCCGGCTGGGCCAATCTCGGCAACACGCCACTGAGCATGTATAAGCACTTCTGCCACGAAGGTGGCATTGCCTCCCCACTCATCCTCCACTGGCCCAAGGGTATCAAACCCACCGAAGGCTACCTCAAGACCCCGTCCCATCTCATCGACATCGTCCCGACCATCCTTCAAGCCACCGGTGCAAAATACCCTATCGAGCGCAACGGTGACAAGATCACGCCTGTCGAAGGCACCTCCCTCCTCCCCGCGCTCACCGATCCCAAAGCGATCCCCGAGCGCGTCCTCGCCTTCGAACACCAGGAAGCCCGTGGCCTCCGTAAAGGCGACTGGAAACTCGTCTGGGGAAAACGCCAAACCGATGAAGTCACGTGGGAACTTTACAACCTTGCCGAAGACCGATCTGAACAAAGTAACCTCGTCCAAAACCACGGCGTCATCAAAGACGAACTCGTGGAAGCCTGGAACACCTGGGCCAAGCGCGTCGGTGCCTCCCCCCACATCCTCCCCGAACCCGGCTACCGCAAAACGGGCATCCCACCTGTTCCCCTGACATCTCCTGAGATCCAAAACTGCTCCCTCATAATCCAAACGACCGTCCAAGCAAAAGACCCACAAGGAGTAGTCCTCGCTCAAGGCGGAAAGGAACATGGCTACGCCCTCCACTTCATCAAAGGCATCCTCACCCAACCCAAAGACGGCCTATCCCTTGGCCAAGACGACCGCACCGCCACTGGCGACTACGAAGCCCCGAACCCCTTCAACGGGAAAGTTATTTCCCAAAACATCAAAACCCTCCGCTCCTCCGCTCCTCCGCGTGAGACTAACAAAGCCTCCATGCTCACCGAATGGGGCCAGAAAATCACAGCCGAAAACGCCTGGCAGGAATACCCCCGCCCCCAGCTCATCCGCGAAAACTGGACCAATCTGAACGGTTTTTGGAACTACGCCATCACCAAAAAGGACTCCGCCAAGCCCACCGACTGGGCCGGAAAAATCCTCGTCCCCTTCGCCATCGAATCCCAACTTTCTGGCGTTCAAAAAAGTATCACCCCCGACGACGCTCTCTGGTATCAACGCACCTTCACCCACCAACCCAACGGAAATAACCGCACCCTCCTCAACTTCGAAGCCGTCGATTATCACTCCACCGTTTGGGTCAACGGCGAACACCTTGGCCGCAACACCGGCGGCAATCTCCCCTTCCTCTTCGACATCACTCCGGCCCTCAAACCCGGCGAAAACACCCTCACCGTCAAGGTCCTCGACGCCACCGACACCCAATACCAACTCCACGGCAAACAAGTCTCCACTCCTCATGGAATCTGGCACACTCCGGTCTCTGGAATCTGGCAAACAGTCTGGCTCGAAGAAGTCCCCGAGACCTCTCTCCACTCCCTCAAGATCACCACTAAGATCAGCGGGGAAATCACGATTGATGCTCCCGTTACGACCTCCAAAGAACTCACAAAACTAGGTCACTGCTCCATCATCGCCATTATCAAAAAAAAGGGCGAAACCCTGCAAATGAGTTCCCACACCGCAGGCCGCGAAATCAAACTCCAAATCGAAGACCCGGATCTCTGGTCACCCGATCACCCAGCCCTCTACGACCTCCACCTCGAAATCGTCGAGCAAGGATCGGATCAAGTCGATCGGATCACATCCTACTTTGGAATCCGTGAAACTTCGGTCGCCAGGGACAAGGACGGACATCTCCGTTTCTCCCTCAATGGAAAACCCCTCTTTCACTTCGGCACCCTCGACCAAGGCTGGTGGCCTGATGGTCTCCTCACCCCGCCTTCCGAGGCCGCGATGATCTCTGACATCCAATTTCTCAAAGAGGCTGGCTTCAACACCATCCGCAAGCACATCAAAATCGAGCCCCGCCGCTACTACACCCATTGCGACCGCATGGGGATGCTCGTCTGGCAGGATCAGGTCTCCTCCGGCACCGGTGGGAACACATTCAAGTCCATCAGCCCCCAGTGGCCCCGCCTCACTCCAAATCCACCCGAAGCGATCTGGCCTGACGAAGCCCACAACCAGTGGATGACCGAACTCAGGCTCATGATCGACACCCTCCACAATCATCCTGCCATCGTGCAATGGGTTCCCTTCAACGAACGCTGGGGACAACACCGCACCCTGGAAGTCGGAAAATGGATCACGGCCTACGACCCCACCCGCCAAATTAACATCGCCTCCGGCGGGAATTTTTTCCCCGTCGGGGACATCGTCGATCACCATCAATACCCCCACCCCGACTTCCCCTTCGACCTCGGAAAAGGCGGCCGCTTTGAGCCCTTCGTCAAAGTCGTGGGGGAATTCGGGGGGCACGGCTTCCCGGTCGCAGACCATCTCTGGAACCCCACTGCACGCAATTGGGGCTACGGCGGACTTCCGAAAAATAAGGATGAGTGGATCGAGCGTTACCAGACTTCCATCGAGAAACTTGTTGAACTCCGGAAGAAGGGGATCGCCGCCGGCATCTACACCCAGACCACCGATGTCGAAGGCGAGATTAATGGTCTCATTACCTACGACCGCAGAGTTCAAAAACTTGCTGCCACCACTCTCCGGGAAATCCATGAAAATTCGGGACTCATTGCCAAAAGGGAAGGCTCCGAAACTGGTATCGCAGTCGTCGCGATCCCCAAAGCAGAGGTCGCGCCAGTCCGCCCCGTCGATGCCCCGGCGGTCATCGAAGTCGGACTCAAGTTCCACGACCGCGCCCTCTTTATCAAAAATGATTGGATCCGCGACCCTTACATTACCCTTGGCCCCGATGACTTCTACTACCTCACTGGCACCACCATCAACGAGGAAGACCCACGCGAAGAAACCGATCCCTACAACATCGGGCTCGGTGATATCTCCGCGGTCGGTAATACCGTGAGAGTTTGGAAGTCCCAAGACCTGATCAAGTGGCAGGACCTTGGCCCGGTTTTCAGCTTGAAGGACAGCATCCATCAGAAACCCGGTAATCGTATCTGGGCACCCGAAGTCCACTGGATCCCCGAAAAGAAGCGCTGGGCGCTCGTTCATTGCTCAAAACAAAAGGCAAATTTCGCCCTCTCTGCAGGCTCCCAACTCAAAGGACCATGGACGCACCCCATGGGGGGGAACCTCGGCCAAAAACACGATCCTGC
Source organism: Akkermansiaceae bacterium (assembly GCA_047634075.1). Taxonomy (GTDB): domain Bacteria; phylum Verrucomicrobiota; class Verrucomicrobiia; order Verrucomicrobiales; family Akkermansiaceae; genus SW10. Next base: position 4,534 of record JBLIDI010000022.1, read on the forward strand.
TCTCTTTAAATTCAGTGACACTTGGTGGATGCTTTCGGAAAACACCAAGTTCCAACCCCTCGCCAAAGACTTTCATAAATTCAGCGCCGAACCGATCCGTATCGATCCTTCCGGCAGCCTTCCGGGTCCCGAGGGCAGCCCTCTCCAGCGCAGCGGTCACGAGGGCGCCACCATGATCAGGATAGGTCCTAAATTCGTCCACCTTGGCACCGCTTGGTCCACCGATAAAGGTCGCAAGGGTTCTTACAACCTCTATTATTCTGTTGCCGATGAGATCACTGGTCCCTACGGCCCCAGAAAATTTGCCGGCCGCTTCCTCGGCCACGGAACCCCCTTTCAAACCCGTGATGGGAAGTGGTGGTGCACCGCTTTTTTCAATGCCAACGTGCCCCCGCTCTCCACGGAGGGCATCAAAGTACGAGATCTTTCCGAAATCGCCCAAACGATCAACCACCGCGGCACCACCATCGTGCCACTCGATATCCGTCTTCTTGAGAATGGCGAGATTTATATCCGCGCCAAAGACCCAAACTACGCCAGCCCGGGGCCCGATGAGGCTCAGAAAAAATTCGAATAGCTCCAAAAGTAAAGCATTCATCTGCCCACTCTTCATCTTGATTGTGATCTCCTGCCAAAGACGCTAGAACCGGGCGTGTCCGTAAAAAAGATCTTCGTAATTCTCATCGTCTCTTTTTGTGCCTTCGCCACTTCAGCTGGCCAGATCAAGAAACCCGTTTCTAAAAAAGCCGAACCGAAAAAAATTCTGTTCGTAGGGAATAGTTACACCGGAGGCATACGCAAAGCAGTCATCCAGCTTATTAAGGCGTCCCCATATCCGAAAACCCAACTCAGTTTCATCACCCCCGGCGGTAAAACTCTTGCCTTCCATCTCGGGAACAAAGCAACCGTTGCGAAAATCCGAACCGGTCAGTTCGATTTCGTCGTCCTGCAAGATCAGAGCCAAACCCCGGCAATCTTCCCCGATCGCTTCAAAAAGGCAGCCGTCGCGTTGGATCGAATCATCGACCAATCGGGTGCTCAAACCGTCTTCTACCAGACCTGGGGCCGTCGCGATGGCGATCAACAAAACCCCAAAATGTTCGCTGACTTCGCCTCCATGCAGAAAGCACTCAGTAAAAGCTACGTGAGCGCTGCCCGGACTTGCAAAGCCACCCTCGCTCCCGTCGGTGACACCTGGAGCGCCTTGCGCCAAAAAGACCCCAAACTTGGCTTAGCTCTCTATCGCAAGGACGGGAGTCATCCCTCGGAAAAAGGGGCCTATCTGGCCGCCTGCGTCTTCTATGCCACCTTCTTCAAAGAAGACCCTCGCAAGCTCGCCTTCACCGGCGGACTTCCAGAGCCCGAAGCAAAACTTATCCGCGAGTTAGCATGCGTACATACTCCCTCCCGGAGATAATTCAACACCCTCATCGCCATGTCTCGCCTTCTCATCCTCTTCGTCTCCGATAACGGAGCCTTTCCATACGATCGTAAAAAACCGCTCCTGAATGTCGAGCCCACCAATGGCGACATTTCCTTCGGGGACTCAACCGGCTGGACCTGGGCTCGCAATTCACCCTTCCGCTACTACAAACAGAACCAGTATGAAGGAGGCATCAGCAGCCCCGGGATCGTCTAGTGGCCGGCCGGCCTCAAAACCAAACCCGGTGCAATCGATCACACTCCCGTCCACCTCATCGACGTTCTCCCAACGCTCGCCGATCTCGCCTCAACCCCCAAAAGCACCCCGCCCGCGAACTCCGCCCCGTCTCCGGGGTTTCACTTCGACCACTTCTCGAAGGCAAAACACTCGAACGCAAGGAGCCTCTACATTTTGAATTCGCGAGCGACTACGCCCTCCGTCAGGGCGACTGAAAAATTGTCAGTTTCAAGTCCCAGGAATGGGAACTCTACAACCTCGCCAACGATCGCACCGAGCGCGATAACTTAGCCGGCAAATATCCGGAACGCCTCAAGCAAATGGTCGCAAAATGGCAAATGATGTCCCGCGAGGTCCTCCACTCCGAACGCCTCGCCAATCCTAAAATTACTCCCCCTAAATCCCCGCGCACCAATCGTGAATGGACCCCCTATTCCGACTCCGTCGAACCTCCCAAGTCAGCGCCCCCACGCCGTCGTCGTAAAAGCGAACCCGCTTCCCCTCGACCGATCCGCGCGCGTAAAAATACCACCCTCAATCGGGATGGCAAGGCCCTCACACTCACCTTCACCGGAGAAGATCCCGGCATCGCGATGGACCTTCGTAATACCCCGGATCTGCCCAAGGGCCCCTACTTTCTGACCTTCAATCTCACCACCTCGCTCCAAGGAACCGGCGAACTCTTCTTCACCACCGCTCAAAAAACGCTCTTGTCGAAAAGAACCCGCGTCGCCTTCCCGGTGAAAAGCACTCCGGACACCCAGGAATTCTCTCTCGAAATCAAAACACCTGAAAAGCTCTGCCAACTCCGTCTCGATGTCGCTGACGGGCCTGGCGAAGCCACGATCGAAAACCTCAAACTCGGTCCAAACAAAAAGACCCTCATCACCTGGATCACTCCCCCCAAAGGCAGCCTCATAAAGTAACTCACTTTAGAATAAAATTGCTCCTTCACGCTCTCCGACAACCTTGCCAGGCGTTGGCAAGGCTCTCGTGAAGAGAGTCCTGAAAATCAAAATCGATGAACGCAAATCCACGCACTGTATTTGCGAGCGCGTGCGCAGAGCAAAGTGGTCCCCGAAGGTATCGTTGGTGTCATGGCAACTCTCGCTCTCCGCTATGAAAGGGGTCATTCCGACCTTCGTCTCGGAACCCAGCGAGGATGTCGGCGACATCGAAGGAAAGATCGCGCAAATGGCGATTCTTTCCGTCATCGATCTCGGCACGAACTGGTAATCCCAACAACTCCCTCTGATGGTATCAGCCCCCGCCGACACCGAGGGGCCCTTTGGTATCGACATCTCACTCATCTCAGTCCCCCAAAAGACATCCAAAAATACAATTTAATGAAATTATAATATCACTCTGAACCAGAGTAAATTACCCTTCTCTCTTTGAACCTCCTTGGGCCAAAGGATTCACGGTAAAGATTTCGTCACCAAAGCCACTCCAGCACAACCGCATGAAACTCATAATCTTCGTCGCCATTTTGGTTGGGCCCCTTGTCGGACAGGTTCGAATCAACGAATTCATGGCCTCCAACACTCGTTCGGTTCCCGACATCACCGACTTCGAGGACTACCCGGACTGGATCGAGCTTCACAATGCCGGCGCCACCCGTGTGAACCTCGACGGCTACTACTTGAGCGACAAGCTCGGCGATCCCTTCAAATGGCCCATCCCCGCCGGGACGACCATTCCCGCCGGGGGTCATCTCATCATCATGGCCGACGGGAACAACGCCGCGGCCGGAACGCGCGTTCCCCGCGGCTACTGGCCATGGAGAAACTTCACAACCGAGAAACATCATACCAACTTTTCCCTCTCTGCCGACGGCGAGGAAGTTGTCCTCACTCAGGCCCTTGGGAACACGACAACAAATTTGGTGACGACCGGGAGTTCATGGCAGTATCTCGACAATGGTTCCTCCCAATCCACGCAATGGCGCGCCCGCACCTACAACGACTCACCTTGGGCGGAAGGCCCCTCCCCACTCGGCTATGAAAACAGCGTCACGACCGTTATTTCCTTCGGCCCTGATCGCGACAACAAATACCCCACCAGCTACTTCCGCCACACCTTCAACATTGCCGATCCCTCCATTTACACCGGCCTGACGCTCGAACTTCTTGTCGACGATGGCGCCGCGATCTACCTCAACGGAGAGGAACTCCTCCGCAAAAACCTTCCGGCAGGTGTGCTCACTTCGGCCACTTTTGCAAGCAGTTCAACCGACAGTGAAACCGACTACACCACCTACAATCTTCCTCCTTCCGCGTTGATCGCCGGGGATAACGTCATCGCAGCCGAGGTCCACCAACACCGATCCGGCAGCAGCGACTTGAGTTTCGACCTCACCCTCGAGGCCTCCTCCTACATCAGCGTCAACGCCATCGACTCCGTCACCTACGGCACTGCCGTGACTGATATCTCATACGGTCGCAACGAAATCACACCCGCCATTTGGCAACATTTTGCTCTGCCCAGCCCCGGAGCGGCCAACCTTACGCCCGTCGTTTCGGACCTCCGCCTCACCAGCCCCAGCGCTGAGATTTCTCCTGCCGCCGGATTCTTCACTGACCCGCAAGCGGTCACCCTCACCACCACCTCCGGCCCCATCTACTACACCCTTGATGGCAGCAACCCCACCACCAGTTCACCGGTCTACTCCGTCCCTATCGCCATTTCCGAGACTACCATCGTCCGTGCCCGCGTCTTCGAATCCGGTAAAGTGCCCGGCCCCCTCACTACCCAATCTTTCTTTTACGGAGAAACCTTCAACGGCCTCCCCATCCTCTCCGTAAGCGCCGATCCCGAAACTCTCTTCGGCGATCAAATCGGCATCTACGATAACGACCATGAACCGCGTAGATCCGGAATGAACGAGGTCTACAAAGGTAAGGACGCCCCCGGACACCTCGAATTCTTTCCGGTCGATCAAAGCGAAGGCTTCGCCGTGAATGGCGGCATCCGTATCGGCGGCGAAAACAACTGGGGAAGCCACGAGCAAAAAGCTCTCAACTTTTCTCTGCGAGGAAAGTATGGCGACAACACCCTCAAATACGATCTCTTCCCCGGCTCTGGGATCCCCAACCACTCCGCTTTCACCCTCCGTGAAGGTGGGGATGACTGGGATGACGCCATGCTCCGCGATGGAATGTGGGACACCATCGCGAAGGGATTCCTTAATGCCGAAACAACGAGCATGCGACCCTCTGTCGTCTTCCTCAATGGGGCCTACTGGGGTGTTTACAATATCCGCTCACGTTGGACCGAAGAGTGGTTCTTCGAAAAATATGGCGTCAGCAACGGGGAATACGATCACTTGGGGTATGGACACTTCACGAGCAGCTCCACCAGACTCGGAGCACACGAGGGTGTCATCACCGAATGGACCGAACTCCTCGACTTCATCGACAACAACGATATCAACACCCCCGCTGGATGGGACTTTGTCAAATCACGTGTCGACATCGATTCCTTCATTGACTTCGTCGTCAGCGAAAGCTTCGCCAACAACTCAAGTTGGGAACACAACCGTGAATTCTGGAAAGCCCGCGCCCCCGGAAGCAAATGGCGATGGTTCCTACCCGACATGGACCGTACTTTCAAAGCCTCCGGGATCGACTCCAATGAGTTCGACTCCATCCTCCGTAATGATGCCCTCCTCGACCGCATCAAGAACCAACCCACCTTTCAGGCCCGTCTCGCTCAGCGATACGCGGCCCACGTCGCCACGACCTTCGCTCCGACACGCATCGCCAACATCGTTAATACCCTTGGCGCCCTCATCACCCCGGAACTCGCCCGCCACGAAGCCCGCTGGTCCGGTAGTATCGACGCCGCCCAACAAGCGATTGATATTCAGGAGATCAAAGACTACGCGACCGATCGCGTCTCCACCGTGCACGCCGAAATCTCCTCCGAACTCGGCCTCAGCACTGCCGTCAACATGGCCCTCGCCGTCACCGGATCCGGCACTGTCCACTTCGCCGGAATTCCTGTCAATCCTGGCAACCTCCGCATCTTTCCCAACCTCGATGCCACTCTCACCGCGGTCGCTGCTCCCGGATATCAGTTCGATTCCTGGACCGGTCTCATTGGCGATTCCACCACCACCCTAAACACCGGCGGAGCCGTTGCGATCACTGCCAATTTCATCCCCGCCCTCGGCACCGTGGCCGGGGGTGCTCTCGCTGCCAACACCACCTTCACCTTTGCGGGCTCGCCTTACACCATTGCGAACGATCTCATCATCCCCGCCGGCATCACCCTCGCTGTTGATCCTGGCGTCACCATCAAGATGAAGTCGGGACGCAACATCCGTGTCCTCGGTACGCTCAACCTCGCGGGCACGCTCGGATCCGAGGTGACACTTCAAGGCGACAACGGTCAGATCTGGGGAGGCCTCTCCTTCGAGGAACCCACCACCCCTTCCACCCTCGCCCACCTCATTGTCAGAAACGCCTCACGCGGCCACGACCCAACCCGTTACCCCGCCGCCATCGCCGGACTCAATGCCACCGTCAATCTTGAATTCCTCGATATTCGCGAATGCCGCGGGCCCGTCTATTTCAAAGGCGGCTCGACCTCCCTCCGCGATAGCACCATCCGCATTCCCATCACCGGAGACGGCATCCATTTTGTCAAAGGATACGGCGAAGCCATCCGCTGCACCATCCTCGGCAACAACGCCCCCGACACCGATGCCATCGACTACGACGGCGTCATCAACGGCCTCATCCAAAACTGCCGCCTCTATAACTTCACAGGTTTCAACAGCGACGGCATTGACATCGGCGAGCAGTGCCAGAACATCCTGATCGAAGGCAACGCCATCTACTTCAGCTCCGACAAGGGCGTCTCGGTGGGCCAGGGTTCGTCCGTCATCATGCGTAGGAATCTCATCGTCGGCTGCGCCCTCGGCGTCGGCGTGAAGGATACCGGCTCCACCATCGAGATCGACCAAAACACCTTCGTCGACTGCCCCAAAGGCATCTCAGTTTACGAGAAAAACTTCGCCAATGGCGGAGGACACGCCGAGGTCACCAACACCATCATCTCCGGCTCTATCATTCCCGCCGCCGCAGACCACTACTCGACCATCAATTTTAACTACAACCTCTCCGATATCTCCGCCCTTCCGGGGACTGGCAACATTTTGGGCAATCCTCTTTTTGTCAATTCCAGCGCTCTCAACTTTCAACTCCTTCCCACCTCGTCCGCCATCGATTCCGGAGATCCCGGCCACCCTTCCGACCCCGACCTCACTCGCGTCGACATGGGAGCGGCCTATCTTTTCCAAACCTCGGACTACCCCTTCTCGCTTGGGAAAACTGTCATCGTTAACGAAATCCTTTCCAACTCTGGAGCCGCCCCTGACTGGATTGAACTTCATAATCGCTCTTCCGGTTCCGTCGATATCGGCGGCTGGTTCCTGAGCGATAGCGCCCTCGATCTCGCCAAATACCGCATCCCCGTCGGAACCGTTATCTCCGCCGGTGGCTACCTCACCTTCCACGAAGATCTCAACTTCGGTGCCGCCGCCGCCGACCCCAATCGGATCACCGGCTTTGGCCTCAGCGACGATGGCGAAACCGTTTACCTCAGCTCAGCCGAGAACGACCAACTCACCGACTACCGCTTCAAGGAAGACTTCGGAGCCTCCCTCCCCGGCGAAACCCAAGGCTACTTCTACAAGCCCAGCACCGATTCCTACAACTTCCTCCCCCTCGACACTCCCACACGCAATGCGGCCAACTCCGGCCCACGCATCGGGCCCATCGTGATCTCCGAAATCATGTATCATCCCTTCGGAAACGGAGACGCCGAATACCTTGAACTCCTCAATCTCAGCGACCAAGTCGTCACCCTCTTTGACTCGAATTCAGAGACCGCGTGGCAATTTACCAGCGGCATCGGATACGAATTCCCGGCTCTCGCCACCATCGCCCTCGCCCCTGGCGAACGACTCGTCATCACCGGCAACCTCCCCGCCTTCAACAGCCAGTTCACCGTCCCCGATGGCACCCAACTCTTGGAGTGGACCACCGGCAAACTTTCCAACTCGGGCGAAGCGATTCAACTCGGTCGCCCCGGCCCCACCGACGCCAACAACTTCATCCAATACGTCCGCGTTGATCGCGTGAACTTCGAGGATAGCGCCCCCTGGCCCAACTCCCCCGACGGCAACGGATCCGCCCTTACTAAACTTGTCGAAAAAGAATACGGCAACGACGCCATCAACTGGACCGCCCTCGCCGCTTCCCCCGGCGATATTGCACCCGGCGAAAGATATCAGGCCTGGGCAAGCGCCAACGGCATCACCGAGGCCACCGCTGACGCCGATGGCGATGGCCTCAGCAACCTCGTTGAATATGCCTTCGGCCTGAACCCTCAATCCGCCAATTTCACCTCTCCGCTCGTAATGTCACAAGGGGACCACCGCTATTCTCTCGCTTACAATCTTGATCTCCTTCGCACTGATATCGAGATTGTCCTGCAACAATCCCCCGACCTCTTAAACTGGACCCAAGTCCAAACCATGCCATCGGCCCTCAACTCCACCCAGCAAAGACGGACCATTGAACTTGCCTCTTCCGCCCCCCGGGTTTTCCACCGCTTACAAGTTTTCAAAAAACGATAGAGGCCCCGCTTCCTCGGATCAATTCAGGCTGAGCGAAATGGCCTCAGCCCCGAGAAAGCACGCGCGCGCGAAAGAGAGGCTTTTTTTCTCCCCGCTTCCATCTCACCACGCTACAAATCGGGCGTGCTTTTCGACAACCGTATCGCCGAACTCCGCGCCGAACTCACCCGGCATAATCACCTCTACTATCAGGACGCCGAACCCGAGATTTCAGACGCTGAATACGACCGACTTTTTCGCGAACTTGAAGACTTCGAGAAGGCCCACCCCGATCAATACGACCCGAACTCCCCGACCCTCCGCGTCGGGGGAGCACCCCTTGACGCTTTCGAGCAGCGCCCGCATCTCCTCCCGATGCTTTCCATCGATGACCTTTTTGCCGAAAGCGAGGTCGCCGATTTCTTCAAACGACTCCAAAAAGGACTCGGTCTCGAAAAAATTCCGCTCACCGTTGAGCCCAAAATCGATGGGGTCGCCTGCTCCCTCATTTATCGCGATGGCGCCCTCGACTACGCCCTGACCCGTGGCGATGGAACCCGCGGCGATGACATTTCCCAAAATCTACGCACCATTCGCAGCATCCCTCTGACGCTCGAAAATGCCCCTCCGCTTCTCGAGGTTCGTGGCGAGATCTTCATGCCCTCGGCCGGCTTTGCAAAGCTCAACGAACAACGCGAGGAAGACGGACTCGCTGCTTTTGCCAATCCCCGCAACGCCACCGCCGGAAGTCTGAAATCCCTCGACCCGAAGACCGTGGCGGCCCGCCCACTTGCTTTCCTTGCGCACGGCCTCGGAGCAAACGAAGGCACCACGATGGAAAGCGAGGATGATTTCCGCGAGCTCCTCACCCATTTTCAGATCCCACGTAATGGCCCTATTTGGCATGTCGATACTCTTGAAGAAGTCCTCGCCGCAATCCGTGAACTCGACGTCAAGCGACACGATATCGGGCACGGCACCGACGGAGCGGTCCTCAAAGTCCTCGACTTCGGGCAGCGCGAAACCCTTGGCTTCACCTCCCGCGCCCCTCGTTGGGCTGCGGCCTTCAAATACCCTGCCGAGCAGAAAGAAACTCTCCTCCGCGAGATCACGATCCAAGTCGGTCGCACTGGAGTCCTGACCCCTGTTGCCGAACTCCAACCCGTTTTCGTATCTGGGAGCACCGTGGCCCGCGCCACTCTCCACAACCAAGAGGAAATCGCACGCAAAGACGTCCGCATTGGCGACACCGTCATCATCGAGAAGGCCGGCGAAATCATCCCCTCGGTCGTCTCCGTTGTCCTCTCAAAACGCCCTGCTGATGCTGTGCCCTACCACCTTCCCACGGTTCTCAACCACCAATGTCCATCCTGTCACGGTCCCATCGAGAAGTCTGAGGGTTTTGTTGCTTGGCGCTGCGTGAATTTTGAATGCCCCGCTCAAGCCGTCAATCGCATCACTCATTTTTCGGGTCGCAAAGCCCTCGATCTCGATGGCCTCGGTGAGTCCGTCGCGATCAAGCTCGTCGAATCAAAACTCGCCTCTTCTCCCCTCGATCTCTTTTCCCTCACCCTCGCGGAACTCGCCAATCTCCTCCTCGATCCCGCAAAATCAGCCGATGGTCTTACCCAGTCAAAGGAACGTCGCTTCGGCGAAAAGCGAGCCACGACCCTCATCAACTCTCTCGAAAAAGCACGCACTGAAATGCCCCTCAGTCGCTGGCTTTTCGCGATGGGGATTTCTCAAGTTGGCGAATCCGGCGCACGGGAACTCTCCCGTCTGCACGAGAGATTCAGCGATCTCGCCAATTCCGAAATCGTTGCCGACCTCGCCGATCTCCCGAACTTCGAGGAGCTTTCGAAATCCAAACGCAAGAAGGAAAACCACCCCCGCCTGCAACACTACAAAATTGACGACAACCTCGGCCCCGTCGCCGCGCAACACCTCCGCTCATTTTTCCAATCGGAAGCCGGTCAGGTGATCCTGGTTAAATTCGACGAGCTGGGCATCGATCCTCAATCCGATAACTACGCCCCCGATCCCGCGGCCGCCTCTGAGGGGATGCCCTTGCTTGGCAAAACCTTCGTCATCACCGGCACGCTCTCGGCTCCCCGTCCTGACTTCAAGAAGCTCGTCGAGGCCAACGGGGGCAAAGTCAGCGGCTCGGTGTCCGCCAAGACCGACTACCTTCTTTCCGGCGAAGGCGGCGGCTCAAAAAAAACGAAAGCGGAATCTCTCGGCGTCCCCGTCATCGACGAGGACGCGCTCAACTTACTCATCAACTCCTGAAAAGTGATTTTTCACCTTCAAAGAATCGAGGGTTCCTTTGGTCCTCAATAGTGATTACACTTCAAAATGCGCTCAGCATCAGCCTTCCTTGGAATATTCTTGGTGCCCCTTCAGGCCGCACCAGTCATCAACGAGCTTCATTACAATAACGACGATAACACCGTCCTAAACGAGTTCGTTGAGATTCATAATCCCGATCCTACCGCAGTTGATCTCTCTGGTTGGGAACTCAATGGCGCGGTCCGGTTTACCTTTCCTGCCGGAACCACTTTACGCGCGGGTGGCTACCTCGTCATCGGAGAGGATCCCGCCACTCTGGCCTCGGAATTCAACCTTCAGGCACTAGGTCCCTACCAGGGAGGACTTAACAGCGAAGGCGAATTGCTGCAGCTTCGTGATGCTTTTGGCGTGGCACAAGATCGTGTCGATTATGGGGTGGGATTCCCTTGGCCCAGTCGGGCTAAAGGCGAAGGCAGCTCGATGGAGCTCATCAACCCCGCCCTCGATAACGATCTCGGAAGCTCGTGGCGGAGCTCAAGCGTGGGATTCAACGGAATCAAGGAGACCTTCATCACAGCGGGGTCGACTTGGCATTACCGTAAAGGAACCAGTGAAGCCTCCGCACCGATCCATGCTTGGACCGATCTCAGTTTCAGCGAAGACGCCTCCTGGTTGTCCGGGCTTGCCCCACTGGGCCGAAATGAAGTGGAATTCGTCACGACCGAACTCGCCGATGCCCAAAACAACTACGCCTCGGTTTTTCTCCGGAAAAGATTCACCGTCACCAATGCTCCTCCTTCCTCCGCTTTGCTAAAAGTCCTTTCCGACGATGGCGTGATCGTGTGGCTCAACGGCACGGAAATTCATCGGAGTGAATCAGTGGATCCGGGCCTCATTGACCACCAGGGAAATGATCCCGCCAATGCCGGCGGAAACGCTCTCTCGATCGCAAGCGACGAACAAGACGGCTACGAAGAATCCACGATTGGAGGAACCGCCAACCTCTTCATAACCGGCGAAAATGTCCTCGCGATTCAGGTCTTCAACGCAACGATTGGGAGCAGCGACATCCTGATCGATGCCTCTTTTGAAACTCCCCAGCCCTTCAGTGAACCATCGCCCCCCAGCCCGGGCCGGGCCAACAATTCATCGACCGGCACCCCGCCCCCCAATATCAGACAGGTGTCTCACCTTCCTCTTGAGCCCGGCTCCTCCGATCCCGTCACAATTTCCGCCAAAGTCACCGATCCCGATGGGGTTGCGAGTGTCACCCTCACGTATCAAGTGGTGGACCCGGGTTCCTACATACGTGTTTCCGATGCCGCTTATGAAACCAACTGGACCGAAGTTGAAATGACTGACCCCGAGGGTGATGCCACCTATTCCGCGATCATTCCCGCGCAGGATCACCGTGACCTTATACGTTATCGCATCGCCATCGCAGACTCCAGTGGTGCCGCCGTCACCGCACCATTCGATGACGATGACCAACCCAACTTCGCCTACTTCGTCTACAATGGCGTCCCGGCATGGAGTGGCTCCAATCGTCCCGGGGTCGACCCCGTCGTGGCTTTTCCCGCCTTCATCCTCGATGATCTCCCGACCTACCATCTCATTGCCGACTCAAGCGATGTCACCACGAGCCAATATAACACCGGCGCAGCAAGCAGGCGCTTCTCCGGAACCCTCGTCTATGATGGCGTCGTTTATGATCATCTTGAATTCAAAATACGCGGCGAATTTTCCACCTATCAAAGCGGTAAAAATAAGTGGCGTATTTTCTTCAACCCCGCCCGTGAATTGCAAGCCCGCGATAACTTCGGAAAAAAATATCAAGAACGCTGGGATGAGCTGACCATGAACGCCAACGCGAGTCCTTGGGCTGCCGTCAACCGGGGCATGTCAGGCCTTGATGAAGCCCTCTCCTACCGAGCCTTCCAAATCGCAGGAATGGCCAGCCCCAATACCAACTACCTCCATTTTCGAGTCATTGATGAAGCCGCCGAGGCCTCGGCCACAGACCAATATCAAGGGGATCTTTGGGGACTCTATCTCGCGGTCGAACAACCCGATGGTTCCTTCCTCAACGAACGCGATCTTCCTGATGGAAATGTCTACAAGATCGAAAGTGGCGGAAGCGGTGACAAAAAACACCAGGCTCCCAACCAACCCACCAACTCGTCAGATTGGTCCGCCTTCAACTCCCAGTCGAATAGCACGAACACCGAAGCATGGTGGCGCGATAACCTCGATCTCGAAAGCTACCATACCTTCCGCGCTCTCAATCGAGCACTGGGCAACGTCGATATTCGGGATGGCTGGAACCACTATTTTTACCATCGGAGCAATCCGGATGGCTCACCCGGTCGCTGGCAACCCGTTCCATGGGATCTCGATATGATGTATATCAGCCTGCGCCACCAAGGGGGCACGATCCGGCAACGAAACAGCCTCAACATCCCTGCTCTCTCTCTCGAGTTCAAAAACCGTTGCCGAGAGATTCTCGATTTGATGCTCTCGGACCCCTCAGTTGATGGTGGTCAGATCGGACAGTTGCTTGATGAATATGCCCAAATCGTCAATCCCATCGGAGAGACCTCGACCTGGTCCGATCTCGATCGCCACATGTGGAACAATCACCCCCGCACCCGGACCTCGGGCTCGGCGCAGACAAACCACAAAGGCAACTTTCACCGCACGCCCTACGGCGACACCCGATTTGGAGGAAGTTGGACCCGCACTTTGACCTCTTCTGACTTCGAGGGATCACAGAACTATATTCTCAATTATATGACCGACACCGATCCCGCCCCCTCGACCTGGTCGGAAAACAGTGGCGATCAACGGGGCTACGGTTATAATTTCGTCTCTTCCGAAGCGGCCGATACCAGCATTCCGGATACCCCAATCCTCACCTACACCGGTGATCCCGCCTTCCCGACTTCGGGGCTTTCTTTCGAGACCTCTCCCTTCTCCGATCCACAGGGAATTGGAACCTTCACGGCCCTGGAGTGGCGCATCGCTGAAATCGCCGCCCCGCCTGGCGAACCCCGCACCTATGAAATCGAGGAAGGCTGGAGCAGCGGAATCATAGGTTCGTTCACCACCTCAATTTCGCCACCGGCCCTCGCCACGCGGCCGGGAAGGACCTACCGGGCTCGCGTTCGGCATCAGGACACGACCGGACGGTGGAGCCATTGGTCGGCACCCCTCCAATTTGAAACTAGCGCTCCCGACATCGAGCCCCTTCGAAGGAATCTCGTCATGAGCGAAATCATGTATAATCCCGATGGAGACGACGCCGTTGAGTTCATCGAACTCTTCAATACCGGCTCTCTTCCGCTGGACCTCACCGATGTGCGATTCACCAAGGGCATCGATTACGATTTCCCGGAGGGAACCATCATCAGCCCGGGAGCCTATCTCCTGGTCGTGAAAAATACGGCCGCTTTTGAAGCCAAATATGGCAACGACCTCCCCCTGGCTCCCGGTCAATACGATGACGCCAGCTTGAGCAATGGCGGTGAACTGCTAAAACTCTCTCTCGGAACTCTTGCCATCCACGAATTCGCGTTCGATGACGACCTCCCCTGGCCAACATCATCCGATGGCGAGGGCTTCTCACTCGTCCTCTCCCATACCGACGACTCCGCAGCAATCAACCTTCTCGATCCACTCGGCCATGGCACCGCTTCAAACTGGCGCCCGAGTCATTCCCTCGACGGTTCTCCCGGAGCAGCGGAGCCTACCGAAACCTTCACCGGCGACGCAAATCTCGACCGCGATTCCGATGGTCTCGATGCCCTCCTCGAGTATTTTTTCGGAACCTTGGATACCGTTCCCAACAAAAACCCCATCGTCGTCACCCTCTCAGGAGGTCAGGCCAGTCTGACTTTTCCGATTCACCCGCTTGCCGATGATACCCGGCATTTTGTCGAGTATAGTCATAATCTGGAACGTTGGTTTCCCTTGGACACCATCACCGCTCGCTCAGCGAACACCTTGACTTACACCACCAATCTCGGATTACCCGAACAGAAACTCTTCTTCCAAGTCCGGGTCCAAAAAACAAACGCAATTCCCCGATAGATCGTTCCCGCCTTCTTTCTCTGCAAGGAAACTAGTCTCCCAATAAATCCGGGCGGATCGTCTTGGTCTTAAGGAGCGCTTGTTCGGCCTTCCACTCATCAATCTTAGCATGGTGACCGGAAAGGAGGATCTCGGGCACCTTCAGTCCCCGAAACTCGATAGGCTTGGTGTAAGCGGGCGCTTCTAACAAATTGGCATCAGAGAATGATTCATCCACCGCCGAGCGGGCATCCCCCAGAGCTCCGGGAAGAAGCCTGACGATCGCATCCGTAACCACCGCGGCCGCGATCGCGCCATTTGTTAAAACATAATCACCAATCGATAATTCAAGGTCGACCAATTCATCAATGACCCGTTGATCAACCCCCTCGTAGTGCCCGCACAAAAAAATGAGGTGTTCTTCCCCCGAAAGCTCACGCGCCTTTGCCTGTCTGAAAACCTCACCTTGAGGAGTGAGCAAGATGACCATCGTCTTCTCCCTCCGGAGTTCCCCAATCGCCGCGAAGATTGGTTCCGGCTTGAGAAGCATTCCTTGTCCGCCACCGCACAAGGAGTCGTCCGTTTTGCGATGTTTACCAGTCGCCCAATCCCGCAGATCGTGGGCTGAAATTGTCACCAAACCAGCCTCCTGAGCCCTCTTCATGATGCTCTCGCGCAAGGGAGCCAGAGCAATCTCGGGAAAGAGTGTCAGGATATCGATCCGCACTACGACTGCACGTCTACCGTTAGGTCCGCCCCGACTTTCTCGAGAGCCTCGATCAACTCGGCGGCACTGAGAGTGTCAGGCAAACGAACCTTACCGCGGGTGCAAAATAGGAGGTGTCCTGCCATCGGCGCGGATTCCAGGAAAGTGTGCAATTCCTCGACATTCACGCCGAGGCTCGCAAAGGTCTGCGCGATTCTCTTTAGGATGCCAGGCTCGTCATGCCCCGTGATATCGAGGGTCAGGGTGCTCCCTGGCGACTCTTCCGAAGACCTGTCATGAGCGATCATCACGGTCAGACCCCGCTCTCCGAGCGCCTTGAGAGCCCCTTCCAAGGCCTCTCGATTTTCAGCCGGGCAGGCCACCCTCAAAATCCCGGCAAACTGTCCCGCAAGTCGGGCCATGCGGCTTTCCTGCCAACTCCCTCCATGCTGTGCCACGGCATCAGCGACCGCACCGACCAAGCCGGTTCGGTCTGGTCCTAGAATCGTCAAAACGAGTGAAGTATTCATGGCAGTTTACTGAACAATGACAGGTGTTCCGACACTGGCGGCTTCGTAAAATTTCACCGCCATTTCCTGGGGCATGCGCACACAGCCATGGGAGGCCGCATACCCCGGAAGGTGGCCCACGTGCATCCCGATCCCGCCATTGAAGCGCATGAAGTAGGGCATGGGAGCGAGTTCGAGAACCTGCCCCGCTCCCGCGCGATGTTTGCGCGTATCGGCATCGTCATTGACAATCTGCCCCGTCCTGCGATCTCGAATCACTCCGTAGAGCGACGATTCATGATCCTCGTCCTTTTCTGTAACCTTGTAGGTGCCCGCTGGCGTGGTATGGGTCGATTTGCCCGTGGAAATCGGTGACATCCCCACTAATTGGCCACCTTTATAAAAGTAGGCTTTTTGTTCGTTGCGGTTGAGCGTGATTGCGGACTGACCTTCGACCGCGTCTCCGTCCCAATACCCCCGCTCATGAGCCATGGGTTGGCGTTCATTGGTTGGCGTTGCCGAACGGAATCCGGTCAGATAGGCGCTTCCGTCACCCGCAGCAGCGGGCGCAGGGCCGCAGGAAGGAAGAAGGAAGCTGAGAGGGAGAATAAAGAGTAAGGCCTTCATAGAAATCGTTTGTTTTAGGAAAGTATCATCGAATTGACTCTTGGGTCAAGGGGCGGAATTCCGATGTAAGACGGCCGCAAAGGCCCCGTCGGTCTTATCCTTAAAGGGAAGCAGTTGCGTGCTCTCTCCGAGACGAAACTCCGGATGTTCCAGGATGAACTTCTTCACCAGCTCGATGTTCTCCACCGGATCGATGGAGCAGGTCGAGTAGACTAGGCGCCCACCCGGCTTTAGACACTTCGCCGCCTCGATCAGGATACTCGTTTGGATCTTCACCAAATCGCCGATGTCCGTTTTTTGAAGTCTCCATCGGGCATCCACTCTCCGGCGTAGCACTCCGGTGTTCGAGCATGGCACATCGAGTAAAATGGCATCAAAGAAACCATGCCACTTTTCGGGAGCAGGCTCGCACCAATCATGTTCGGAAATTTCGGCGATTTCCACCCCGCATCGTTCCAGATTTTCGCGCAGTCTCGGAAAACGCTTTTCGTTGGAGTCGGTGCAAATCAAGCTTCCGGTGTTTTGCATCAACCCCGCGATGTGAATTGCTTTGCCTCCGGGAGCGGCACAAGCATCCAGCACGCATTCGCCGGGCTTGGGGGCGAGCAATTCGGGAGCGTGGGCGGTCGAGGGATCGGTGATATAATAGTGGCCGGTCTCAGCGGCTTCTTGGGCATGCTTTGGCTCCGGGGCCCCTTCCGGCGGGGGATTCAAAAGGTTGGGCCGATAAAAAGTCTCGGCAGGGAGATTATTCCAATCCATCAAAGCGACGGCATTGTCCTTCCCGTAGAGCTTCTTCCACTGCTTCCAGAGCCAATGGGGATGCGAGAAAAGGATCGGCATTTCGATATCCCCCATCTCCTTCAACAACCTCATCCGGCAATGCGCCGCCTTGCGCAGCACCGCATTGATTAATCCCTGCACCGGCTTGCGGGCACACTCCACTGTTTCGTAAATTGCGGCGTGATCAGGAGTCCGAAGAATCAGGAGTTGGTAAAAACCCACCCGTAAAACATCGCGTGTCTCGGGATCTAGTTTTCCTCTCCGGAAGAGACCGATCCAATGGTCGAGCAAACTACGATTCTTCAAAACGCCCAGTAGGATCGTTTTAAAAAAGGCCCGATCTGATGACGAAAGATGATTTCGAACGGCATGCCGTTCGATGAGGGAATCGGCATAGGCGTGACCTTTGGCCCAAGCCCTCAAGGCTGAAACGGCAGCGCGGCGAACGTTCTTATCTGATTTTGGCATGAACTATTTGGGTTAGGATAAAGCCGCTGCGATCTGACCCCACTCCTGCTCAAGGGAGACCCCGGTTGGCGGCATTTCCTTGCCAGCACGATGATACCAGTAGCCCGCATTTCCGAGATCTCCCTCGACCCGATGCAAATAAGCATGGATCCACGACCCCGCCGGATCAGGAACATCCTCGCAAAGATCATGGGAAGCATCCCAACGACCGGCCTTGGTCAACCAAAGCGCTTGCTGTGCCAACGAGAGACCTGGAGGCAACTCCGGGTCTGATTGGGAAGATTGTGAAAGTTCAGCGGCAGTCATGTCGCCGCTGTCTTGCCAAAATCTCCAGAGAAGGAAAGCCGGAACTCTATTGGTTGGTCGAGAATGTCAGCCGCAGAAAAGCCTGCCCTTCGGTTGGAGAGACCCATAAGCCTTCGTGTCTTGACTCAAATCCCACGGGATGCCAGTCTTGTAGGTTCCCCGAAACCTCGATTCCGAGGACGGCGTCATCCCGATCTGGTAAAAACACCAAGGGGATCAGGAGATCATCTCCCGACACCTCTAAAGTCACCTTCGGCCTCGATAACGCCATGGTAGGGTCAGTTCCCAGAAGATACTCCGCGAGTTCGCTGAAACCATCGCCATCCGAATCAGCGAGCAAGTCAACCGGTCCGCCCAAAAAATGTCCGGACCACCCTTGAAGATTCACTCGATCGGCAATCTCGAGGCTGACCAAAGACTGACTTCCCGGCACAAATCCTGCCAAGCCATCAGGAACTACCACCGTCAAAGTTTCAATTCCCTCCTCCTCCTCATCTTGATTCACAAACAAAGGGACCTCCAATGCCATCACTCCTGCAGGCAGAGTCACCGCCAATCCTCCCTGAAAATCGCCCCCTTCAGCCGTCCCACCTGACACCAATGGAATCAAAACCGGAAGCACCAAAGGCAGC
>JBLIDI010000023.1:0-23151 GCA_047634075.1 Akkermansiaceae bacterium
GACGGCGTCACCGAACCATTGGATCTCGAGCGAGTTCTGGCGGGCGAACAAATGCCCATTTATTTCGGGAGTGCGATGAACAACTTTGGGGTTCAGAATTTGCTGGAGAGTTTTTTAGAGATGGCTCCATCTCCGACCGGTCGGGTGAGCGGTGGCGAAATGATCGATCCGAAAGCCGCTAATTTCTCGGGGTTTGTTTTCAAGATCCAAGCAAACATGAATCCACGCCACCGCGACCGGGCGGTATTTATTCGGATCGTTTCCGGGGTTTTTGAGCGGGATATGCAGGTCGTCGATCAGCGCAGTGGGAGAAAAGTGAGGCTCGCGAACGCTCAGAAATTGTTTGGTCAGGACCGCGAAACTCTCGATACCGCTTATGCCGGCGACATTCTCGCCCTCGTAGGGAATTACAATTTCCTCATCGGAGACACTCTGACGAGCGATCCGAAAGTGGTCTATCAAGAGATGCCTCGCTTCACCCCTGAGTGCTTCACCTATATCATTAATAAGGATACCGCTAATATCAAACGCTACCGTTCCGGAATGGAGCAGTTGATGAAAGAAGGGGTAGCTCAAGCTTACCATGTTCACGGAAGTGCTCAGCGCGTTCCTTTGTTGGGGGCGGTGGGACCTCTCCAATTCGAGGTTTTACAAGCGCGGCTTGTCTCGGAGTATCAGGTCGAAACCCGGCTTGAACACCCGCGCTGGACGGTCGTTCAGTGGTTTCAGGAGAAAGAGCCCAATAAATCGAGGAGTGACCGTGAGCCCGCTGAGGTGCAACTCCCATCGGGAAGTGTCATCGCTCGGGATCAGGATGGAAAGTGGGTCGTTTTACTGCCGGCAACCTACTTGGTCGGAATTCTGCGCGACCGGAATGAGCACCTAACATTCCGGGATCATGCAAACGATTAAACTGAGGGCAGTTCGCTAAAAAATCCGCAAGATTTGATCTTTTTGCGAGGATGATATCCTGCGTGCGACCTTCGCAAATGCTCCCGTTGCCGCTCTGAAGACGGTCCCTTGGTCCCGAAGTTGGGAACTCTGCCCTGATGATAAATTCATGGGGACTTGATGATGGAATGAGGTACGAGAAGGTCTCCGTGGTATCCCCCGGTGGGTGATCAAGGCATGGAAGCATCGCGACTCTAGCTCTCTGCCGACGTTAGGGCCACTGTGTTTGATCTGCACTCCGCCAAGATCCAATCTGAAATACCTTCAAGAAATGAGGGGAAGGTAAACCCGCTTTAGGGAGCCGGACAGTGAGCGAGGTTTCCTTCAAGTTCGCGGAGAAGTAGGGCCGAGAAGAGTCTGGAGGTGTAAATAAGTGGCGCTCGCGAAAGCGAAGGGGACAGACAAAGTGGGAGAAAGACGACACTTATGAATTTTCATGCCCAAGCTAAGTGTCAGCTGGCCGCGGCTTTCTTCTTTTCTTTTCCTTTTTCTTTTCCTTTGCGCCTTTCCTTGTTTTCTCCGATGGGAATGGTTTTTTTAGGAGGTGCTTTTTCGGATGTTTCCAGCTTTTTGGGATCTGACTTTTTGTCCTTCGTGTCTTCTTTCTCGCGCTGTCTCTCGAGGTAGGATTTCCCCTCGGTGATCCACTTGGGGGCCTTGTCTCCTTTGACGTGGGTCTGGAACCACTCGAGGACGCGATAGTGGTAGTCGACCCTGTTTTCAGGTTTCCGGAGGCCGTGGTTTTCGCCGGGGTAGACCAACATGACCATGTTGTCTTTTTTGGCCCAGCGAGCGGCATTGTACATCTGCACGCCTTGGCCCCAGTCAACCGCACCGTCCTTGTCGCCAAAGGCAATTAGAAGTGGGGTGTTGAGGGTATCGAGTCCATGGATGGGGGAGTTACGGACGTATGTTTCGACATCACGCCAGAATGGCGTGTTCATCCGGCCTTGAGATTGGGTGAAGATGGCGGCGTTGGTTTGGCCGGAGTTCCAGTAAACACTGACCGACATACTCATCATATTTGTCAGCGGAGCTCCCGCGACTCCGGCGGCAAAGATGTCGCTGCGGGTGACGATGTAGGCCGTTTGGTAAGCCCCCCAGGAATGACCCACAAGCCCGATTTTATTCTTGTCGATCATGCCTGTTTTGAGAACTTCGTGCACGGCCGGAACGACGCACTCGAGGGCTGAAACACCGGGCTCCTGCGGGCGATAGACGATATCAGGTTGGAAGACAAAGTAGCCCTGTGCGGAAAATACGGCAGGGTTGTAGGGGTGCTCCTCGGTCGGAACGGTATAGCGATGAAGCTCCTGTGATCGCTTCTCATAGATGTAGACGATCATGGGATAC
This sequence comes from Akkermansiaceae bacterium, assembly GCA_047634075.1. GTDB lineage: Bacteria > Verrucomicrobiota > Verrucomicrobiia > Verrucomicrobiales > Akkermansiaceae > SW10. The sequence continues at coordinate 2,305 of JBLIDI010000023.1, forward strand.
TTGTTGCCTGGCTTGTAGTTGGCGGGATATCGAAGAGACCCTTGCAGCTTCACGCCATGCTCGTTCTCAAAATCAACGAGCTCGGAATGGCCCCAGTGATATTTCTTTTGGAAAGGGTTGGTTTTGGAAACCTGCCGAGGCTTGGCGAGTTCCGGGCCGGCCACGAAGAGATCCGGGGAGTCGTTTGTTGCTTCCTTGGTGAAAAAGAAGGTTTTGGCGTCGCGTGCCCGTGTGAGGGACATCACTGATTTGTCCTCCCAGATCAGAGTCTTGAGTTCCCCTTTTTTCGCGAGAGGCGGGAGCTTGGCGTAGCCAGATTTCTTAGTGAGTTCCCCGTGGAGTGCCACGTAGAGCGGCCTCTTGGGATCGATCAAGCCCTCACTCTCTTCCTGAAAACTCGCTTGTGAGAGACGGTGCCTGATCATGCCGTCTTTTCCGTTTGTTAATTGACGGGTGGAGGATCCGTCGGGCGCAATCAACCAGAGATTGAAGCGATCAGAGAGCACGACCCCGGAATTGTCCTTGAGCCAGGATCCCATTCCGTAGGGGGGCTTCTCGGTGGCTAGGGTGTCGTCTTCTTGATTTGTAAAGGGGACTTCGAGATCCTTGGTGAGGTTGATCTGCTGACCTGTCCGTAGATCGTAGGAGTGGATGTCACTCTCTCGTTGGAAGAGAAGATAGTGGCCATCAGGACTAGCGGAGAGAGGGTATTTGATCTTATCGAGGATGAGTTTTCGTTTGCCGGTTTTGGTGTCGATGGAATAGATGTCCTGAAGCCTGGGGCCAAACATCGCGGTCCGTTCGTGGGGAGTGCGGTCATATCCAATCGCACTGTCGCCATCGCGGGTGACGCTGATCCGTTCGGTCAGTTCGGAAGAAAGCTGAACAAAGTCATCTTGCTTTGGCCACCAAACGGCACGGCGCTTGGGGTTTTTGAGAGAGGAGGCGAGCCGCTTCTGGCGAGGCATGATGTCGGTGTCCTTGCTGTGCCAGACTTCGACATTGGACTGTCCTTTCGTTTTTTCGCGCAGAGTTTCTGGCGCTTTGTTCTCGAAGAGAGAAAAGGAGGAAGGCTCGTTCATGCTCGCTTCCTTCGGCTTGGTTTCATCTTTCTTAGGCGAGGGCGTTTTCTCTTTTTGCAGGGACTTCGGTTTTGTTTTCCACTTCTGCAGATCGCAATAGACCGATTGTCCATCGTGAGACCAGGCGAGTCCGCCGGAGGTGATGAACAGGTCTTTGGGGAAATCTTTGTCGCGACGATGGTCGTAGGCTTTTTTAGTGTCCCGGCCTTTTCCTAAATTCCTCCACGCAAGAAGGACGTGGGAGGTGTCTTCCTTTTCGGCGTGTGGGATCTCACGCATCGCAATAAGATCAAGGGCATTCCTCCGCCATGCAAGAGCGGTGTATTCCTGGTCACTCGACTCGAGAGTTTGCAGGGATCCGGTTTGAGGGTTGAAGAGCTGGAGGGAATTACTGATGCCCGGGGAATCAATCACCATTGCTAAATGAGATCCTCTATCACTCCATGAAAAGCGGGTGACGTTCCCAAAGACGGTATCGATATCGTCTTTGAGGTTCCGAACCACGAGGGCATTTTTATCAGCAGAGTCATCTGTGATTTCGAGTGCGATAAAGTTGCTGTCTTCACTGAAGACCAAACCTCTCACCTTTTTAAACTCAGTCGTTTTTTCGTCAGCGAGTCTTCGCAGATGAATCACTCCGGACTGGTCGGGAGGTTGCTCTTTGGAATCATCCGGCTTCTCTCCAATCGTGACGGCGAGCCACTGACTGTCATTTGAAAAAAGGGGACGTTCCCCCTGCGGGAAACTGGCAACTTTGGGTTCTTTCTTTCCCTTAAGCTGGAGGAGGTGAAGGTCTCGCTTCTTATCAACTCTCGTGACTCCGTAGACCAACCATTTGCCATCGGCGGAGAGCCTATGATTGGTAGAGTCGAGCCTTTCCCACTGTGCGTAATCGAGGGCGGCGATCGGTGCCTTACGAGTTCTTTTTTTCTTCTTCTCTGCGGGGGCCTGCTTGACTTCCTCGTTCTTAGGCGTGTCCTCCTGTGCGAGCAGAGGAGAAATTAAGACCATCGTGGTGAGGGAGGCAAAGAGGGAGAGTCGTTTCATAGGCATTATGATGAGGGGAAAGGGGATGATTGCAGGAGCTTGCTCTCTGCGGAACGAGGAATGTCGCTTGCCGAGGATACTCAGGAGAACGTCGCCCCGGCAAAAAGAAAACCTGCTCCGGTTTGCGGAGCGGGCGATGAGTTGTGTAACGATTGAAAATAAAGCTCCTGATTACTTTTCGGGAGCGTTGGAGGGGCTTTCTGCAGAGCCTTCTTTCTTGCCCGCGATCTTCAGGGTGAGAAGTTCCACGGTCTTTCTTAAATTTTGAAGTTCCTGCTTCATATTTTCGAAGGCGGCGCGCTCATTGGCTTCGGTTTCGCGACCTTTGCGGGCCTCGGCCTGCTCGGCTTTCTTGCGATTCTGCTCGGCTTTGGCTTTCAGTTGCGCTGCGAGTTTTTGCATTTCATCATTGATCACGGCGACATTTTTTTCCGCTGACTTCAGCGAGTCTGCCGCTTTGCTTCGGATGGATTCGGCGCTCTTTTTCTTGGCTGCCAGTTCCTTGAGCTTGGCGAGGGAGCCTTTGACGATCTTGGCTTCGGTCGCTTTCTTTTTCCAAGCGGCCGTGAGTGCCTTCTTTGCGTTCGCAGCTTTTTTGCGCTCGCCCGTTTCTGTGGGCTTCTTTGGAGCTGTGGGCTTCTTGGCGGCTGCGATTTTTTTCTTCTTGGCGTCGTCCTTTTTCTGAAGCTCTCCTTTTTTGTTGTCTGACTGGTCCTTGCCCTTTTTGTCATCCTGAGACTGCGAGGCCTTTTTTGGGGCTGAATCTTCCTTGGTTTGTTTTGGTGCGGCTGAGGTGAATCCGACCAGGAGAGCTGACAGGAGGAGGGTCGTAAATTTTGTTTTCATGAGGTGCGATTAGTGAGGTGTCGTCTTAATCTGAAATTTTGATACCCAAGTCTCCACTAGCCTCTTTCAAAGTAGAATCGAGAAATTAGCGGATCTGTGACCTGCAATTTCAGGACTTATGGTGAAACTTCTTGGAACCATTTTTGATGTCTTTTTAGCAAGCGGGCCACGATTTCGGGCTTTTTGGAACTGAGATCCTTTTTTTCGGGATGCGCGCCGGCGAGAGAGTGAAGGGAGACTTCCGGGTGATTGGTTTTTCCAAGGAGTTTCCAGTCACCATCAATGACCGCCCAATTCTTACGCCACTGAAAATGAAAGACGCCATGGTAGGGCGAGGGTGTTTCAGCGGACTCTAGGATCGGTAAGAGGCTGTGACCATCGAAGCGAGGAGCCTGTGGGGTCTGCTTGATTTTGCAAAGGTCAAGAATCGTCGGGAACCAGTCCATCGCGGTGATGGCCTGATCACGGGTTTGATTTTGAGGGATTTTGGCTGGGTAGCTTATGATCGCGGGGACGCGAATCCCGCCTTCGAGAAAACTTCCCTTACTGCCGATCCACTTCCCGGTGTTTCCTCCACCGCTGGCCCCATACACGTATCCTTTGGGTCGACCGCTGAGGTGGTCATCTCTTTTGATGGTCAGGCCGACCTCTTCGGAGTGACCGTTATCGCTCATGTAGATTACGATTGTGTCTTTCTCCAGACCACTCTTCTTAAGCTGCTCGGTGATCTTTCCGATATAATGGTCAGTTGTCGAGATCATCGCTCCGTAGGATCTGCGGGCAGGATCCTTTACCCCGGCGTAGATTTTTTGAAACTTCTCAAGCGATTGTTCGGGGTAGTGGGGGATGTTGAAAGGAAGGTAGAGGAAGAAGGGCCTGCTCTTGTTCTCTTCGATAAATCGCAGGGATCGCTCAACCATGAGTTCGGGGAAATACTTTCCAGGTGCGATGACTGGTTTTGTTCCTTCATAAAGATCGTGGAATCCCGTTCCGTGTAGAAAGTGATGGTTGTAGTTGTCAATGAAGCCATCTCTGATTCCAAAGAAGTCATCGAAGCCCTGTTTTTTTGGACCGAAGTCGCGGTGCGCCCCGAGATGCCATTTACCAAAGAGGGCAGTGCGATAGCCGGCCGCTCGGAGGGTCTCGGCCAAGGTGACTTCTTCCAAGGCCATGTTGATCCCTTTAGGGGCATTCATATCGCCCTGCGTCCAGTTTGTGACGCCACCCCGTTGGGGATGCCGGCCCGTGAGTAAAGCGGCGCGTGCCGGGCAACATACGGTGTGGGCGTAGGCGCGTGTGAAGCGGATGCCGGACTCCGCAAGCCGATCGATATTTGGAGTATGAAGGTCTTGGGAGCCGTAGCAGTTGGCATCGAGAGTCCCTTGGTCGTCGGTGAAAAGAATGACGACATTAGGAGGCCGCCCATGGGCAAAGCCCACGGCGGCAAGAACTAGTAAAGTGGTTCGTTTGAGCTTTCTCATCGGAGACAGAGTTTAGCGCTGCGGGTGATCAAGGGGTCGCTATTCGCCCGTTCCTCCGGTCCAATCCTTAGTTTGGAATGGCGAAGCCGGAAGTCCTGCGGTGTTGACGAGATTAGGGTTGGCCGAGCGGTGCCATCCGAAGCGAACGTGCCTGGGTGACTTAACCCCCTCTGCCGAGACATGAACGGAGTTCCCCGCAATGACGGCAGTGGCTGGGATGAATTTCCCGTCATCTCCGGCGATCTGAAATTCACGGAGCGGTTTCTTGTCGCTCGATCTCAAACCTTGGGCGGGATGTGCGAATTCAAGGCGGATCTTGTTTCCTTCAACTTTCATTCCTTTGTAAAGCGGGCCGGAGACGACGAGGTCTTTCTGGCGATAGTCTCGGGCGAGAGCCCAACGAGCGAGGCGGTCGCCGACATCATGTTTATTGCGGGGGTGGATGTCGTTGATGTTATCGACAAGATCGGTCGTCACCACCATTCCCGTGTTTGGAAGTTTGAGGGTAGCGCACTGGGCTTCCCAAAGGGCAGGCAGTTCGCCATCGGCGTATCGGGTGTTTCCCCACGGCGCGATTTGGACGAAGTAGAAGGGCATCTCCTTGTTCTCGAAAACCCTCCGCCAACCTTCGATGAGGTCCTTCATCTTGCCGGTGTAGGAAAGGCCGTTCTTATTGATGACATTGGTTTCGCCCTGATACCAGATGGTGCCACGAACGCTGAACCGAGTGATCGGGGCAATCATGCCGTTATACATTTCTCCCGATGATTTTTCGTCGACGATCCAAGGCTCGATGGGAGAGCCTCCCCATGAGCTGTTGATGAGACCGATGGGAATCTCGGTTTCCTCATGAAGACGTCGTCCGAATTGGTAGAGAACAGCCGAGAAATTTGGAATGTTTGCAGAGGAGCAGGTCTTCCAGGTGGCCTTGACCTCGGTGGCTGGGGCATTCGCTTTCACCTTGGGGATATGGAATAAGCGAATCTTGTCGTGGTTGGCTTTCGCGATGAATTCCTGGCCTTGTGCCGATCCTTTCAGAGACCATTCCATGTTGGATTGTCCGGAGCCGATCCAGACATCGCCAATCAGGACGTTCTTAAGTACGATTTCATTCGTAGCTGAGATTTTGAGTTGATGGGGTTTTCCGCCATCAGCCTTCATCGCGGGGATTTCGACGGCCCATTGTCCCTCGCTGTCGGCCCTTGTTTTGGAGGTCGATCCTCCGATGGAAACGGCCACTTTTTCTCCGGGATCGGCAGAACCCCAGACCTTGAGGGGGGCGTCTCGCTGGAGAACCATGTCGTTGTTGAAAACTGCGGGCATTTTTACTTCGCAACTTGCAAGTGTGGGGAAGGTCGCAGCAGCGATCAGGGTGAATCGTTTTGTGAGGTTCATTTTCTATTTGTTTTAGGTTTCCAAGATCATGGGCGATTCCGCCCGCGGTAAGAAAGGTGTTGATTTGTTTTCCAATTGCTTTGTTGAGCCTTGGCACGGATTCGTGAGGAGGAAATTGGCTTCCCAAAAGCGGCCAAGGAGACGGCGCTTTTCGTCCGGGTTGAGTCCGTGCAAAGCGGAGAAATCCAAGGACTCAGGGAGCGGGGGCGAGCTCGCTAGCGCGATGGTTTCCTCTAAAAGGTCGAGGCACTTGGAGGTGAGATCGGTGGAGGTGGCGGGCTTGGAAGCGCTGAGGTCACGCCGCTCTGCCAGTGCGCGGGAGTGATAGTCCCGGGAAGAAAAGAACGAGGCAATCTCGCCTTTCCCAAAGCGCCGCTTGAGTTCGAAGTCGCGATCGGGAAGGAGTCGGTCAGTTTCCAAAGTATTGGTGGGGTTTTGGTGAGTTTTACTGATCCTTCGCGTCGGGGTATTTGTCGTGCAATCTCGTCCAGTAATCCGCCCAATATTTATCGTAGTAATCGAGGCCGGCTTTTTTGATGTGCTCGAGATCTTTCACGACCGGGGCGTTTGCGGGGAGGTAATCCTTGAGGTGATCTTTTCCCGCGCGCTTGCGGGGAGAGACGAAGCGCCACTCGCTTTCGCCCAAGATGTCTTCGCAGAGTTTGGCGAGACCGGGGTCGTAAACCTTGAGCTGTTCGCGGGTCTGGATGTGATTGTGGTCATGATCCATCGTTCGGTTTGTGTTATACCAACACTGGACTCCTTCGGCGAAATATTCGGCACGATTTTTGCTGGCGTAACATTCCTTCTCTCCGCCAAAGGTGATTCGGACATCATCAATTTCGGTGACTTTGACCAGCGAGTTTGAAGGCTTCCCGTTGACGAGAATGTCGCCGCCGTCAAGGCACTTCTTGAGAAGTTCACGCGGCTGCGTGGGGAAGGATTTTTTGAGGGCCTCGAGGAGGAGAACGGGTCTCTTTCCCTCGACTCGACGAAAACGCTGGGCGGCTCGGCCGTCTTTCCAGAGCCCCTTTGCTTTTGCGGCTTCGAAGGTCGCGGTCCAGCGCTTCTTGAGTTCATCATCGAAGCCGGCACCGTGGATGACGTGGCCAAATTCGTGAATGAGAATGCTCTCAATTTGCATGCCGCCTTCGTATTCCATGACATCTTCCTCGGCGAAAAGAACGACATAGCGCTCTTTGACTTTGGTGAGGAATCCTCGTTGGCGCCAGTTGTAGAAGTCGAGATCCTCCCCCGTCTTATCTGATTTGAATTGAGGGAGGTCGGAAGTCAGTTCGTCATGTCCCACGAGGAGGCAAAGAACTTTGGCGTCTCGAATTCGCTGGGCGATCGCGGGCTTGAGGTCCTTCATCATGCGGTCGAAAAGGTAAGCGGCCTCGAGATGAGTGACCTCGGTGACCTTCTTGGAAGTCGCGATCAAGATGTCCTGAACCATCGTGGTCTTGGCGTAGAACTCTTGGTCAAGATCATATTCCTTGGCTAGTTCAGTGCCCAGCGGTTTGACTTCGTGGGCCAAAAGCGAGCCTGTGATGACGAGCGCAGAGAGGAAGTGAGTGAGAAATTTCATAGCGGGATTAATTGACGATTTCAGTGGTGAAGGGGATTTCGTGGGCGGTCAGCCAAACCGAGGGCTTGAGGTCTGCTCCGCCGTCTTTCATCCCGAGGAGGACGATTCCCATCTCTTGGCCCACCATTGAATCATCGAGTGGGAAGAAGTAGGTGTAGCCGGTTTTTTGGCGGCGCACGGGATACTCCCAGGCGTTGGTGGGATAAGAGGCCGCGCGATCTGGAGAGCCCATCAAACGGTCTCCGATCCGAAGGGCGGCGTAGCAACCTTCGACACCATGCGCGCCTTCAACCGCGACGCAGAGGTAGGATGTTGGGGTAATTTCGTCGACTTTCACAGAAGCCTTCCAAGCGGCCACCGCCGGGACGGATGTGGGGTGAGCGAAGAGATTACTGGCACTCCAACCCTCACGGGACAGAAGGTCGTTCCCTTTGAAAGCCTCAATTTCAGCGACTCTTTCGGGACCGCCTTTCATGCGGAAATAGCGCCACGATCCACCGGTGGGCGGGTAGAGGGAAAGCGATGATCCGTCTTGGATGACTTCTTCGGCCTTGGTCCAAGTCACGAGGTCCGGGCTGAACTCGGCACCGGTAATGAGGAGTCCGATGAGAGTGCGGTCCTGGGCCTGGGTCTTGAGGGTGATCCGGTCAAAGGAGACTTTTTTACCAAAGTCAACACGGAGGCATCCGCCTTGGAGTCGGGCGTCGCGGCCGGTGGCGTAGACATCGAAGACGGTGGCCTCATCGCCATCGAAGAGGAATTGATCCCAAAGGGCGCGAGCGGTGATGAGAGGTTGGTCGAGGAAGGCCTGGCGCGCTTTCTCTACCGCCGGGATTTTGGTGGGGCCGGAGCGATCGAGGCTTCGGAGTTCAAGGGCATTGTTGTCGGCGGCGTAGCAAGTGCTTTCGTAGAATGCTTCCCAATCGGTGGGGAGTTCAACCGCAGCGAGATCGGCGAGCTTGCGGTGCCACGGCTTTTTGAGCGACATGGGAGTGAGCTTTTCGATGACAGGCTTTTGACCTTCGAGATTTTTGATCACGCGGTAGGGCCCGCTTGCGAGAGAAGGCTCGGGGCATTCCTCAGTGGTGACCATGAGGAGGAGGGTTCGGAAAGGATGAATGGTCACCGGGATTGAGTCGGTCGCTTTTAGACCTTTACCGATGATTTCTTCGTAGGGGTGAAAGAGGCGGACTTCGCGTGGTCCGGAGTCCTGGAGGCCGATCGAGTCATCGAGTGAGATCGTGCGGGTGATGGGCTCCCAGGTGTTATTGCGAAGAGTGATGAGGCGGGTCTTTTCACTTCCGCGTGAGACCGCGTAGGGACCGTAACTTTCCTCCGGAAGAACCATTCCGTTGATGAGGATTTCGTTGTAGCGATTGTGGAGATTGAAGATGCGGGCGAGCTTGGGGTATTCGTCGTCGCGCAGGAACCAGGGGTTGCCATAAACCTGCGGGGCGAGGAGCATGGAACGATTGAAAGCTTGGAGGATGAGGTCGTCCGCCCAGTAGTCGAGACAGGATGAGAGACAGACGCCGTGGTCCTCGGCCATGCGCTTAAGCTCGGGTGGGAGTCCGCGATCCAGGGCCTTGGCGCGATTGTGAGTGGCCGTGGTGTTATTCGACATGTGGACGTCGATGTAAGTCTCGGCCCCTTGCCAAAGAAAGGTCGTGGCGTAAGGAACGGCCTCGCCAAGGTTGAGTCGGTGATTGAGCAGGATTAAATCTTTGCTGTGCTTTCGGCAGGCTTCCATGAGCCGGATGAAAGCGGGCTGTTTATCATCACGAAGCTGGCCACAAACGGCATCCATTTTGAAGAGTTGGAAATTGTGATCACGGCACAGCGAACTTAGAAACTCAATGCGGGCATTTTCCTCTTCGGGCGTGTCGCCGAAGCCATCCGGTCCCAGCCAGACGCCGAGGCGGCCCCCGAATCCTTCGGCGGCCTTTGCGAGGGGGCCAAATCCGTTTGGTTGTTGTTCCTGAAACTTGCGGGTTGTGGGCTTACCGTAGTAAGATGGGGCGTCGATGGCACCGGCGTCGAAGGCGTAGATGTCGAGCACCATCCCGTATTCGTCGTTCATCCACTGGAAGAAGCCGAGGTTGGCGAGCGATTGCGCTTCGGTAGGTCCTTCGTTGGTGTTGTTGATCCAGCTAAAGTAATGAGACTGGGAAGGGGATGATTCATCCGCCCCGGGAAAGATTTTGGGCGGAGCCTCCTGAGCATCGCTCAAGGAGATAATGGGAAAGGCAAGAGCCGGCAGCAAAGTGGAAAACCACGACTTTTTGGTCATACCCAATGGTGGACTTCGACACTCGCCGAACAAGTCAACATTACCGATCCCGCTGAAAGAATCGACATCACACCTACCCGAAAGGGGGCAGTGAGGTGGGGGTGAGCTCTTAAAGCGATCCGAGCGTCTTACGGGAAAAGACCTGGACGGTGGATTTCGGAAGACCTCCGGAGGGGATATCGGGGAGGCTAAAGTCCCGTTTGGGCAGGCAAATGTCCTTGGCGAGGCAGTCCGCCTTTTTGTAGGAGAGCTGGAAGGAGATGGTGTCCTCATCGACCTCATGTGATTCGATGGGCATACGAGTGAGGACCGGAGCTTCGTGCTCGAACTCCACGGGGATTTCGGTGGTATCAAACAAGTTCTCTGCTTTGCCGAGAATGCCTCCGAATTTGCCGGCCTGAATGCGGTGGTCGTAGTCGTCGACGACCCAGACCTGAAGGACGCATGTTTGTTCGGTGTGACTTTTACCGCCGCAATCGAGAAAGGCTTTTGAAATTGCCCCGACTTCGGTGATGTGAAAATGAGCGGGAACAGTGGTTCCATCCGGTAATTTCAGGGCGATTCCGTGAGCGGGATGGTCTGCGAGGAGTCTTGAAAATGTGGAGAAGGTCATGATGGGGATAGGGGGACTCTTAGCCCTTCCTCGACCGGTGACAACGAAAAATCCCGCGGTCCGAAGACGGCGGGATTGAAAATTTGGAAGAAAAGAAATCAGCCGGCTTTGCGCACCTTCTTGATAATGCTGGCAACAGTTCCGCTTGGCTTGGCGCCTACCCCAAGCCATTTGTCGGCTTTCTCGAGATCGAGGGTGTAGTTTTCACCTTCGGCCATCGGATTATAAGTCCCAAGCTGTTCGATGTAGCGGCCGTCGCGGCGCTTGCGGCTGTCAACAGCTACGATTTTGTAGTAAGGGCGGTCTTTGGAACCTTGGCGAGTGAGTCGAAGTGCTACCATAGTTTTGGTGGTGGGCGCGGAAGCTGCCGGAACTTGGCGGGGTTGCCAAGGTTTTTCTGTATCTTTTCCCTGATTTGCGGCCGAAATTGGCGGAAAGGAGGGGATTCCTTGAAGATTAAAGAGTCCTAACGAGATGAACCGGCGAATTTCCTACCGATGAAAGAGATGAGATTAGGAAAGGAACTTGGGAAGCTCTTGGTCGAGAGCGCTGAAGAGTTCCTGCATGGTCTCGGGAGTTTCGTTACCCATGTTTGAAATACGGAAGGTCTTTCCCTTGATCTTGCCATATCCGCCGTTGATGGCGAATCCGTGTTCTGAAATCACGGACTTGATCCAGCCGGCTTGGTCGAGGTTTTCCGGGGTGACGAAGCACGAGAGGGTCAGCGACCGGAAGCCTGCGGGTGGCAGGAGTTCGAACCCATGACCGGCACCCCACTCGTGAACCAGGGTATTGTTGGTCTGGTGGCGGGCAAAGCGGTTCTCTAGCCCTTCGGCCATCATGGTCTCGACTCTTTCACGAAGGGCATAGAGGTGCGGAATGGCGGGAGTGGAAGGGGTATTGTTTTTCTCGTCGTTCTTGGCAAATTCGCAGAAGTCGAAGTAGTAGCCCCGGTCTTCTACCGAGGCGGCGCGCTCGAGGGCGGCATCCGAGGTGACGAATACCGCGAGTCCGGGAGGAAGGGCGATTGCCTTTTGAACCCCGGCGAGGAGGACATCGACCCCGAGTTCATCGAAGTTGATAGGCATGGCTGAAAGCGAGGAGACGGTATCGACGACCATGAGGACGCCTTCGAAGGATTTGACGACGTCGGTGATTTCCTTAAGGGGATTGAGCACGCCGGTTGAGGTTTCATTGTGAACGAGGGTGACGGTATCAAAACCGCCCTCAGAAAGTTTTGCGCGAACGACTTCGGGGTCGATCGGTTCCCCCCACTCGACTTGGATCTTTTCAGCATCCTTCCCGCAGCTTTCGGCAACACCATACCATTTGTCGGAGAATGCCCCGCAGCAGAGGTTGAGAACCTTCTTTTTGACGAGATTCCGAATGCATCCTTCCATGACCCCCCAAGCAGATGAGGTTGAAAAGAAAACGGGGCGGGTCGTGCCGACAACCTGACGGATTCCCGGTTGGATGGAGGAGTAGAGTTCCTCGAAGTCTTTGCCGCGGTGGCCAATCGTGGGGCCGGCCATGGCGGTGTAAGTTTCAGGGGCGACGTCCACAGGACCGGGGATGAACAGCTTTGGCTTCGACATTGCAGGGGAACTTGGTCTGCGAACTTAATTCTGTCGAGTGGTTTTGAAAGAGTTGAGGCTTGATTGCGATTCAGTCGTAAAATTGCCTGAAGTCATATTTGGTGGAATTTCGGGAAATGCGTGACATTCGATGATTTGCTTCGCATGATCGCCATCATTCATTTATGAAGCGTCGTAAAATTCTTAAGCTGAGCTCCGGAGCCTTGATCGCTCTTCCCGCCTGTTCGGGCAAGAAGAGCGCCCAAATTCCCGAGGGAGGAAAGAAGCTGGGCACTCCCGGAGTAACTCCGCCAAACCAGCCCGTGAAACTTGGTGCGAATACCCAGTATCGCCCACCTGCCTACGTGAACCAAGGGTTGAGAAACCCCAATATGAACCTGCCCTCGCAGTTTGCCGGACAAACGGTGAGCCATTCACGGGGCCTGTCCAATCAGCCTTACGTGGCGATGACCTTCGACGACGGCCCTCATCCCAAAAATACCCCGAGATTGCTCGATATCCTAAGGACTCGCAATATTAAGGCGACATTTTATGTGATTGGTGGAAACGTGGATCGCTACCCCCATATCGTGCGTCGAATCGTCGCCGAGGGGCATGAGATTGGGAATCACACATACACTCACCGCAAGCTCACCACGTTGGGGGATTCGGAAGTTCGTAAGGAAATGCAACGAACTGAAGACGCCATCGTTCGTGCCGCCGGGGTGAAGCCTCGCACCATGCGTCCGCCTTACGGTGCGCTTTTGCAGCGCCAGCGCAGCTTTATTTTTTCTGATTTCACCTACCCGACGATCATGTGGTCGGTCGATCCAAACGATTGGAAACGCCCCGGGCCATCAGTTGTGAGGTCCCGGATTCTGGGTGGCGCTCACAATGGTGCCATCATTCTGGCGCACGACCTCCATGCTCCCACCGTCGATGCAATGCCAGGCACGTTCGATGGTCTGCTTTCCAAGGGATATCGCTTCATTACGGTCTCCCAACTCCTCGCGCTAAAAGGGCAGGCGTAAAGAGAGGGACCGGACGATTTTCTCCCACCCCAACCATGTTCGGTGAACGCTACTTTGCGACGAGGCAGCGCCTCACTAATGTCGTTCTTGGTGTCAATCACTTGGGATGGGAATGTGGTGCCGAAGTCTCGGCGATTGCGCCCTCGGGGGGGATTTTAAAAGGGCTCGAGAAACCCTTCCTCGCCATCGTCTGTGGCGAGGTTAACTCCGGCAAATCGTCCCTCATCAACGGTCTTTTCAATGAGGAGCTTTGCGAGGTCAATGCCCTCCCTGAAACCAAGAAACTTCTCTGGTATCAATGGGGCGAACTTTCCCGTGAGATTGAGACCGAACCGCTGCTTGCGGAGCGGTTTCGGACGCATGATTTTTTGCATGATTTTCAGGTCGTCGATACTCCCGGGACAAACGCGACGAAAGCTGACCACATTCCGATCATTGAGCGTTTCCTCCCGATTGCCGACCTACTCTTCTTTGTCTTTCCGGTGAGTAATCCCTGGGGGGCTGCCACCTGGCAGCTCGTGGCCCGGCTTCCTGAGGAGCAGCTCGATAATGTCGCTTTTATTCTCCAGCAAAGCGACCTTAAGGAACAAGGGGATTTGGATGTCATCTTGGGGCATATGCGGACTCTCGCCGAGCAAAAGACCGGTCGCAGTCCCGAGATTTTTTCGGTCTCTGCAAAGCTCGCTCTCGAGGCCAAGGAATCCAATCCGCCCTCGTCTCTTCTGATGAGAAAAAGCGGCTATCCTGCTTTGGAGCGTTTCATCTCCAGTCGGGTGAACCAGAACCAGGCTCGCAAAATGAGACTTAAGCGAGTCCGAAAATTGACCCAGTCTGCCCTTCAAACAATCGAAGATCGGATCGAGGAACGGACCGACACCCTCGATGCTGATCAGCGTTTTTTGGCGGAGCTCGAGAACGAAGTGGATGTTCGCCGAGAAGGGCAGGCGATTGCGCTTGCAGAACGCCTTACGGGTCTGGGGGAAGTTTTCTTGGGGCAGGGAAAAGGGGCCACCCGGATTCTCGGGCGGAGGATGGCGATCCCGCAAAGCTTCTTTTCACTCTTTCAACAAGAGAAATTGCCCACCGAGATCGAAAGAAATCTTACCGAGGCCGTTAAGGAAGCCGTCGAGGAACAGGCCGGAAAAGACGGGGTGGAGCTCGTGCAGAGTTGTCGGAACCATTGGGAAACGGTCGAGCCCCGAATCCGGGAGAATCTGGAAGTGAGTCCTCCGGACTTCGAGGAGGAAAAAGAATCGCTGGCGGGAACACGGGAGCGCTTTGTGCGCAGACTCGGCCGCTCCGCAAAACATGCGGTGGCACATTTGAAGATCAGGGGGACTCTTGACCTCCAGATGGAAATTCGCAGGATGGTCTTACGTCGCTATATGATTGCTTCCCTGGCATCGCTCACTTTTGCCGGAGTCTTGGGAGGACTTGGAGCGCACCCATGGCCCTGGTTGGGGGTGACGGTCGCAATTCTTCTTCTGGTGGTTGCGGGGATCTACGCGAAAAAATCCCGAGAGGCGCTCTGCAAAGACTTCATGGAACGCATCGAGGATCTGCGCCAACCCTTCGCAGACTCGCTCGCCGATGATTACAAAGACGGTGTTCGCGAATTCTATCTTGAATATGGGGGACTTTTCGAGATCGTGCGGAGGCGAATTGCAGATCAGAAGCTTTTGCTGAAACCCCAGATGGAACGTTGGAGCGATCTCTTTCTGGAGTTAAAAGCGATTGAACAGGAACTCTAACCCGACATATTTTCTCATTTATGGATCAATCCACAATTTCCGCGCCACCCCGTCCGGTCGATTCTCTCGGCTGCGATACGGCATTGATCCGCCGCACCCTCCGAGCCATGATTCTTTCCCGAATTCTGGAGTCGAAGCTTTCGAGTCTCTACAAAGCGGGGAAAATCGTCGGCGGGGTTTATCTCGGAACGGGGCAGGAGGCATTTTCAGCCTCGCTGGGTTGCTCTCTCGATCAGGACAAAGATATTTTTGCTCCCCTGATTCGCGACCAAGCCGGACGCACCGCGTTTGGCGAGCCCATCATTGAAGCCACCCGGACCTACCTCGGCTCGGCCTTGGGGCCCATGCGGGGGCGGGATGGCAACATTCACCGCGGTCGTCCCGACCAACGTCGCCCCGCAATGATCAGCCATTTGGGAGCTTCGGTTTCGGTCGTTGCGGGAATGTTGATGGCCCGACGGATGAAGGGGGAAATGGCGGGAGTGGTCGGCGCGACTTGCGTCGGCGATGGGGCCACCTCGACCGGTGCCTTCCACGAAGGACTCAACCTCGCTGCGGTCGAAAAATTACCTATGGTGGTGCTCGTGGCAGACAACCAGTTTGCTTACTCGACGCCCCGCGAACGTCAGTTTGCCTGCGGGAGTCTCGTGGAGCGGGCGAAGGGATACGGAATCACGGGGAGGGAAGTCGATGCCACCGATTTGTTGAAGTGCCTTGGCGCAGTCCACGATGCGGTGAACGATGCCCGCTCCGGCAAAGGCCCGCAGATGGTGGTTGGAAAGCTCCTCCGTCTTTGTGGTCACGGAGAGCACGACGATGGCTCCTATGTCGCCTCCAAGCTCCGTGAATCCGACCTGGGACGTGACTGTCTCGAGGTCGGTATTCAACAAGTGATTGCAGGTGGAATGGCGACCTCGGATGAGGTGGCAGCCTGGCAAAAGGAAGCTGCTGAAGAAGTTCAAGAAGCGGTTGCAAAAGCCCAGACCGAACCGACACCTGATCCCTACCAAGAAGACTGGCGGGCAACCTCATCGGAAGGGAGTTTCTCATGAGTGTGACTTATATTGACGCCATCCATCAGGCTCAGCTTGAGCTGCTGCGTGAACGTGAAGATGTCTTCCTCTACGGGCAAGATATCGGGGCCTTTGGGGGAGCCTTTAAAGCGACCAAGGGCTTGCAGGAGGAATTTCCGGAAAGAGTTCTCGATTCTCCAATCAGTGAAGATGCCATGATCGGAATGGCCATTGGTGCGGCCATCAGCGGGATGCGTCCGATCGTTGAGATGCAGTTCGCTGATTTTTCCTCGATTGCTTTCAACCAGATTGCGAACAATGCTGGCACTCACTATTACCGGACGGGTGTGCCAGTGCCGATCACGGTGCGATTGCCTTGCGGGGGGACTCCTGGGTCCGGGCCGTTTCACAGCCAAATGGTGGAGACTCTTTACGGTCATTATCCCGGAATCGTGGTGGTGACTCCCGCGACCGTTTCAGATGCCTACCATCTGTTAAAGCAGTCGGTCGAGCTCGATGATCCTGTCGTTTTTTGCGAACACAAATTTCTCTACCGCTGGCTGAAAACGGCCTCGATTGATCCGGATCCGCTCCCTCTCGGCATGGCCCGCATCACGCGACCGGGCAAGCACGCCACCGTGGTGACTTACAGCGCGATGGTTCACGAGGCTGTGCGCGCGGCTGATCGGCTCGCCAAAGAAGGTTGGGAGATTGAGGTTGTCGATTTACGCTCGGTGAAGCCGCTTGATATGGATACCGTCATCGCTTCGGTTGCCCGAACCGGTCGTCTTCTCGCGCTGGGCGAAGCCTTCCCGTGGGGAGGGGTCACCGCAGAGGTGGTCTCACGAGTGGTCGCGGAAGGTTTTCATCTTCTCGATGCCCCGCCGCTGCGCTTAAATGCCAAGGACACTCCCATCCCGTATCATCCTGATCTCTGGGCGGCTCATCGCCCTACTCCTGAATCCATCATGGAGAAACTCCGTGAGCTTTTAAATCTCTAACAATCATGCCCCAAGTTCCTATCATCATGCCCCAACTCGGCGAGTCGATTGCCGAGGCCCGAATCATCCGGTTGAATATTGCGGTCGGAGATACCGTGGTTGCGGATCAAGAAATCATCGAAGTTGAAACGAACAAGGCCACGATGGGCGTGACCACTTTGTGCGGAGGGACGGTCACGGAAATCCGTGGCGAGGAAGGAGTGGACTACGCGGTGGGAAGTTTATTGGGAATCCTTGAAGCCTCGGATGAGGAGATTTTACGGACCGGTGCGCCCACGATGGACGAGCAAGGTGACTCCGAATCGGCAGCGGATGATGATGATAAGAATCTCCACTTTCGACAGACCGAGCAAAGCTACGAAGAATCCAAGTTGGTCGAGCCAAGTGTGCGGGGCCTGCCCGTGCCGGCGGGGATGAAAGGGGCTCACTACATCTCGCCGCGGATGCGTGCGCGTATGGACGAGTTGGGGCTGCGAGAAGCGGACATTTCCGCGATTGCCGGAAGTGGTGCCGGAGGTCGCGTGACGGTTGCGGATCTCGAACAATTTTTGGAATATATTTCTGGTTGGCCGGAAAGCACGGCTTCGCCGATGCGCCTAGCCGTTGCCGATGCCATGCGCCGGAGTTGGTCCCGTCCTTTGGCCTCGGTTGGACTTCCGGTGGTTCTTGACCCGGTGCTGGAGCATCGTTCCCGACAGAACCCCAAGCCCGGTCTCACTCTCTACGTCCTGCGGGCCTTTGCGATCGCGCTCGCGGAGGAACCGGCGATGGCCGGTTTCCTGATCGGCGAAAAAGTCGTCCATCCGCGGGCCTACGATATCGGCGTTGCCGTTCAGGTTGAGGACGGGGTCGTCGTGCCGGTCTTGCGAAATGTTGATCAACATCGCGTCCACGAACTCGCGGAGGAATACGGCCAGTTGGTGGACAAGGCGCGCGCCCGTAAGCTCACCCCGGACATGACGCAGGGCGGGATTGCCACAGTGACGAATTTTGGAACCTTTGGTTTGAAATGGGGAACGCCCATTCCGCTCCCGAACGAGACGCTCATTCTGGGTTTGGCAGCGGGCATTAAAAAGCCCCGCTGGAGTGATGAAGTGAATGCCTTCATCCCGGTCACCGAAACTGAAATTTGCCTCACTTTCGATCATCGCGTAGTCGATGGCGGCGGGGCCGGGCTCTTGCTGCAACGCATTGGCGCGCTTCTTCAAGCTCCCGAGAAGCTGTAGGAACTTGGCCTTGCTCTCGAAGACGTCGAACGAGCGTCCCGTTTGTTGATCCGATCAGGCGGAAGTGTTAGATTGATCAGCTATTTTAACGACCGAAAAAGCGGAAGCAGCCGAATGAAGAGAGGTAGAGAATCTCCCGCGGCGGTGGGGAGAGATTTGTCTTGATTTGCCCTGTCGGTCGCTCTAGCCGATTTCCGCTCCCCCAAGGCAGGCCTTGAGAATGGTTTCGATCCCGGCAAGACGCCCCGTTCCTTGGTAGCCACAAGCGAGATCGCCCTCGGCTGGATCGATGAACTTCACGCCGTCCTCTTTGAGCCGGGCCAGATTCCTTTGGGTCGCAGGATGATCCCACATCTTGCCATTCATGGCGGGTGCGATGAACTTTGGTGTCTCGGGCGGAAGGGCCAAGTAGATCGCGGAGAGTGGATCGGGCGCGAGGCCGTTCGCAAATTGACCCAGGGTGTCGGCGCAAGCCGGGGCGACGAGGAAAAGGCCAGCATTGTCGGCTAGTTCGATGTGGCCGGGCTTCCAGGAGTTCTTTTCGTCCTCCAGTGAAACGAGGACCGGTTGGCGGGAAAGAACTTGCAGGGTGAGGGGCGTGATGAACTCGGTTGCGGCCTTGGTCATGACCACGTGAACCTCATGTCCAAGCTTGGTGAGTTGGCTGGTGAGGTCGGCGGCTTTGTAAGCGGCAATGGAGCCGGTGATGCCAAGTACGATGTTCATAGGATTCGGGAAACACTGAGTCGCTCGGCGAGAATGAGCGACTTGAAATTGAGGTAGTCTTCTTCGCGGGTCGCGGAGAGAAGGCGGTAGGAATACTTCGGCCAATGCTCCAGTTCCTCGAGGGCATTCTTCATGCGCAAGGCAATCACTTCCTCGGCATCGGTGCCGCGCCCGGTGAGGCGGGCGAGGAGTTCTTCTTCGCTGGGCGGCATCACAAAGAGATCGATGACAGCAGTCTGAATCTGCGGGTCATCGCAAGCGCGGACCTGGGCGGCACCCTGGACATCGATATCCATGACGACGTCGGTCCCGGCTGAGAGGTGATCGAGAACTTCCGATTTCAGAGTGCCATAAAAGTTCTTGTGCACCTCGGCGTGCTCGAGAAATTCTCCAGCTTCGATGCGGGTAGTGAAGTCTTCCTTGGTGAGAAAGTGGTAGTCTCGTCCATTAAGCTCACCCTCACGGGCCGGACGAGTGGTGCAGGAGATCGAGTAGTGAGCCTCCTTTTCATCGGCAAGCCGACGGCAAAGCGTAGTTTTTCCCGAACCCGAAGGCCCGGAAACCAGCAAAAGAATCCCTGTGCGTGACGTCACCTTGCGAAGGTAGATGGAGGGCAGGGGTAGGTAAAGACGAGAGAAAATCCATAGGCTCGATATTTCGTTTGTAAATACATTGGGGGTGCAATTGGATGAGGAATGAAGCTCGTTTGAGTTGGAGGATCGGCAATATTTTCTGGCTTTTGGCGAGTGGAAGGCCTGGAGAACTATTTTCGGCAGAGCTTTCTGAGTTTTCCCCGCAGGGGGTGATTTACGATATTCGTTTTGAGGAGTTGATTCCGCTCCCAGGTGGCAGAGTGATCGTGATGAGTTTCATTTCTTGGGAGATCTGGAACTTCGATGGCTCAAGCAATTCTGATTTATTGGAAGAGGCGGTCAAAAATGAGCTGGCACGGGAGCTGCCTTTATTTGTGAATGGTGTTCGTCTCTTTACGGTGGTCTCAACTGCTGACGGTATCGACTGTCGTTCCTATCAAGGGATCGCTCTTGAGCGGGGAGATGAATTTCCTTTTCCAAAAATCACTCGGCTCGATACTTCGTGAGCGAGACGTAGACGACTTCGGTGGCGTTGCGTGAAGATTTTATCGGCGGCAGCGACGTTGAAGGGGGGATCCTGAGTCTTTTGAGGGGGATTCAGGGGCTCACCCTCTGAGCGTTATTTGCTCATGAAATTTATCGTCTCAATTCTGTCGCTTGTTCCCGTCACTGCCTCGTTTTGCGCGCAGGAGAATGCCAAACTGCCCCAACCCGACGCCGAGGACTGGATGACATTTTGCAATGGCGAGGATCTGTCGGGTTGGGATGGTGCTCTCAAGGTGTGACGCGTCAAGGATGGGTATGTTTCAGGGGGAATTATCGCTATCAAGACAGGAAACTCCTTCAGTATCGCTCCGTCTGATCGGGTAAGGATATTTTGTTCTAACTCCGTGGTCATGACATTATTATCTGTTGGAAGGACCTTCGGAGAATATCCGTTGTATCACTATGATTAAGTGTCAAATGAAGTGCCCGTGGAGCGGTCTGGTTGCGGCGGTTGTCTTGGCTCTGTCCCTTGTTGGGAGCAGTTTTGCTCAGGAACCTCCACCGGCCGAGCCTACGGAGGAGACCGAGGTTCGGGATTTGTCGGAACCGCCCTTGCGCACGGTGAAGGCCAGTTTCTCTTTTTATATCCCAAGGTGGAATGTGGCGCAGCAGAAAGTGAGTGGACTGGCGGTCGGGATCAGATTTGGAGGGCCCGCCGCTCCCTTGGATCGGGTTGGAAAGGTCGCTCTAGAAGGCTCGATACTCATGACTCCGGAGGTGGCGGGTGAGTGGAAGTGGCAAGGGGCAGATCGCTTGGAGTTTTTTCCTACAGCAGGTTGGTTGCCACCGGGAGGCTATCGCTTTGCGGTGGGGCCGGGCTTGCTGGCGAAGGATTGCGTGCTCGCGGCGAGGTCGAACTTCAACTTCAATCGTGTCATTCAGGCGCCTTTGCTGACGGCTCAATTTAGTAAGCGTAATTACTACGTCGATCCCGCGACTCCGTCCTTGCAGCAGTTAGTTACCACGGTGGACTTCTCCCAACCGGTGTCTCACGAAGAGGCGAAGCGCCGTTTTTCGGTCACGAGCGTGACGGGGATCGAGATC
>JBLIDI010000024.1:0-22801 GCA_047634075.1 Akkermansiaceae bacterium
CGAGGAAGGGCTTGCGGTGGAACCCGAATCGCCCTCGCTTGGAAAGGGCAGGCTGAAGCGACGAGGAATCAAGATGGAGGCACGAGTCAAGGTCGCTGAGCGGCAAGGGAAGATGAGGCCTCGGGAAGCTCTTCGAAAGCGAGTGGCCTCGTTCACGACTGGAGTGGCAATCGGGGGTGAGGATTTTGTGAAGGCGATGGCGAAGCGCTACCAAAACGACAGCGGTCGGAAGAAGTCGCGAATTCCGCAAGCTGTGACGGAGGGCAAGGATGGATTTTTCGTGATGAAGGAATAGTCGTCAAGAAGAGAACGCAATGACAAGAGTCGAATACTCCAAAGACACATGGAATAAAAAATGCCAATAAAAAATGCCAGGCTGGTTTTGAGGGTGAGCGGAGCTTGTTGAAGCATTTGGCGACCTTGTATTCTAAGAAGGTTATTGCGTAGTTGAAGCGGGAGCTTGGGGAGCTTGGGGAGTTTCGGGGGCAGGGAAATGAGCGGGCGGCGGGGGAGTTGATTGAGAGGTTTAGGAAGCGGTTTTGTGATGTGAGCGTGTTTATGAAGGAGTTGAAGGAGCGCTTTAGCCAATGGTTTAATAAGCAGAATGGGCGGAGGGGGCCTTTGTGGATGGATCGGTTCAAGAGTGTGCTTGTCGATGGGGAAGATGCCTTAGCGACGATGGCGGCTTACATTGATTTGAATCCGGTGCGGGTGGGGATCGTGGCTGATCCGCTGGATTACGCGTGGAGCGGCTATGGGGAGGCGTGCGCGGGGAGGCGCCGGGCGAAGCGGGGGATGAGTAAGGCGTTAAGTCACCCGCAGGATTTATGGGAGAAGAGGACGCTGCCGAGGTATCGGATCTTTCTTTTTGATGAGGGCGTGGAGGTTTGAAGATGAGCGGATTCCCGAGAAAGCGAAGAGGCGGGGTGGGGTTTCGAAGAACGCGCGCTTGAAGGTGCAAGCTGAGGGAGGGGTTTTGAGCGGGCGGGTGGTTTTGGGGAAGCGGATTTCTTCGTTTACGAACGGGGTGGTTTATGGGCGAAGGAAGTTTGTGAGGGAGATGGCTGAGTATTTTTCGATTCCGCCTCTACTTTCTTTGTTGGGTCATGGGAGGACTGATGCTTTTTGGGGTCGTGGGGAATTTTCCGGGGATGGAACGCTTAGGCCATCTTTAACATGCCGAACTTGGCTCCCTTTATTCTAGACGGTTTGCTGACATTAAAAATTCCTTCGGGCACTACATTCTCTTCATTCTGTTAAATTCCTACTCTCTGAAGACCGCCGGGGTTGCACCATTTTAAGGTGTCAGACGACTTGCAGGAGCTGTCGTTTCCAGGAGATACCAGCGCCACGGCATCGTCCTCTCCGAAAGTCAGCTACAGTTTTGAAGATGGCACGGACAACAATATTCGACTGACCAAAACAACCTACCCGGACGGACGCGTCATCGTCACTGTTTACGGAGCCGCATCCGGTATGGACGAGATCCTTTCACGCCCCAGTGCAGTCAAGGACAATGCCGAAAACCTAGAGTTCGCCGCACGGTCATTTCTTTTTTTGGGCAGAACCTCGGTAGAATAAGGATTTTGAGAATATCCTAACCAAAGCGCCCTGTTTCGGCTTTCATCTGGTGGGATGAATACCCTGACTGATTAAAACACGATGGCACCGTGGTGCGGTTCGGAGCCCGGAGCAGTGATTCTTGGCGAGCTGGAAGTCCGGAACGCCCTCCCCGCAGAAATGGCGCGGGTTCGAGAATTACTCGATGATGAACATTACCTCGGGGCCGCCCGTCAGGTTGGATCCTCGTTGGTTCAGATCGTCCACCACCGCGAGCGATGGTCTGCAATTCTGCTCTTGGGACCTGCGGCGGTGAAGCTCCTCGACCGGGACGAATGGATCGGCTGGACCCATACCCAACGCGCCGAGCGCCTTGGGCTCATTGTACAAAACCGCCGCTTCCTCGTGCTCGCCGAAACCAGCATGCCCAATCTTGCGTCATGCGCGATGGGTCTCGCCTTGCGAAACCTTCCTGCCCACTGGGAGCAAAAACACGGCTACCGGCCCCTGCTGGCCGAAACCTTCACCGACATCGAGAGCTTCGAAGGGACTTCCTACAAGGCCTCAAACTGGAAGCCCTGCAGTCTGACCAAAGGATTTGAGCGCAGCCACCGCTCCGACTTCTACCGTGAACACCGCCGTCCCAAGAAGCTCTGGCTCAAAACCCTCTCGCGCAACACCCGAGTGATCCTGCGCGCCATGGATCTGCCCGCCGCCTACCAATCCGGCTGCAACACCCAAAGTGCTGAACGTGCCCTGCCGCTCAAAAAGGCCTCCATCCAGCGCTACGGTCAGTTCCTCACCCAACAACAGCGCCTCTGGCTCAACTTCCCCCTAAACTCAGAGATCGCCCCGGGCGCCGTGCGCCCAGCTACAAAGCGCTCTCCAAGCTACTCTGCAAATTGGATCCCAATACACTGGCAGACACCCTCGAGGGGACTGGCTCGCCGAGCATCACGGCACCTTGCCACGCGCCCTCGCCCTCGCCCTCGCCCTCGCCCTCGCCCTCGCCCTCGCCCTCGCCCTCGCCCTCGCCCTTGATGGGAAATACTTGCGCGACCTGCTCTTGACCCTTGGGCTCAGTGACCACGAAAGCGGTGCGCCCGTAGCCGTGACCATCGCCTCCAAAGAACCCAAGAGCGAAAAATCCCAGACTGAGGGAGAAATCACGGCCACCAAGCGCCTCTATGAAAGCGTCAACCTCCACAAGTCCCGAAGCTCCGGACGCAGGTGAGCAAACGCTTAGCCACTACGTCAGCACCCTCGTCCCTCAACGAGCCCAACGTTTCGCGCAACTGGTTCGCGGTTACTGGGGAGGGTGTGAGATCCGCAATCACTGGGTCTGCGATGCCCTGTTTGAAGAGGACAAGACGCTCAGCAAGAACAAGCACATCAATGGCAACCTTGCCGTGCTGCGTTGTGCGCTGATCTCGCTCAAAAGCCGCCTCGTTTCCCATCTTTCATGGCCCGCACTTTGCGAACTCTCCGGGCTCAAAACCACAGTTCCCTTCACCATAGTCTGCAAAACACCTTCAAATGAAAAGGCCGTGGCCAATCGGTGGAAGTCTGCGCGACGGCAATCTGGAAAGCGGGTGATTTAGCGCTGATCTTTTCAACGGGACAAGTTGCTAAGGACGACTTCACTAACAAAAGTACACCATTTCCGTGCTCTATTGTTTAGCG
This sequence comes from Akkermansiaceae bacterium, assembly GCA_047634075.1. Classification (GTDB taxonomy): domain Bacteria; phylum Verrucomicrobiota; class Verrucomicrobiia; order Verrucomicrobiales; family Akkermansiaceae; genus SW10. The sequence goes on from JBLIDI010000024.1 coordinate 3,244, forward strand.
GCAAATATTTCCCCGTCACGGATGCACTCAGAAGGTTCGAGCCAATCGCCCTTGCGTCGGTGATTGTCTTTAGGCTTTGTTCACCTGATCTCTTAGGCTAATCTTAAGCCATGGCTTTTACCGAGACGACGAGCACAGGTTGGTTTGGGCGAATTGGATCCTCGATCAAGGGGATTTTTTTCGGGATGATCCTGATCCTAATTTCACTCGTGGTCATGGTATGGAACGAAAGCAATGCCGTCGATGATATCAGGGCCAACAAAGAGCTCGGTGAGAAAGTGGTGAGTGTCGCCAGCGAAACGGTGGATGCCGGGAATGATGGCGAGCTCGTGCATCTGAATGGAGCGGCCCGGACCGATGACATTGTGAAAAACGAGGCCTTTGGGATTACCGAGAATGCGGTTCGGCTTTCGTGGCAGGCGGAGATTTATCAGTGGGTTGAGGAGAGTGAATCGGAGACGAGGAAGAAGCTGGGCGGAGGAGAGGAGACCGTGCGGACCTATACCTACGATAAGGAGTGGGTGGACACGCCGGTGGATTCTTCGGGATTTAAGGAGGCGGGGCACGAGAATATCGGCGGGGCGGCCTACCGGAACGGATCTTCGCAGGCCGAGTTGGTGACCTTGGAGGCGTTCCAGTTACCTTCTGGTCTGATTGAGGAAATGTCTTGGTCGGAGCCTTATCCGATCAAGGAAGTTCCCGCTGAGTTGGCCGAAAAAGGGGCGCTGAGTGGCGGTATTTTTTACTCAGGAACGCCGGATCGGCCCGAGATTGGGGATGAAAAAGTGACTTTTTCGGTCACCCGTCCTGATGATGTTAGTGTCATGGCGGTGCAATCTGGTGAGACCTTCACGCCTTTCACGGCCACGAACGGCAAAGTCCGATTCTTGTTAAGCCAGGGTTTGTTGAGCGCCGAGGAGATGATTCAGGAAGAGGAGAAGAAGGCAAAGTTCCTAAGGTGGGCTCTGCGGGGCGGGGGAGTGTTTCTCATGTTCTTTGGCTTCCTGCTGATTCTTAAGCCTCTTTCGGTTTTGGCGGATGTGCTGCCAATCTTGGGGAGCTTGGTCGGTGGGGTGAGCGCGCTGATCGCCTTTTTGCTGTCGCTTGGAATCAGCTTCGTCGTGATCGCGATCAGCTGGATCTCCTTTCGTCCGCTCTTGGGGATTTCTCTCTTGGTAGTCGCGGTCGCTTGTTTCTTCCTGATTCAGAAAAAGATGTCGCAAGGAAAAGGGCGGTCCGCTTCGGTTCCTCCGCCTCTGAACGAGTGACGACCCCAGTCATCCCAATCATGAAGGAGGCTAATTGGCGTGCCTTCACTCTTGCCACTGGCGAAGGGGCAAGTCACTTTATCCTCTCTTCGCGAAATGGAAATTTCCGGCGATTGATCCAACAGCACACACGATGAGCGAGCAACAACGAGTCCGTATTTATGATACGACCTTGCGCGATGGGACGCAGGGAGAGGGTTTTTCACTTTCCGGTTTGGACAAGATTCGGATTGCCAAGAGGCTGGATGAATTCGGGGTGGATTACATCGAGGGCGGATGGCCGGGGTCGAACCCCAAGGATATCGAGTTTTTTAAGGCTGCCGCTAAGGAGACCTGGAATCATGCCAAAATCGCGGCCTTCGGCTCGACGCGGCGGGCGGATCTTGCGGTGGAGGACGATCCCCAGGTGCAGTTGTTGATTGATGCCGAGACTCCTGTCATCACGATCTTTGGCAAGAGTTGGGAACTTCAGGTGACCGAGGTCCTGCGGACGACGGTTGCGGAGAATCAGGCCATGATCCAAGAGACCTGCCGCTATCTCAAGGAGGCCGGCCGGGAGGTCGTCTATGATGCAGAGCATTTTTTTGACGGATACAAGGATGGCCCCGAGCATGCCATGGCGACGCTGAAGGCCGCGGTCGATGGTGGGGCCGATTGGCTTGTGCTTTGCGATACGAACGGGGGCTGTCTCCCCTCGGAGGTTGCGGAAATGAGCCGGACGGTGAGGGAGGCTTTCCCAGAAGTTCCCCTTGGGATCCACACTCACAATGATTGCGAACTCGCAGTTGCCAATGCGATAGCCTCGGTGGATGCGGGCGCGACCCAGGTGCAGGGCACGATCAACGGATATGGCGAGCGAACCGGAAACTGTAATTTGACTTCGGTGATCCCGATTCTGGAGCTCAAGATGGGAAGAAGCGCCGTCGACGATGTTTCCAGGATGCGGGCTCTCTCTTTTTTTGTGGATGACGTTTCAAACAACCAGCATTTCGCCCGAGCCGCCTTCGTGGGAAGGACGGCTTTTGCTCACAAAGGTGGGATGCATGTCAATGCGGTGCAAAAACTGGCGCGTAGCTATGAGCATATCCGCCCGGAGCAGGTCGGCAACGAGCAGCAGATTTTGGTGAGCGAATTATCGGGGCAATCCAATATCTTGATGAAGGCCGAGCAGCTCGGGATTCATCTCGAGAAAGGGAGTGATGAGGCCAAGGCCATTTTGAGTAAGGTCAAAGCTCTGGAACAGGCCGGCTATTCTTTCGAAGCGGCCGGCGGTTCCCTGGAATTGTTAATTCGCCGCACTCTCGGGGAATGTCCACGTCCATGGAATCTTCACGAATACCAATGTTCCTTTCGCCAGTATAAGGACGGGCATGCTCCCGTTTGTGAAGCTTCGGTGAAGCTCAATGTCGGAGCCGAGATGAATCACACCGTCTCGGCCGGGCATGGCGTCGTGAATGCTCTCGATGGCGCATTACGAAAAGCCCTCCAGCCCTTCTTTCCCGATTTAGAAAAAATCCAATTGATCGACTATAAGGTCCGAATCATCGACGGGGAAGAGGCCACTGCGGCCAAGACCCGCGTGCTCATTGTCCATACCGACGGAGAGTCCACTTGGGGGACGGTCGGGGTTTCAGACAGTATCATCGAGGCCAGCTGGATCGCCCTGACTGACGGGCTTGACCTCTTTCTTCAAAAAAGATCACGCTCCTAGTGCGTTTTTTAGCTTGTTGCTCGGAGTGGGGGGAGTCAGTCTTTTGACCGGTTCATAAATATACACCTACGAACCATTTGTTCCGCAAGGAACACCAAAGGTTGCTTCGGCATCCCGGTCAGGCTCAATAGGGTCTGACTAAATTTACACCCCGTCTGGAAATACTGGAGAAATCCAGCGGATGGTGGGATTTCAAAAAAAGCGTTGGTCCCTGAAGGGACCGGCGCTTTTTAGTATTCTTGTCAGGTCTCCTCCTGAATTGAAAAAGTTCCCAATCGAAAGCTTGTTTTCCATTAGATTTTAGAGATTCTTTGCATTCCCGCACTTCCAAGGTGGGTTTCTAAGCAACACAATTACTAATGTCTGAATCGAAACAAATTAACGAGCGGAAGCTGCTAATGGCAGGATTTCTAGCTCTCGTCGCAGCCGGAATTGGCTTCGCTGTTCGTGGTGGTCTTCTCTCCACATGGTCAAAAACATACGGCTTTACGTTTACCGAATTAGGTCAAATTACGGGCGGGGGACTCCTTGGTTTCGGCCTTGTGATCCTTCTTACAGGAATGGTGATCGACAAAGTCGGTTACAAAAAACTGCTTTTGATCGCATTGGTTTGTCACGTGATCTCAGCAGTCATGTTGTTTTTCGCAACGCCCGTCTTTAACTCTTCAGGCAAGGATGCCACTTACCAAATCCTTTTTTGGTCTTCGTTTATCTTTGCTGTTGGCAATGGCATCTGTGAAGGGGTGATCAACCCTCTTACCGCTGATCTTTATCCGAAACAAAAAACACATTACCTAAACATTCTTCACGCGGGCTGGCCCGGCGGACTTGTTTTGGGAGGTTTAATTGCTCTCTTGGTGGGAGGCGGAATTGCATGGGAAATCCTCTTGGCCCTCTATCTTGTCCCCGCAGCTGTCTACGGATACTACACCGTCACCGAAGAGTTTCCCAAAACTGCGGCCCAATCTGGCGCGATCTCTTACGCCGGGATGTTCAAAAAATGTTTGGTTCCTTTCTTTATCTTCTTGGTGATCGTTCATGCGATGGTGGGATATGTCGAACTCGGCACTGACAGCTGGATCTCCAAGATCACTGGAAGTATCCTCGAGAGTGAATCCAAAGGCCTGATGCTGTTCATCTATGCGTCAACCCTGATGTTTATTCTCCGCTTCTTTGCGGGGCCAATTGTTCACCGTATTTCGTCATTGGGACTTCTTTTTGTCAGCGCGATTCTTGGTGCTCTTGGTCTCTACCTTATCGGAAGCTCCAGCGGAGCTTTCATGATGATTCTCGCTGTCACCATTTATGGAGTGGGTAAGACCTTCCTCTGGCCGACAATGCTGGGAGTTGTCGGAGAGCGTTTCCCTACTTCTGCAACACTAGCGATGTCAATCCTGGGGTGTGCCGGAATGGTCTCCGCCGGATTGTTTGGCGGCCCTGGAATTGGATATAAGCAGGATCGCTTTGCTTCGGAGGCGTTGCAGAAAGAAGCACCTGAAACTTTCAAGAGGGTGAAAGCCGATGATCCAAACGGGTTCTTGTTTTTCAAAGAAGTGACCGGACTTAACGGACAGAAGGTTGCCGCGGTAACCGACTATGATAAGGCGATCGGAAACGATAAAGAAATCGCTCAAGAGAACGGGACTTGGGAGTCCGAGAAATTTGCCAAACTTCGGGAAATGGATGCTTGGTGGGAGCAGAACAAAGAATTTGAGGAAATCGATGCCACGCCTGTTGCTGAAGCTGGATTGGTGGGAAGCCGTTCCGCCATCAAGGTAACGGCGTTCGTGCCACTGGTGATGGCCGTTTGTTTCTTCCTCATGATTCTCGGCTTTAGATCAAAAGGGGGCTATTTGCCGATCTCTGGCGAAGAGGCTTCCGGAGGCGTCCAAGGGCCAGTGCGCTAATTGCCTAGCAAAACGAATCTTTCAAAGCGGCGGTCTTCGGACCGCCGCTTTTCTATTCCCGTTTAAAGGGGTTCGCGAAGCTCTGCCGTAAATTATGTTTGAACTCTTTCAGAAAAACCCTAGACAAACCCCTCGTTCCCGAGGCATCGGTCAGCCGTCTACGGGGATAATTTCTACGCCCACTATCTATGAAAATCATCCCCATGATCAGTATCGCATGCTGCCTTGTTCTCTCCAGCTGCGGAGATCTTGGTTCTTCGGCCTTCAAAACGAAGACCGGCGGAATTCACACCCGAAGCATTTCCAGGTCCTATTTTACCTTCAAGTCCACTCCGGTAAGAATCACTCAAAGCTCAAACGGTTTCCATCCTGCTGAGGTTTCCCTTTCGGTCGCCAAGAAGTCCAAGTCCTTCAGGCCCGACAAGCATGGCATGGCCACTTACCCTGACACTGTGCGTAGCCGGGCAGTTCGGACCACTTCTTATTCTCACGAGGAAAATGAGGTTGGAGCCCCTTGGCGTAAGAATGCTATCGGAACCTATCTCAAATACGGTCATGTCCGCAGTGCTGCCGCCGATTGGTCGCGCTACCCGGTCGGAACCAAGTTTAAGATCAAAGGCCTGCCCCACACCTACATCGTGGACGACTACGGTTCTTCTTTGGTGGGGACAAACACGATTGACATTTATCATCCCAATCTCAGCAGCATGCATCGCTGGGGAACCCGTCCTGCCGAGATTGCCGTGATCCAATGGGGTGACTGGGAGCGCACCATCAATATCCTCGCCGGGCGTATCCAGTATCCTCACACTCGTGAGATGTACTACGCGGCCATCGCGAAGGTCCGTTCCGGCGGGGTCGCTCGAAACTAGGATCCCGAATCCCAATTTTTCGAAACCGGCGTCTTCCCCGCGAAGGCGTCGATTTTTGGTTGGCCTCCTTCCGGTCATCGGGCAGAGATGGGCATGCTCAAGCAGGAACGCGCCGATTACGTCCATCGCCGATTGGAGGAACTCTATCCCGAGGTGCTGGTGCCTCTCGATCATACCAATTCCTTCACGCTCCTCGTAGCGGTCCTCCTTTCGGCCCAGTGCACCGATGTCCGCGTCAACTTGGTCACGCCCGCTCTTTTCGAACTTGCGGACTCAGCGGCTAAGATGAGCCTAGTATCGGTGGCGCAAATCGATGCCATCGTGAGGCCGTGCGGACTGGCTCCTCGCAAGGCCACCGCGATCCGCGGACTCTCCGAAATTCTCCTCGAGAAACATCGCGGCGAAGTCCCGGCGGATTTTGAGGCCTTGGAGGAACTTCCCGGGGTGGGGCACAAGACGGCCTCGGTCGTGATGGCTCAGGCTTTTGGCGTCCCGGCATTTCCAGTCGATACCCACATCCACCGCCTGGCCCAGCGGTGGAAATTAAGCGACGGTAAAAATGTGCAACGCACTGAAGAAGACTTAAAGAATCTCTTCCCGCGAGCATCATGGAATAAGCTACACTTGCAGATCATCTTCTATGGGCGGGAATACTGCAGTGCCCGGGGGTGCGATGGCATGGGCTGTGAAATCTGCAAAACCCTGTTCCCACGGCGAAAAACACCCGTCCAAACCAAGAAGTAATTTATAAACCTAAGCTTTTTTGGGGTAGGTGAGTTTTTCCATCAAGGTGCCATTTGGGTGGATATTTCACGGAATTGTGGAAAGTTTCCTTTACTCGTGAGACGCACTTTCGAGAATGCGCTCCTGTTTCACACCATACCGACCTCAACTAAAGAATCATGACCAAGACCTCAAAGTTCCGTATCGCTAAAGGCTGGCTCGTTGGCTCCGCCTTCACCCTCCTCTCCGCCGCTCCCGCTCTTGCTCAAGGGGCGAAGCAAGCAAAAGACAAGAGTGCCCTCGACAGCTACCTGTTGGATGGCGGCCCCCTGACCATCTTCATCGTGGCGGTTGGTCTCCTCTCATTAATCAGTTTGACGGTCTTCAACTTCATGAACCTCACGAGATCCAAGTTCGCCCCGGACGATCTCAAGGCAGCTCTTCTCGATCACATGACGAATTGTCGGGTGCGCTCCGCGATCGAACTCTCCGCCTCCCATCCCTCCTACCTTGGGCGCATGATGGCCTACTCGCTTCCGAACATCGACGCCACCCGCCCCGAGGACCTCGGTCGCGACCACGTCGAGGACGCCATCGCCGACTTCTCGATCAATGAGACCCGCAAGCAGATGACCTTCATCACCCTTCTCTCACTCGTTGCCCAGGCCGCTCCCATGCTCGGACTGTTCGGAACCGTCTTTGGTATGATCGCGGCGTTCGCCATGCTTGGAGAGAATGCCGGGGCAGATCCAAGTGATCTCGCTTCATCGATTTCGATCGCTCTTCTCACCACGATGTGGGGCCTGATCGTGGCCATCCTGGCTCTCTTTGCCTACTTCTTCTTCAAGAATCGCTTTAACTCGCTGGTTGCTGATTGTCACGGCACCGCTGAGCAATTGATCAACGCATCCATTCAGACCGTGAATGCCGATGCGCATCTTGCTAAGATTCCCGAAGGGATCGCCGTTTAACCCATCCGAGGGGAGGGAATCCCTTCTTCCCCTCTCGTTGAACCCACTAAACCACCTCAGAATTTCATGGCCTCAGACAGACTCCGATCAGTCAACAAGGATGATGGCGAAGCCGTCGAGATGGACATGTCGCCTATGATCGACATGGTCTTCCTCCTCCTTCTCTTCTTCCTTGTTGTCTCCAACCCCAAGACGATCAAAATCGATCCGAATCTTACCCCTTCCGTCGCTGAAAATGCCCAGGCAGCCAAGACCAAGAACGGTAAGATCGTCGTGAACGTTCGCAAGAACGGTGACGTTATCCAAGAAGACACCAAAACCCAGTTAAACGGGATGGATGACCTTCAGGATTATATCAAGAAGGAGAAAGAGCGAGTGCAGGGAAAAGGTTACGAGCCCGTCCTCCATATCCGTGCCGACCAAGGCGTCGAATTCAAATACGTCCAACGTGTCATCAAGTCTGGTGCGGCCGTCGGCGTCAAGCAAGTCGCCTACGCCTCCTTCAATAAGGAATAATCCAAACCGAAACGTAAAACGTAAAACGTAAAATCATCCCATGGCCCGACATAGAAAAATTCAGCCGCCTGATGAAGACGAACCAGGATTAGACATCTCTTCTTTGATTGATGTTTGTTTCCTTCTCCTTATTTACTTCCTGGTCACAACCCAGATCGTGAAGAAAGAGCAGGAACTCAGCACCGCTCTTCCCGCCGTTGCGCCCTCCGAAACCCCGCCAGACCTTGCTCCCATGCTCATCCTCTTGGAAGCAAATGGCAGTGTCTCGATTAAGAATGAGAGTGGCGTGATTGAGTTGATCGAATCGAATGCGGACGTCCGCAAGTTGTCTAACCTCTCTCAGCGCCTCGAGCTGCATAAAAGCGCTGCCGACGTCGCGAGTCAGAAGGCGCTTGTTCAGATTCGCGTGGATGGCGATGCCGTCCAACAACGGGTCACCGACGTTCTCAATGCGCTTGCCGGCGCCAAGATTACCGAGATCACTTTCACGGATCTCCTTGACCCGGAAGCGAACTAGTCATTCATGGTGGGAATTTCCCGGTTCTCTGGAATACTCCTAAGAGAATCAACCGTTTCACCGTTCCACCTCTTGCCGGAAAGGCTGATGAGCCCTCCAAGCTCTCAGCCTTTCTCTTTCTAAAAAATCCACCACACCACCATACGAATTATGAACTCAATCCAATCGATTTGCCGAAAATTCGGCATCGTCCTTCTCGCCCTCTGCGGCTTCTGCGCCACGGGTAAGGGGGCCGCCATCCAGGACATGAATGCAGATGCCCTCGAGGCGATGCAATCCGGTAAGTGGGCCGAGGCCCACCAAGTGCTCGTCAAGGCGACCGACGCCTTCGATTCACGCGCGCTCCAACTCTACGGACCTCGTTTCGGGTGGTTTTGGTATCACCGCGGATATTGTGAGATCAAGCTCAACATGTTCGACGATGCCATGAAGTCGTTCGAGAAGTGCTACGCCAAGTACAAGAACGTCAGGCCCAAGGAGGGGCAGGCTCCAAGCAAAAACATGTATAATAAGAAAGCGCTCCTAATGTGGGGACACGCTGCCAAAGGTGCCGAGGAGTGGATGACTTCCATCCGCATGTATAAGAAGTTTCTCGAAGAGCGCGACCCGACCCGGGATAACTACGAGAAGGGCGTCTACTTCATCAACATGGCAATCAATCACTACAAGTTGAAAAAGATCTCCGAGGGGAACAACTATCTCGAGACCGCCATCAAGGGAAAAGTGACGTTTCCAACTCCCAACAAGGGCATCATGGCCGCCTTCAACACGATGGTGGCAGCGGTGATCGAGAAGAAAGACGAGGCCTCTCTCCTCGACTTCCTCGGTAAGAACCGGGCCCACATCAAGCTCGAGCCTTTCGAGGCGCACGAGTTTTCGCCTCTCTTTATGAAGCTGGCGCAAGATGCCCGCTCGGCCGAGATGATCCGTTCGACTTTCGAACTTTACTCGCTCGTTCCCAGCACGGTGGCTGCGATTGATGACATCAAGTCACGTCTCTCGACCCTAGCGACATATGACCGCACCATTCGGGATGGATCGATGATCGTGAAAAAAAGTGACCTCGTTGAAGACCTTACCGAGTTGGAGAAAGCGGATACTTCCGGCAAAGTGAATGAGGTCTACGCCTACTTGAATAGCGCCGTACTGCATGAAGAAGACGGAAACATCCGTGGTGCCTTCGCGGTTTACGAACAGATGGAGCTCTACTTCCCCAATGCCAAGGTGATGCGCGAAGGCAAGGTCTCCGCAGGTCGGGAAAACAACCTTTATAATCTGGTGCGCACTTCGGCCTTGATTGGAGAAGTTCTCACCACCGAGTATTACGGTTCGATTTTTCTCAAGGATTTTCCTGAGAGTAAATACGTCAAGGAAGTGCGGCGCATGATGTTGACCAGCCTTTTCTTTAATGGTGAATATGCAAAATGCATCGAAGTCGCCAAGATCATGCTGCCCAAGTTGACCAACCCGTCGAAGCAACATGACGTTTGCCTTTTTGTTCTCGGTGGCAGCAAGCACTACCTCGGACAGTTCGTGGACGCCCAGCCGTTGTTGAACGAGTACATCAAAACCTACGATAATAAGGACGCCGATAAACTCCGTGTTCAAGCGGCTTCCTACTTTAAGGCCGCCAATTATTCACGGCTTCAGGAATGGACCGAGTCCGCCAAGCTTCTCGATGCCTTCTTCGAAAGGTATCCCGATCCCAAGACCAACGTCTACTTCCCGTTCGCGCTCTTTGACCGGGCCAACTGCTACTATGCTGAGAGCGAATATGATCCAGCTCTGGCAAAGGTGACCCAGATCGAAACTGACTTCCCCGGTGTTTCCGTGATGGAGCAGAATCTCGCTCTGAAAGGCAACATTCTCGAGGGCCTCAAAAAGCCCGAGGAAGCCGAGCAGTATTACCTCAAAGCGCTGGCCCTAGCCGAGCAGAAGAAGAACGACATGGTGTCCGGCGAGTGCCTCTTCTATCTCACTTCCCTGATCGGTAAGGAGAAGATTGGCAGGGAGGAGAATCCTCGTGTTGCTGAAGCTGTTCCTTACTACAACCAGTTTTGGGAGAAGTATGGTGATGACTCACCCTTCAAAGCCAAGGTGGCCGTGGCCGGGATTCCCGGAATGCGTAAGATCGGTAAAATTAAGGAAGCTTTGGAGCGTCTCCGGACTGTCATTTCAGGCATCGCCAAAGTTCCCAACACTCCGGGACTCGAGGAATCAATCGGTTCCTACACCGAAGAGTATCTCAAGGAGAACACTCCCGAAGAACTCAAGCTTCACTACTATTCATTCACGGGAATTGATTCCCGCGATATGGCGACCCGCGCTCTTCTCCGCATTGCCATCATCGGAGTTTTTGAGGAAGTTCTCGAGTCCACCGATCCGGAAAAAGAAGCCGGAAAGGCACGTGATGCCGAGGCCATGATCGGAGTTCTTTTCAAAGAGCTGAAGAACGACTTCTCGCCCAAGGATCTCTCGAACTTCATCCTCGTGAGAGTGGGGGACTTCATCCGCACCAGGACCTCGCAGCCTCAAGAGGCTCGTGTTTATTACGAAGAGGCCCTTGGACGCCCTAAAGACCAATCGCACAAGTTCGCGGCCATCTTCGGCCTCGCTGATGTCTACGCCAAGGGCACCAGTGCTCAGAAGTTGGAAGCAATCAAGCTTCTCAAGAGGGTCATTGATGATTCCGATGATCTCGGCGAGCAGGAGGAAGCTCTTTATCTCACCGCTTCCATTCATGCCGATAATGGCGCCTACGACGCGGCCATCGCTTCTGCCATGGAATACCTCGGAAGTGAGAAGAATTTCCGCAGCTATGCCGTGCCTTGCCGGATGCTCCTCGCCGCGTCTCATGACAAGGCCGGACGCGTTGATGATGCCCTTTCCGCCTACCAGCAGGTTTGGATCTCAAGCATGGGAACAATCAAATATTCCGCACCTGCCGTGAAGCGTTGGATGGAAATCCTCTGGGGTCGGGGCGGAAGTAACAATGGCAAGAGTGACCGTCAGATCTCCTACGAAGGAGGCTACAAATATCTCAAGTTGACTGTGCTGGCCGTGGAGAAAGCACCTGCCAACGAGAAGGCGATGTGGGATAAGGTGACCGAACTGGTTACGACCTACGCAGCAAACGCCGACACCACCAAGGTGGTTGAGAAAGAAGACGAGTAAGAGACGACAACAGAATTCAAAACAGAATACAGATATGAAAAAGATTCTTACGACCGCCCTTTTCCTCGCCGCGAGCTTCGGTTCCCTCCTCGGAGTGGAGCCCCGGATCCTCATCATCACGGACTCGGATACTTTCTCCGGATATATGTTGGACTCTAACAAGTCCAGGTTCCTCTGGAGAGAGACCCCACAGACTCTTGTCAGGAGAGAGCAAAGCCTCGCAGCCTGCACGGTTTACTTCCTGCAAGCTCCTGAGTTCACCGAAGCTCTCGAACTCTACAAGAGTCGGAACTACAAGGACGCTGCAACCAAGTTCGCGGCTTGTGCCGTGGAATACGGCAAGTTCACCGAAGTGAAGGGAAACCCGTCCACGATGGCCTCCTTCTACGAGATGGAATGCTACCGCCGTCTGGAGGATCTCGAGACTCTCTCCGCACTTGTTGAAAAATTTGACCCTGAGAGCCTTCTCTATAGCTACCATAAGGTTCAATACGAAATCTACGGAGTGTTTTGGGACGCAGTGCGGACCAAGAGCTGGAATCGTCTCGATGCGATTTGCCGTGATGAAAAGTGGCGTAACCGTAAGCTTCCCGGAAGCCTGCGTGCCCAACTCGCTTACTGTCATGGTCTTGCTCTGGAAGGAGAGGGCCAGCCCATCAAGGCGCTCAATGCTTACAATAACGCCTTCGTCGCTGATTTCTCGGCCTCCGAGGAGTTGACCCGTAAGTCGGCCTTGAATTGCCTCCGCATCCTCCTTGACCATGCGGATGTCAAAACCACCATGGAGCTCTATTCGTCGAAAGACTACAGCGATGACTCCAACGGGGCCATTCTGATCAAGGAAGCGACCGCCTTGCTAAAGCTCTGGGACAAGGTCCTCGGCGCCGGTGAGAAGATCCCTGCGAAATACAAGGTCTTCCTCAAGTATCCTCCCAAGAAAGGCTAGTTCCTGACACCGTTCATTATTAAAGACGGCGGCCTCTTCATCGAGGTCGCTGTTTTTAGCGTTCCATTGGGGCCAAGAGGTGACGGCAATGATGGAAGGACGCTCACCCGAGCGCCCGGTGCTTCGCGGGGAACGCTCGCGAGAGGTAAGCGTGGCTGCAGTCTGGGCCTTCCAACCTCGGAGCCTTCAGCACCCTGACTTCTGTGGAAAACCCAGGTCAACACGCTGGGTTTTCCACACAAATGAAGGTCGGGAGATCGCTGTCCCTGGTTGATAAAGGTCCTGCACCCCCAGGCTTCAGTCCTGAGTTTGAGAGATCAGTCAAGGACCTCAGGAGATCGTGCTCCGAGGGACGGCGCAGGAATAAATCAAGGCGTTCACTTCACTCCATGATCTCGATCGTGTGGGATTTCGCGGAAGAAAAGTAAGAATCGGCGGCAGCAGCGAACGGGAGGCAATCGTAGTCGAAAGTCGCCCTTTTGATTCTTGCCACTTCGTCGCAGAGAGAGGAGGTGGTAAACGGAATCATTCCTTAGCCGTGCCTTCCTTCCCGGTTCGTCTTGATCTAGGGTGTTGCTCCGCCTGAAAAGGGCGCACCACCAAAAGTGCAACGTTTGGCTACTGTTTTCTCGCGGCGCTGCCGGAGGAGATAATTGAAACCTTGTCTGTAGAAGCTCTCCGCTGAGCCCAGGTCCGCCGCAAGGCCGCCCTGGCGGCGGCGCGCCGACCACCAGCCAAGTATCAGGCGGGGGAGCTGAAATTTACGAAGCCTCCCTCGTTTATCGGTTGGAATGAGGCGACACGATTTAGTCGAGGACTGGCGCAAGCTTGGCCTCGGGATAGATGAACTCCTTACCCTCGTAGTTCCGCAAGATCGTGCGCTCGTCGTTGGAATCGACAATATACTGCGGGTTAATGGGGATCTTGCCCCCGCCTCCCGGGCCATCGACGACATACTGTGGGATGGCGTAGCCGGAGGTGTGTCCGCGGAGCCCTTCGATAATCTCGATCCCTTTCGAGATCCCGGTGCGGAGGTGGGCCGTTCCTTGGATGAGGTCTCCTTGATAGAGATAATAGGGGCGGACCCGGCACATCAGAAGTTTTTGGACGAGCTCTTTTTGGATTTCAACCGAATCATTGACCTTATCGAGGAGGACCGACTGATTTCCCATGACAATCCCCGCGTCAGCGAGGCGGCCGAGGGCATCGCGAACCTCGGAGGTGAGCTCGCTCGGGTGGTTGGTGTGAATCGAGATGAAAAGAGGGTGGAATTTCTTTAACATCGTGCAGAGCTCGGGGGTGATACGCTGGGGGAGGAAAATGGGGATCCGTGATCCAATCCGCACGAACTGGATGTGTGGGATGGCGTGGAGCTTCGACAGGAGCTTCTCGAGTTTGCCGTCGGAGAAGAGAAGGGGATCGCCACCCGAAAGGAGGACGTCGCGCACCTGGGGCGAGCGTTTGAGGTATTCGATGGCCATATCCCACTGGGTTTCCAACTTTTGGTCTGAAACGCCGGAGACGACCCGTGAGCGGGTACAGTAACGACAATACGAGGCACAGCGGTCGGTGACAAGAAAGAGGACGCGGTCGGGATACCGGTGGACAAGCCCCGGAACGGGCATGTGGGAGTCCTCACCGCAGGGATCCGACATTTCCGAGGGATCGGTGAAGGTTTCCTCGATCCGGGGGATGACCTGCCGACGCATTGGGCAGTCGGGGTCAGTGGGGTGGATGAGATTGAAGTAATGGGGTGTCACCGAAGTGGCGAGCTTTGTGCCGGTGAGCAGAATCCCGGCTCGCTCTTCTTCGCAGAGAGTGAGGTGCTTCTCAATCCCAGTGAGAGAGGAGACCCGGTTTTTTAGTTGCCACTTGGCAGAGTTCCAGTCTTCGGAAGAGACGTGGGCGTCGGCCCAGTAACCGGGCGCGGGGGAGGTAAATGAAATGTCGCTCAAAACTGGTGAGAGTCTAGGTTGATATTTTGAGAAGTCAAAAGAGAGAGTTTCAGTTCGGGGCGCTAAGCGAGCCTTCGGGGCCTTCAAAGGTCCGCGATGGTGACCTTATCTTGCGGAGAGTAAGTCGCAAGCGTGCCCTCATCAAGCCCGGCGATCATTCCGAGATGATGTCCAATCACCGGGGCCCGGCTGAGCTACGGAAGAAGCGCATCTTCGGGTCAGGCAAAAACCCCGGAGAGCTGGTCATCAGTATTTTGCCATCCGGGCTGAAGGTGAGATTGGTCATGGCGGTCCCAAGTTCCCTGATCGTAAGCAATTCGCTCCGGGTCGCGATGTTCCAAAGGCGGACAATCCCACCCCCACCCGAGCTCGCCAGGGTCCTTCCGTCTGGTGAAAAGGCGAGGCTCCAAATCCCTTGTTTGTGGCCGTTGAGAGTTCCGATCTCTTTGCCGGTCACGGTGTCCCAAAGAGAGATGGCATTTTCATAATCCTGAAATCCGTGGGTCACCGCGAGTAAACTTCCGTCTTTCGATAAAGCGATGCGAGTCCCGGAAGAGGTTGCTTCAAGTTTGAAGCGCTTGCGCTCTATTTGTGTGAAGGCATCCCGGACGACAACGGATCCCTCGTCGAGGGAGCAGACCAGAGTGGAGCCGTCGCCCGAAAACTGGGCGAGGGAGGCCTTGCTCTGCAGAATTGGCTGGTCGGTTTCTTGCAAATCCCACCAAGACATCCCCTCGCGGCGACTCGTCACCACCAGGGTCTTCCCATCTGGCGAGAGGGACAGCGAGTCAATCCGGCGAAATCCCACCTTTAAGAGTGTTTCGGTTTGAGATTTGAGATTTCGAATGACGACGGTGCCATCGCCTTGTTCTTCCGCGAGGCGGTCCAAGTCTCGATTGGCCGAGACAGCGCGCCGGCCCTTCGCTTGAAATCCCGGCGTTCCGGACTTCGAAAGCGCTTGTGTGTGAACTTTCGCTCCGGAGTTGATATCGAATGTCGTAAATGTGCTCTCCTGGTCGAGGGCTGCCATGATTTCACTGTCCTGAGAGAATCCCAACGGGGTCCAATGGCCCGCGATCCAATCATGACGAGTGCTCTTGACGGTCGGCCAAATTTTCACCTCACCATCCTTACTGCCACTCGCTACGAGATCCCCGGCGGGGGACAGGGCCACGCTCCAGACCTCGCCACGATGCCCCAGGAAAGTCCGCAGGAGAGTGCCTTTTGCAAAGTCCCAAAGTCGCACCGAGTGGTCCCAGCTGCTGGAGGCGAGAAGTGACCGGTCACGGTTGAAGGACATCGCGGAAATAACCCCGGTATGAAAGCCGCCCTCGGCGCCATCCGGAAGCATCGCAATTTCCTTCCCGTTATTTGTCTCCCAGAGACCGAACGCGAATCCAGAATCGGTTGGGCTTTCGTTACGGGCAAGAAGGATGAGGTCCCCATCACCCGAAAAATGGATGCCATTTGCTCCGAATCGAAGACGGGGCGATTCTTCGAGGACGATCGGCGAGGGCTCTCCTTCCAACGGCCACAGCGTGACCCCGTCTCTCCCGGCGGTGGCCAGAATAGTACCCTGCGGTGAGAACGTCAGGGATCCGGAACTCCCCGGGAAAAATTGTTCGCGCTGCCAGTTTGAAGTATTCCATATCGTGATCCCTTCGCGGTCATTCGTCGCGAGGAAGCGACCATCGGGTGAAGTTGCCGCTTCATGAGATCCGCCTCCGAGCTCCCAAATCTTCTCGCCGGAGAGGACCTCAATCACCACCACGCCATCTCGCCCGCTGAGGAGAAGCCGATCTCCTCCGTGTGAGAATTCGAGCGATCTGGTAGCGTGCGAAAAAGTTGAGGTGATCTTTTTTTGATCAAGTGACCAGAGATGGACGCGATTCATCGTTGCGATTGCGAGGAGGTTCGCGTCTGGTGAGAAGGCCAGCGCATCAATGGGGCCGTCAAAGCGCGGGAGCTCGAAATGCTCATCGCCCAGGCATCTTTTCATGAGAAACCACCACTCGAATCCACGTAGATCAATTGCGCCCGCTTTCACGGTGGCCCAAGGCTCCAGAAGAAGAAGGGCCTTGGAAAGGTGACCATCCAGGAGCGCTTGATGTGCCAGATTGATATTGGCGACATATTGGTGGAGGCGGGCTTGTTCCGCACTTTCAAGAGCCAGTTCGCGGTCTCGTTCCGCTTCGATGCGAAGACTGGATTCCATTTCCTCGGCTTTGGTGGCGCGAACTCCGAAGAGAAAGCTCAACACCGCGGCGGCAATGATTGTTGCTAGGAGGAGGCTCGCTGAGGCAACCGCCACGCGATTCCGATCGACGAACTTACGGGACCGGTATCTCCAGCTTGGCGGGCGGGCGGTGATCGGGGCCCCTTTGAGATAGAGTTCGAGGTCGCGACCCAGTTCGCTGGCACTGCCAAACCTGCGGGCCCGATCTTTCTCGAGGCACTTCATCACGATCCAATCGAGGTCACCTTGCAGCTCGGAGATTAATCGTCCGGTCGCCACTTTGCGTTGCCCCCCGACCCGTTCGCGTTTCTCGGCGCTCTGATTTCGGAGGAAAGTTGAAGGTCGGGGCGGATCGATTTCGCCTAAAATCTTCAAAACCTCGGGAGGATCCGGCATTCCAGAGGTCGTGGCTTGCAGCGGAGTGGTTCCGGTCAGGAGTTCGTAGAGGATGACCCCGAGCGAATAAACATCAGCACGGGTATCAATGTCGCGGTTTCCCTGATTCGCTTGCTCGGGACTCATGTAGGCTGGAGTCCCAATGATGGCATCGTTGATCGTGAATCCGCCGAGATCGCCATCGAGCGGATCGATCGCTTTCGCCACTCCGAAGTCGATCACTTTGGGAACCGCCCGGCCTTCCTGTTCGCGGACGAGAATGTTGGAGGGTTTGAGATCCCGGTGAATGACTCCCTTTTGGTGGGCGTGTTCGATGGCCCGACAAATCCTGATGAAGAGGTAAAGGCGCTCATTGATGAGAAGCTCACGCTGATCGCAGTATTGGGTCACGGGAGCGCCTGCGACATATTCCATCACGAAGTAAGGACGCCCTTCCTTAGTCGCGCCCGCATCGATCACGCGGGCAATGTGAGGGTGCTCCATCCGCGCGAGAGTCTGGCGTTCGGCCTCGAAGCGGGCGATCACTCTCGTGGTATCCATCCCCAGCTTGAGGATCTTTAAGGCCACTTGTCGTTGAACCGGGAGGCTTTGCTCGGCGAGATAAACGGACCCGCCACCACCCTCGCCAATTTGCTTCACGAGAGTGAAGGGCCCCAGCTCTTTTCCGATGAGATTCTCCGGGGTACCCGGCAAGAGCCGAAGGCTCCCCACGGCAGGTTGTTCTAAAAAATCACCGATCCCGCAATGCTCATCGAGGAGGGTCTCCACGGCATCACGAATGGTCGGATCCATTCCGCATTCGCGCTCGAGGAGCTTCGCGCGCTCCTCCGGGTCCTTGCATTCAAAGGCTGCCGCAAAAATTTCGCGCTTGCTTTTTTTGGCAGTCATTGACAGAGGTTTGTTCAAACTCGTTCCGATTCAGGTGGAATTCGCAAGGGTAGTTCCCGCGAGTGGGCCTGCTTGTTAGGGCATGCGTAAAAAAAAGGAAGTTTCCGCTAAAATAATGCCATTTGCGAGGGACGGTGGCGAAACCTTTCAATCTGCAATTGATTTGAGAGGATACCAATCTTATGGACGATGTCACACAGATACTCTCGAAGCTGGAACGCGGCGAGTCTTCCAGCGCAGACTTACTCACGGCCGTTTATGAGGAATTACGCAATCTAGCACGGGCGAAGATGTCACGGGAGCGACCGGGGCACACCCTTCAGGCGACCGCGCTCGTCCACGAAGCCTGGATGAGTTTGGGGGGGAGTTCGCAGAGTCATTGGGAAAATCGGCGTCACTTTTTCGGGGCCGCTGCCGAGGCCATGCGGCGAATCCTCGTCGATCATGCCCGCAAACAAGGGGCGCGAAAACGCGGAGGCGGTGCCGTAGCGGTTGAGTTGGTCGAATCAATGATCGAGGCCAATGCTCCGCCGGACGAAATTCTTGCGCTGCACGAAGTGCTGACGGAACTGGAACTCGAAGACCCGCAAGCCGCGGAGTTGGTCAAGCTGCGATACTTCATTGGCCTGACGATGCAAGAGGCTGCCGATGCCCTGGGCTTGAAAAAGCGCACGACCGAAGGCCTCTGGGAATACGGTCGGGCTTGGCTGCGTCGTCGCTTGCGTGAGTTTCCCTAAATAGGGCGGTTCAAGAAAAAGCAAATTTTTTTGCGGATTTTTCCCTCAATTCCGCATGAGAGAATGTTGGAGGTTTCTGTGCAGGTTCATTTGCATCGAAATTGTCCCCCGCTTTCACTCAAGTTATTATGAAAAAATCTCTTATTTTTAATCTCGTCTGGCTTGGAGTCGCCAGTGCTGCTTTCGTTATTGGTCGCACGAGCCTGGATTCCGCCGCGCAATCGTCCGATCAAGCCAGTGCGGAAGGAAAGAACTCTCTGTCATCCAGAGGCGGTAGTTCCCGTTCTTCCGGAGGAGCTTCCGATTCCGGATCTTCTCAAACGTCGCGTGGTGGCGGTTCCGAATCCGGTGTCACGATTGCCCAATACCAAAGTGAAAGCGATTCGTTGGTGGCCAATAAAATGTTCGCAGATCTTCTTCTGGAATTACAGCCGGAGAATGCCCGCGCCGTGTTTGAGGCCCTTCTTGAGAAAGGGGAAAACGGTGGCGATACCGGACAGCAAATGGGTTTGTTTCTTGAAGCTTGGGGTAAGATCGATGGCGCGGCGGCCCTCATGGCGGTGGGCGAAATGGATGGCGATGGAAGGCGCCGTGGCTTCGCCTCGATCGCAGCAATGAAGGGCTGGGCGAGCACAGATCCCGAAGCTGCCAAGGCTCATCTCGAAAGTCTCGAGAAAGGATTTGAGAAATCGATGTTGGTGCAGGGAATGGTGAGTGGTTTGGCCTCCTCTGATCCAGCGG
>JBLIDI010000025.1:0-22681 GCA_047634075.1 Akkermansiaceae bacterium
TGCATCATTAAACGCAACTATTTATTGCGTTGTTTTTAATGAGAACCCGGCCCAACCCCATTAATTATCTGCGTTGCAGGAGATCAGCCCCCCCCCTATGTCAGGATGTCTGGGACTACAAGATCGAAGGTCTGGATGCCGGAGCTGACGATTACCTCGTGAAGCCCTTCGAGCTGAGAGAATTACTGGCCCGGGTTCGGGCTCAGCTTCGCAAACGCTACGATCCAGTCGGTGACTCTGCCACCGTGAGCGATCTCACCGTAAATTTCAGCTCAAAGAGAGTCGTCCGGGGCCAAGAGGAGATCACCCTGACTCGCCGGGAATATGGCCTCCTGGAATACTTTGCCTACCGCATCGGGCAAGTGGTCACCCGTCAGGAAATTTGGGACCATGTTTACGAAGACGTGGAAGGAGGGTCCAGCAATGCCGTCGATGTCTATGTCAGCTACCTCCGCAAAAAGCTCAATGCCGGAGGAAAGGAAAACCTCCTTCACACCCGACGTGGCCAGGGATACTACCTTGACACCAATGCGAGCTCTCAACCCATCGATTCGTAAACGCCTGCTTGCCGGGACGATTCTGGCGATTGCCTTTGCCACTCTCACTGGATCTATTGTCGTCTATCTGGCGCAGCGTAAAGTTCTCATTGAGCAACTCGACGGTCGTCTCCAAGCGACCGCCGAACTACTCACAATTGAGATCGAGTTGGAGGATGGTAAACCCTATCAGGAATGGCTTGTCCACATTCTCGATAATGACGTCCGCAGAAGAAAGGACCTCATCCAAGTGTGGGGCTTGCAGAGTGGCGAAACCTATAAAGCTCCCGCTCTCAAAGATTTTGAACTTCCCAAATTTCATGGAGACCTCAATGAGCCGGTCATCCGGAGTATTACTCTCCCCGATGGTAAGGAGGGCCGTGCTCTCGGAATCAAGGTCTTCCCATCCTATGATGAAAAAGAGACCATCACTCCGACTTCGCTGGAAGGACTTGAGCACATCTGTGTCATCGCCTTGAACACGAAAGACCTGCGGCACGGACTTAGAGAACTCCGCCAAACTCTCACGTGGGTCGTCGCCACAACCATCTTCCTAACCGCACTCTCCATTTTATGGGTCGTCAATCGCAGTCTCATTCCGATTCAGGAACTCTCCCAACGACTTCAGCAGCGGGAAACCGACCGTCTCGGAAACCCCGTCACAATCTCTGATAAATTCCCCCGAGAGCTTCGCAACCTCGTTGAACAATATAACGGACTTCTCCTGAGAATCGAAGGAGTGCGCGTTCGTGAGCGGGACTTCTCAACTCATGCCGCGCACGAACTCAGGACACCACTCGCCGGAATCCAAGCCACTCTTGAGCAAGCGATCAACAGCAGCAAGGATGCTGACGACTACGACCACCGCATCACGCAAGCGCTCATAATTTCAAAGCAGATGGCAGGATTAGTGACGCACCTCATGCGATTTTCGAGACTCCAAAGCGGAACCCACAGGATCCTCGTCGAAGAAATCAATCTTCATGAAGTGATTGAAGCAACGTGGCGGGGACTCTCTGAAAAATGTCAACCCCGCGGACTCGCCGCCGAATGGCAACTCGACTCCGCTTCCTTTCTCCACAAAACGGACGAAGACCTCGTGCGAATCCTCTTCACCAACCTCCTCGACAACGCAATTTGCCATGCGAAGGATAACTCGAACATCCATCTTGAAACATCGGATCAAGATGGCCAATTCATCTTCACCATTTCCAACCTCTCGGCCACCCCTCTCCCGGCTGACTTGGACCGCCTCTTCGAGCCATTTTACCGCGTCGACAAGGCACGCACAGGAGATGACAACCATACCGGCATTGGCCTCAGTCTCTCCCGCGAAATCGCAAAGAACCTTAATATCAAAATCAAGGTCTCAACCACTGAGATCCGTGAATTCCAGGTCACACTCGTCGTAGGCACGCCTCGGTAAAAGAAGTCGCTATTTCTTTGACACGCTTTTCCCTTCGGTAATGGCCTCGACTTCGTGGTCGTGGTCCTTCTTTTCGAAGGTGACTTCGCAGAGAATTTTGACGTCTTCTTTTTCCACGGTGATAAAGAGGGCTGAGGGAAGTTCCGCAGTGTGATGTTCATCACTCCATCCGCCTGGCTCGTAAGGAGCGGGAGGAAGAGCTTGCGGCAAGGAGAGGTCACGACGCCCGTGGGGATTCGCTCGATTCCAGCACGGCCTGGGACGAGGGATTCGAGCTAACTTAAATTCTCGACAGGTGAAATTCTGGCCCACTCTCACTCTTTTATAATTTCAAAGAGGATACCTTTTATTTCGATAAAGAAAGACAACGATATGAACTCTTCTACGGAATCCTTCGACGAAGCCGTCACTCTCACTCCCTCTCAAAGAAAACTCCTCTGGGGCACCTTGGTCGCTCTCATCATTCTCAGGATTCTCCTCATGATTCAGGTTCCCTTCACGGACACCACCGAAGCCCGCTATGCCGAAATGGCGCGCAAAATGGCGGAGACCGGCGATTGGGTCACGCCTCAAATCGAATATGGCGTGCCATTTTGGGGGAAGCCACCTCTGCACACTTGGCTCGCTGCTTCTGGCATGAAGCTCTTTGGTGTCAATGAATTCGGGGGTCGTATTTTCATCTTTTTTACCGGGCTCTCCGTCCTAGGAATACTCTACCGCTGGGCCCAGGAATACCGCGGAAAAAACTACGCTCTGCTTGGCGTCACGATGCTAACAAGCAGCGCTCTTTTCTTCATCGCCATGGCGTGCGTCATGACGGACCTCGTCATGCTTGCGGGCACGACTCTCTCAATGGTTGCTTTCTGGAGCGCTCTCGATGGCCGAAGTCATCGCAAATTGATGGGGTATTTATTCTTCGTCGGCTTGGCGATTGGACTTCTAGCAAAGGGCCCGGTGGCCTTTGTTCTCACCGCCCTTCCAATCGGAGCGTGGGTTCTGATCCAGAACCGCTGGCGAGAAACCTGGCGGAATCTCCCATGGATCTCAGGGACGATTCTCATGCTGCTTCTCTCGCTCCCCTGGTATCTTATTGCCGAGCAAAAAACGCCGGGATTCTTGTCATACTTTATCGTCGGTGAACATTTTGAACGGTTCCTGATGAGCGGCTGGAAGGGCGATCTCTACGGAAGCGGACATGCCGAAGCACGCGGGACGATCTGGCTCTTTTGGCTGGCCACCCTCCTGCCCTGGACCTTCTTTTTCCTGGCCCCCTTGGGGCGCATCAAATCAATCGTTGCAGGATTTAAAAACGAAACCTCACTCTGGAGTTCCTACCTTCTTTGCTGGGCATTGGCACCGCTGGTCTTCTTCACGATGGCGACCAACATCATCCCAACCTACGTCATCACCGGAATTCCCGCATCATGTTTCCTAATCATAGATGTCTGGCTTCATGCCGCCCGCGGGCAGCGGGCAGCGCCGGCCAAAGTCGCTCACCTTTTTAAAGGGAGCCTCGCAAGCGGGTTCTTCATTTTCCTCGGAGCCTCTATCGTCTTCTCCTACCTCCCTCATCTCGCACCGAAGCGAACCCAGAAAGACCTCGTCGTTCAAAAAACAATCTCCGAAGGACCTGTTTCACTCCCACTCTATTATTTCGGACGGAAGAATTACTCCATCGAATTTTACACCAAGGGAAAGGCCATCCGCCTTGGGGATCCCGATGATCTGGCAGGGATTCTTACCGATTCGAAACGTGACTTCGTTTCGATCGACGAAAAAACCTTCAAGAAACTGAATCCCAATATCCAGAGCGCCTTCTTCCAACATGGGAAATTTCGCCGATCTCTCCTCCTTTCAGACAGACCCCAAAAACGGACCACCCCCCTCAATGAACACTAGACTCAAAGCGCAATTTTCCCCAAAATCCGAAGTGCCACCCTTCAGCGTCATCGGGAGGATCGTGGACGAAGACCCTGAAATTTCTCCCTCGCCGGTCCACCCTGAAATCTCGATTGTTGTCCCCGCCTTTAATGAAGCCGGGAATATCGCGACCGCGATTGAAACTATCGGCGATGAATTTCGTCGGCTCAAGCGACTTCATGAAATCATCATCGTTGATGATGGCAGCCAGGATGAAACGATCGACGAAGCGCGTAAGATGATGACTCACTATCCCGTCAGGATCATTTGCCTCTCACGGAACTTTGGGAAAGAAAACGCCATCACCGCCGGCCTAAAAAAGGCCAAAGGTAAAGCCGTCATCATCATGGATGCCGACCTTCAAGAACCAGTGTCCTATCTCAAAACCTTTCTTGCGCATTGGGAGGAGGGATTTGAGATGGTCTACAGCACACAAGAAAATCGCAGCGGTGAAACCTTCATCAAGAAGCAGGCCGTCCGTCTTTACTACTGGCTTCTCAATAAGACGACCTCGGTCACCATTCCTGCGCACTCCCGTGACTTCCGCCTCATGGACCGCAAGGTCGTTGACGCCATCTGTGCGCTCCCGGAGCACAACCGTTTTATGAAAGGACTTTATAGTTGGGTTGGGTTTAAGAGCCTAAAAGTTCCCATCATCTTGGACCGCAGGACTGCCGGAATTTCTAAATTCCGACTAAAGGACCTCTTCGGATTAGCCATGACCGGGCTCACCTCCTTTTCGACCTTCCCCTTGAGAATGTGGACGGGAATCGGATTTTTCGTCTCCGTCGCTTCCCTTTTCTTCGCGCTCTTCGTCACCCTAAAGACCATCATCTTCGGAGCCGATGTCGCTGGGTGGCCGACCCTTACCGTCGCCATCTTTTTTCTCGGAGGAATCCAACTTTTCTCCATCGGAATCTTGGGTGAATACATTGGCCGAATCTTCTCTGAAGTGAAGTCCCGCCCGGGGCATATCGTGGCTCAGAAACCCAGCCTAATCACCTAGGCAGTAAAGGAAGCCATTCTTGGAACCGGCGTAAACCCGGCCATTCCAAACCACCGGAGTGGCATCGAACATCGGACCGCTCAAGCGGTCGAGACGCACCATCTTTCCAGCCGGCGTCACTTGGTAGAGATCGATGCCGTTGTCGTAGCCCACGATGATTTTGTCCCCCACAAAGAGGGGCGTGGAAATGGAACCTTGTGGGAGCTTCACGGTATCGAGAACGAGCGGTGCGGGATACTGCTGCTTACGGCGGGGCCCCCAATTCATCGTCCCGGGTTGGAGCTTTTTATGATTAATGAGAGTAAGATTCCCGTCGACCCCAACAAAGCAGGCAAGGTCTTTTGAGACCGTCGATTGATAGCGGTGATTGACCGCCGGACTCCCGACGAGGCCACCATTCCAAGTGTACCATTTACAATCAGGAAGGGGATGGAACCACTTCACTTTTCCCCCAGTCGAAAACTTCACGACCCCACCCTGCCCTGCGATGAACTGCTTCTCGATCCCAAGGAGAAGGTGTTTGTCATTGGTCAGCGGCATGGTGCCATTGAGATCCCCCCCGATATCGAGCTTAGTGCTGGTGCCACCGAAAAAACCCAACCCACAAGCGTAAACCCGCCCCACCCCGGCGGCGACATAGGCGGTGCTGCCAACCATCGTCGGCGATGACTCACAACACACTTCGCTGCCGTAAAGCGCGAAATCAGATTCCTTATATAAGAGCGATTGCTTGCTGATACGCGGCAGCGGCAGGCCCGTTCCCTTCGTGGCCTTACGGACATCCGGTGAAAAAACAGTAAAGTATCCATTCTCCAGCGGAATGGCGGCCTTGCTCCCCAGCACCACCGCCGAGGCATCAACGTCCCGGCTGTTCGAAGCCGTGGCACGCGAGTTGTGCCGCCAGAGCTTCTTTCCTGTGGTGTAGGAAATGCCATGGAGGCTATAGGCCGTGCCAGTCCGCCAGTGCTGCCCAAACCCACTACGGCTTCCCACGATCAAGGTGTAGCGCGTCTCGGCCGGACCACCGACATCAATAAAAGTCGGAGTCCCCTTGATGACATCTCCCACGCTAGTCGACCAGATCACCGCACCATCACGTGCCCGGATCTTCTTCACATGATGGCTCAAGGTTCCCTGAATGAGGTAAATCTCGTTCCCCTCCTGAATCACCAAAGGCTGACCGGTCCAACCCACGCCCTTCCACGTCCGGGTATCGCTTAGACCAAAGGTCGTCTTTCCCGAACCCAGCGGAACTTTCCATTTCACGCGCAGCTTTGAAGGAGCGAGATTCCCGTAGTAGTTCCGCTCGTTGTCACCCAAGTAGGTTCCGACAAGTGGCTTGATCTGCGCCGAAAGCGTGGCGCACGTGATGAGGAAGAAAAGGAGTTTCATAGGATTAAAAGGCAGCTTTGATCGCCGAAAGCGGAACGGTCTCAGGGTAAGATTGAAAACGCCGATCGGTAAAATGCCACCACTCATTCGGCAGCGGAAAGAAACCCGCCTCGATCATGGCCTGTTGCAGGATGTGCTTGCGCGTCATCACCTCGGGATCGGGATGCTCGTAGCGAGCCGCCGCTTGCGAAGTAAAACTATCAAAACCGGTGGGCATCTCGACCGCTTGACCCGACTGAGTCACGAGAGTCACATCGACCGCGGTGCCGCAGGAATGTTGCGAAGGCTTGCTAAAGGGGTCTGCCACGAAACGAACATCATGACCTGAGGCCTCCCAAAGAATGAGCTGCGCCGCGGGTGGGCGATACGCGTCCCACACTTGAATCCGATACCCGTGGAGCTTGACAGCATCGTTGGCCTTACGAAGCCGCACCGCTGTTTCCGGGCGCAGCAGAGCGGGCATGTTGCTCTCATAAAGTGCCCTCTTGGCGATCGTCGAACCACGGGTATAGCGGAGATCAATCGCAATCGTTCGATCGACCTCCGCGATGCGGATCAACCCCGCTTGCGCGAGGATCGGACTCGACGATATGGGCAACGCAGATCGCACTGGATCGCGCCCCTCCCAAGAAGGAGCAGTCGAGCAAGCCACCACGATGACGCAGGCCAGAAGGCAGAGAGGAAGGATTAACCGCACACCCGTGACGCTAGTCGATATTCCTCACAATGAGGAGAACGAAAGTCATCAGGCCGCGTGCTTTCCACTGGGCCCTTGGGTCGAGAAACCATCGTCCACGATAAGTTCGAGCCTGGAAGGCGCGGCATCCTCCACCACAGGAATCCCCAGTGAAAAGAGGTTACAATCCTGTCACATCTCCTCATAAGAAATGATTCCTACTCGTAGGAGGCCGCGATGCGGTAGAACTTCGTCACATCGACCGCTGGGATCATAACCGTCGCGATATCTCCCTGAATCTCAATCTCCACCTCCGGTACCGGGCTCCACTGGGCAAGGTCTAAATTCGAACTTTTCTCCAATCGATATGAGATTTCCGCCTTCGCTTTCCAACTCAGCCGAGAAGAGCCATTTTGCACCTCCACCGAAAGTTCGCGGACGACTTCCCCAATGAGGGGAACCAGCTTCAAATCAAGATACACCGGGCGGTGGTCCGAGCCCGTGACAAGCGTGGCCCCTTCCTGATTCCCGGTCGGCCAATACACCGCCCCCGTGACGATCTCAAATCCCTCTTTGGAGGGAAGAACATAGTCCACCCGCAATCGGAACGTCGCGGTATCAAAACGGTTGAAGGCTGTTTGATCCCCCGTGCGCTCGGGGATGAAGGATCCGTTCACCCGCGGGTGATCGAGAAGCTGATTGATGGCAGCATTCACACTGTCTCCCCGGGTCGGGTCGGCATTCTGGTCACCCGCGATCACGAATCGCTTCCCCGCCCCCAGTCCTCCACCGAGATAGCCAGCAGCCCCTTGGGTCAGGTAATCGGCCCAGAGACGGATCTCATCGTGATTTCGCCGGCCATTCCGGTCTTCCGCGCCATCAAAAACCGGAGGAGTGGGATGGCTCACTAAAAAGTGGAAGGTCGTCCCGTGAACTTGAATCGGAACGTCCCAGTGGCTTTTGGAAGAGATCCGAAACACTTTCTGCTCAGCCTCCGAATAAAACCCCGGAGGGATCAAATTCTCCGGCATGTCCTTCCAAAGAATCTCCTCAAAAGTCCGGACTGCTTCGGGATCAATCGGGAATTTTGAAAAGACCGCCATCGCAAATTTACCTGGAAATTCACCAAAGCCAAAGGCATCTCCGCCGTAGCTTTGGTCACCGGGAGAGACATCAACGACGCCATTATTGTCAAAGTCGAACCCGGAATGGATGCCCGTATTGGAGATCGCGACGTAACGGTAGGGGTAGTCCTGTATCGCACGACCGTTTTGACTCACCTTTAAATACTTGTCGTTCATCCGACTTGCGGCAGTGCCATTGGCATCAAAATCGAACTCGTTGAGAAGGAGAACATCAGGCTCGAGAATCTGAACCACTTCCGCGATCTGCTTCGCCGGAGCAAAAGTCCCCGGGCGCAGAAGTGCCGACAAGCGCCCCTCGGAGGTTTGCCACAACGAGGCATTGTAGGTGCAAACCCGGATCGTCTTGGCAGGAAGGAGAGAAATCAGCAGAATCAGAAGGAACGCGCGCACCCTTAAACCTTAGCCTATTTTTTCCAGCGTGACAGTTGAGAAGTGGTGACAAAACCGGTAAGTTACCCGTATGAGTGTGATCACACCGCAGGACGCCGACAACCTGATGCTTTCCAACCTCGATTTACTGGATGCGGAAAACATCAGCCTCGCCGATGCGCTCGGCCGTGTCTTACGTGAGGATCTTTTTGCAGATCGACCTTTTCCTCCCTTCGATCGCGTCACGATGGATGGCGTGGCCTTCCGTTTTTCAGATTTCAAAGGCACACCGCTCACTCTCCAAGGCATCCACGCCGCAGGCCATGCCACCCCGCCGCCGCTAAAGCCCGGACATTGCTGGCAGATCATGACCGGCTCGGTCCTGCCACCCGATTGCGACACCATCGTCCCTTATGAAGAAGTCACCATCACCGCAGAGGAGGCCCGCATCGAATGCCAGCCGGTCGCCGGAAAATTCATCCACCGGGAAGGATCGGACGCCTTACGGGGAGATCTCATCATCAAATCCGGCACACGCATCACGCCAGGACACCTCGGCATGATGGCCTCAATTGGAGCCGCCACCATCAAGAGCACCCGCCTTCCCCGCCTCAAAATCCTGTCCACCGGCGACGAACTCATCCCCGTCGAGCAAACTCCCCTCCCCCACCAACTCCGCCAATCCAATGGCATCACCCTTCTGAGTGCCATCCACCAATGGGGCCCCACCGCGGTCTCCTGGGAACACCTCCCCGATGACCTCGCCGCAACGACCGACGGCATTGCCAGAGCCTTGGAGAACTGCGATCTCGTCATCCTTTCTGGCGGCATCTCAAAAGGCCGCAAAGACTACGTTCGCCCCGCTCTCGAATCACTCCGAGGAGACCCCATTTTCCACGGCGTCGCCCAGCGCCCCGGCAAACCCCTTGCCTATTGGAAGGGCGTGGTCGCACTCCCCGGTAATCCCAATTCCACCCTCACCACCTTCCAACGCTACGTCGTCCCCATGCTCCGCCGCATGACCGGCGAACCCGACGCCGAACCCATTACCCTCTCACTCGCCACCCCCATCCAGCGACATCCCTTCCTCACCCAATTCCTCCCCGCCAAGCTCAACCACGAAGGCAAAGCAATCTCACTCTCCCCCCAAAACTCCGGCGACTTCGTCACTCCACTCCAAAGTACGGGATACCTCGAAGTATCACCCGGCGAAGAAACCGCCACCCTTGCCCGCTACTTCTAAGCGATCTCTCCGCCCTCTTATTTCCCATCCTCATCCTCTCCAGAAATAGGGGTGATCCAGCCTCGACGAACGAGCCCAACAATCTCCACTTGCTTCTCAGAACGGGCTTCCGGTGGATAGACCACCTGCAATGTCAGAGCAACTCGTTCATCATGTTTCATCAAACCCGCAAGCTGCTTTCCTAGCTTCGAATTCTTATTCGCATACCCGGCAAAGGAATCGACGCTTCCGCTAAACTCCAGCTTGTTGTCAGGAGAGTCCCTCGATCGGAAGTCTGACTTGTCTCAAAACTCTCAAACCCCTCGGCCTTGAGTTTCTCACCTCTGTAATATTTCTTCATCAAAGGTTCCACCCGCTTCGCATCACGAACATATTTCGCTCGCTCCGTCACCGTCCCAGCATTCAAGAAGGCTTTCACCACCTCCTTGATTTTCTCGATATCAAACTTTTGGTAATCGTCAACAAGTTCAATAACCCTTGCTCGATCTTTCGGGGCCTCGGCATCCGGCACAACCTGCCCGTGACCATGACCGACTAACACGGCAAGGATGGGACCGAATCGACGTAAAAAGAAGGGAATAGGTTTATTTATATTATGATTATTTTTATCATCTTTGATGTGGATAAGGAATTTAAAAGAATCAACACGGGCAGCCTCAGGAAGCGCAAGCTTTGCGACCCATCCGATCCAAGAGCCTCAAACGCTATTTCCAACTTCCTAATTTCCAATGGTCAACTTCCTGGCCTTACTCCTGCCACGAATCTCCGGGGAATACATACACTCCACATGGGCCGGCAGGGCCAGGCAGACTCCTTCAGTCACGACACTCAGGGTGTATCGATGACTGCGGTTCCAATCCGAGAGTTCCGAAATGAAGAAGTGCGATTCGCCAGTCCGGCTTTCTCGATAGGCACTTTGATGATATCCACTGAGTTGGATCAACGGCTCAAGCCCCGCCGGAATTGGGTCGCGCAAATGCAGGAACTCTCGCGGCTCGTCGGAATCAATCTGCAGGATGACTTCGATCACTTCACCCACCTTCAGTATGTCCCCTTCTTTCAACAGGGTCCGATTCCCATTCGGATTCACCCGGAAATAGTGACGCTTCAATTTCAAACCGGACTCCTCGCTTTTCATCGCCTTGGAGTCAGCAGAAGGATGGGTGATGGCCGCGTTCAGAAAGACCGCTGACCCAAGATCACCCCGTCGCGTGATCTCGAGAACAATCTCCTCTTCTCCACCACCGGCAATCGCATCGATCGGCACCTCAAGCTTGCCGGACCAAAGCTCTTCTTCTGATAAAATGAAAGTATGAGCCTTCCCCTTCGCACGAATCTCGATCTCGGTATCCACACCACTGGCAAAAGGATCCAAATCGAAGGAGAGCATCGCCTCCACAATGACCTCCAGACAAACGCCCGACTCACGGGTGCTTTTCCAATGCACCCCATCTTCTCGAGCGGCGAGAAGTGTCCGGACTTCCTTCCGTAGCTCGACTTCGTCGGCACCCACCTTCACCAACAACTTCAGGAAACAAGCACGTCGCTCCACCGGCTCATTCCACCAACTGTAATACTGGTTTCGATTCACCTTGAGAACTGCGAGTTCCTTGCGAATTTCTTCCGTGAGAGCTGACACCCGCTCCTTGTCCGCCATCGCCAAGGCCAGATGAATCCGCGAAGTCAGCTGGAGAACATCACGAATCTCCCAGAGCTTCTTCACCAACTTCTCCACCTCATCGCTCCCAGCTTCCTTCAAAGCCCACGCCGCGAAAGCCGCTTTTGCGAGTAGGACCTTGCTTGATTTCTTCGAGTAGTCCGGCCAACTCAAACGCTCGAGCCAGCTCACTGCCCTCTCTGTCGGATGATCGTTTTTCAATCTCCTCCCCGCCTTCTCAGCCATCACTAATCCGCGCACCGCCAGGGCCGTGAGATAGACCCGCGCGTTGGGATCATCTCCCGAGAACCACCCCCAAGAGCCATCGCTATTCTGCATCTCCTTCAAACGGCTCATACCCACATGAACCATGTCGTTGACCTTGGCCTCGCTCAGATCGACACGCTCACGCGAAAGGACGGCCTGCCCTCTCCCGCTAATCCATCCCAGCGAATGTCCATGATTCTTCGAAAGGTGAATCATCTTATCCCAATCCAACCCGAGTTGACTCGCCGATTCCGAGGCCACGAGAAGCGGGAGAAAGCGATTGAGGGTTTGCTCGGCACAGCCGTAAGGGTATTGCACCAAATCCGGAAGAACAGTCAGAGCACTCACCGCCGGATGAGCCTCGGCTCGGATCTGAATCTTCCTCCCTGCCATCCCGGGATCGTAAGGGAACCTAAGCTCCGAGGTCTTCTCATTCCCCTTGATCATGGCGGTATCGGAAGCAATCCGGCTCACCTCCCGAGCAGCCACGGGAACGCGAGACTCAAAACCATCCGACAGCTTTCCGTCAACACTCGAAGCCTTCACCCGAAACACCGCCGCACCGCATTTTCCCATCGTCACCCGCCACTGCGCCGTCCCCTCAGCCCCGGCTTCGAGCTGAATCTTTCTGGCACCCTGATCCGCCACCGCCGCTCCCTCGACTTCAAGAGTCAGTACGAAGGGCCCACTACTTTCGGAGAGATTTTGAATCATGGCCCCGATGACCAACTCATCACCCACCACCGCCGCCCGTGGCAGAAGCGGCCTCACCTGCAACTTCTGCGAAACCGGCAACTCCAACTTCGCTCCTCCAAAAGATCGCCCTTTTCCAAAGACCCACGACTGCACCCGCCACGAGGTGAGATTCTCCGGCAACTCAACACCCACTTTCAACTGGCCATCCTTCCCGGTCAGCAAGGCTCCCCCCCAATAGGCTCGATCCGCAAACTTCTTCCTCACCTTGACCTGCTCAACTTGCCCGGACTCCTGTAAACCCAGCGGCCCACCCTGAGCCAATTGCGGAAAAAATTGCGGCGTAGCAGGAGTCACTGGGAGGCCCAGACCACCACCCACCTGATTCGGAAGCTCGGGTGGTTCGTATCTCTCCCACAATTCCTCACCATGTTTCACAAAGCGCGAAGCCTTTTCCAACGAGATCTCTCCAGCGAGATAATATCGATTCGCGAAAACACCCGGCTCATTGAGGCGGGTGGGCATCCATTCATAGTCCCATCGACTTCCCAGTGAACTTATCATTCGACTTTCAAGATAGAACATCTCTCTCAGACCCGACGTCGAAGGCAGGCTTCCTGACAAATCCTCCAAGGCCCGATCAAAAACCGTCAACGCCAATGAAGCCCCGATCGGTGCTCCTTCATGATTTCTGACCTTCACCTCGACAGCAGCGGTTCCACCCGGCTCACCCACTTTTCGGTCCAGCTTCATCGCCACCTCCAACCGACTCGCCACGTCCGGAACCAGAATCAAACACAAGCTTGCTCGCAGCCGACCCTTCCAAAAAGCCATCGCCTCCAAGCCGAAATTCGGTTGTGCCGCTCGACTCACCGGGAGGCGCACAATCGCAGTATGATTCTCTGTCGTGACGATTCTAGGACTACTTCCCAAACCATTCGGCTGCCCCTCGAATAGCCAGACCGTTGTCGACGGCTCATCCGTTCGGATCAACACCTCCACCGTTTCATTCGGGCTGGTGATAAAATCCCGTGGGATCACCTGCACTCCCCCGTAGCTTCCGATCTGTCCGCCTTTCCCGACCACCTCCATCACAAACCCGCGCTCACTTCCACCGCCTTCAAAGACACAGCGGTATTGTCCCCCGGTCGGTGCTTTAAACGACACCATCTCAAGGCCGGTCTCCCCCACCTCAATCTTCCGACTCAGGACAGGCTCAAATTCTCCATCCACGATCCGTTCCACCTTGAAGATCCCCTTTCCCGGCAGGGGCTCCCGGTCACTATTCAAGATCCCGACTTCAACATTCACCTGCTCCCCTGTTCGATAAAATCCTTTTAGAGGCCGCGCGAAAACTTCGAACGGTCGCCCGGTGTGCATCAAGAACTCTGCGGCACTCACCGAGCGCCCGGTAAATTCAGTCACACTTGCAAGCAGGCGTATTTGATAGGAATAGCGGTCTAGAAAAGGGAGTTTGGTATCAAATCTCACCCTGGCACGTCCATCATCACCAGTGACAACCTCCGCCTTTTGGTGGACCGGGTGGTTCCATGGAACGATGCCATCAAAGTCCTCCGAGAGAAGCTCGACATACCAAGACCACATCGCCCACCTCTGCCAACCTTTGACATGACGCGGCACTTGAGTCCCCCATTCGTAGCCTTCCTCATAGAGATCATCCCAGGTTCGCTTCGGGAAAACACGGGATAGCGATGGCGTCGCCTCCAACCCCACCACAACGACCGCGCCCTTCACCGGTTCTCCCGAAAGATAGGTCGCTTCGACAATCGCTTCGACAATCGCTTCGAAGCCATCGCCATCGACCACAGGCTCCAGCTTCACCTGAAAATCAGGCTTTCGAAACTCACCTACTTCAAAGGTCCATTCCCTAGAGACGGCAAGTCTGTCCCAAATAATATCCGCAAAATCAAAGGGCTTCTCCTTCGCGACAAAAGGATCCGAGACCCGCGCCGATCGCTCATCATCAAATGACTCCACGTCAAGCTGGACCCGATACTCACCCAGCACGACTTCGTCTCCCAACTGAAACTCTCCGGTGAAGCCACTGAAATCATCGAGCCTCGTCTCCCCCGTCCACACCTCTTTTCCGGTCGGATCATAAACCCTCATTCTCACCGGGAGCTTTGCGGTCAACTTGCGATCCCACCCCAGCCACTCGGGCGCAAGGCGGAGCCAACCTGCCAGTGAAACCTTTTGCCCGGGCCGGTAGAGCGGTTGATTTGTGACCAGAAAGGATTGCACCTGATTCTCGCTCCATAATGCCTGGATCCCATAAGGTCTGTCCCATTCGAGCAGCTGCCATTCCGACCCGGCTCTCCGAACCAGAGATGGCTCGACATTCGTAACACCATGCAACTCCCCGGTATGATCGGACAAAGTATAGAAATCATCTCTGGATTTCTTCCTAATCTGGCGAAACTCCACTCCCTCGAGAGCCTCACCGTTCGATGGATCAACCGCAAAAAGAAGCGGATTTTCATTCGTCTTTTCACGCTGAATCATTTCCGCACCAACCAAGGCGACATCGTGGATTTGAAAGGGTAGAACCTCCTGCTCTTTCTCGTCATCCAATAGGATCACATAGTGCCCCGGCTCCAATTCAGGAAGCTGCACCGGGGTCGCGGTTTGCGCCCGATTCTCCTTCTTACGAATCGGAACATTTAGCGCCTTGTGATGATCGCTAGACTCTTCAAGCCACCTGTTCATTTCCTTCATCTCATCGTTCTTCTCACGAAACCTGACGGAACCCGACCTCAGCATGAAATATTTATCCAAGCCTTCTTCCGGATTCTTCAGCACTCGCTCAATCTTGATCTTCCGCAACTCCAACTTCACCCGATCCAGCCCCCGGGAGTGAAGCGTCACCTTGGGAGAGGAACCATGCGCAACAGAACCCATACCACTCAGCTCCGCATTCCCTCGAAATCCCCAAGGTTCGATTCCTTCATCGACTTCCTTCCCGTTTCTCACCACCTTTCGTGTCCCCATCTTCCTAGCGAGATTCAGAGCCGTCCCAAATTGCCTCCGATCAACATAGATTGTCTCAACGAGATTGCGGGCCGCCCCCCAACGAACCATCTCGGGTGCCGCCTGGTCCGCGATCACCTCGTGCAACATCCGGATAAACCGACAAGGCACGGGCAAGGTCACCCGCTTCGGCCCATCCGGTCCCACCACGAAGGTCTCATCGTCGCACAAAGTATGCAGCTCAAACTCACCGGGAGCCTTCATCTCAAACTCGCTTTCGGTTCCCTCGATGTAGAGATACCCTTGGGCCGCGACCCGATCGACTCCGAGCAAATCATGCCAAAACATCGCCAGATCACGCTTCGCCTCTGCTTTCAAAGCCCGGGCCACCGCACCAGCCTGATGCCGCAGCCAATAAATTCGTTCATCATCAGTGATGGCCTTCTCAAACGACTCCTGGAGTTCAGGAAGAAGCAACTTCCCCGAAGCATCGAGCACTGCGCCCCGTTCCTCCATTCTCTGGTATTCGGATTCAGGCTCCGGCAAGTGATTCAAGTCAGTGAGAACCTTTGAGCGATCTGTCCGGATTTGCTCAAATTGATCCGCCAATTTCAAATAAACCTCCGCAAGCGCATCACCACTCACGGTGCCCGCCGTATGTCTTCGTTCAGCAACCTCCTTGGCTTTGAAAAGCAATTGCAGGACACGGATTCGGTCACGCTTTCTGACATTGTGAGTTCCATTTCCCCACCTCTCACGCCTCTCAAAGCCATTTTCACGAAGCACGACTTGATGCGGAAGTTCCCTCTCAATCTCCGCCGCCATCATCCAGGCTTCCCACGAATCCGCAAACTCCGCTACCAGCCGCTTCGAGAGATTCTCCCGCTCGCTTCGATGTCGGGAATTATCAGAAGTCAGCGAGATGACCCTCATAGCCTCCTCCAAACGCGCAACCATTTGCTTCACCTTGAGCCCATCCTCAAAGACCCACTCCTCCATCTTCTCATAATCTTCCACCGCTTCGGATTCTTGCAGACGCACTCGAAACGCCGTCGCTTCGGACGATAGCTCGGCATTTCCCTGGCCCACAAGAAGCATCAAACACAAGCAGACCCCTATAAATTCACAGAACCCTTTCTTCACCATAGAAGGAGTAGACGAATCGCGCGCTTCGGCTATTCAAAAGATAATCTCTTTTCGCGAAATACCTTTTGTCGCCCAAGTTTTCAACGTCAATCCCCGTCCTGATCAAACCTGCTTCTTTCAGATTAAGACTGGTTCCAGCATCGTCATTCCCAGAGTCCTGAGGATCGTTCTTCCTTGTTCTTTCGGCGAGCTCACCTCGCCCTCCTTAATCACCTATGAAAACCCACCTGGCCGAGGCCTATCACCAGGAACTTGACCGACTCCTCGATCTCGATCAACCGCTCACCGTCATCGCCAATGGCAAGCAGGTCTTCCAGAGAAAGGTCGAACGCTCTTCGAAAGTCATCCAAGACCAGCTTGCAAAACGCCCCGATCCAGCCTCTTGTCCCACCGCGATCCTCACAATCACCACCCCTTAGAGTCCCGACTCTCTCTCCACCTGAAAAACACGCGCCGCACTTCTCCCGCGAATCTCCGGCGCATACATGCACTCCACCTGAGCCGGCAACGCCATCGATGCACCTTCGGTCACGACACTCAGGGCGTAGCGATGCCGGCGATTCCAATCCGAAAGCTCCGTAATAAAGAAGTGCGACTCGCCCGTCCGGCTCTCCCGATAAGCACTTTGATGATACCCACTCAGCGGCATCAGCGGCTCAAGCCCCGCCGGAATCGGGTCGCGTAAATGCAGAAACTCACGAGGCTGATCGGAGTTAATCTCCAACTCGACTTCGATAATTTCTCCCACGTTGAGAGCTTCGCCCTCTTTTACCAAAACCCGGTTTTCAACTTGGGTCACTCGATAGTATCGCCGCTCCAATTTCACCCCGGCTTCTTGCCCACGCATCACCTTTGGATCAGAGGAAGGATGACTGATCGAAGCGACGGCAAAGAACGGATTGGCACCTCTACGCGAAACATTCAAAGCAAGAATCTCTTTCGCTTCCAAGTCCTTCCCGGAAACCGAAATCTCGACTGTCTCAGACCAAAGATTCTTCGAGGAGAGAGAAACAACACGCTTCTGTCCCAAGCCTTCGACGGTAACTTCCATCGACTCATCACCGCCAAGTGAGATCATTCCCTCGACCAAAGAAGCCTCCAAAATCGCTTCGACACAGAGCGCTGACTCGCGAGCGCTTCGCCAACGAATACCATCAACTCTCGCATTAAGAAGCACCTGGATTTCGCGGTCCAATAGCTCCTTCTTTGCACCGATTTTGACCAACATCTTCAAATAGTAGGCGCGGCGTTCCACCCCTTCACTCCACCAGGTTCCGGGCGAATTCGACTTGATCTGGGAACCCTCCATGACCTTCCGAATCTCACCCTCCAACACCTCACGCTCCGGAGAATTCACCATCGCCAAAAAGAGCTGAATCCGCGAAGTCAGCGGTAACATTTCCCTCACCGCCCAGAGCTCTTTGAGCAATCCCTCCGTCTTCTTACTCCCGGCTTCCCGGAGCACCCACACCACGTAAGCGGCCTCGGCCAGAGTTCTCACCTTCGTTTCCCAGCCCACTTTCAGCGTGCTCCATCTCTCAAGCCAATCGACGCCCCGCCTGATGGCATACGATCGTTCGCCATCGCGGCCCTTGGCATCGGCCATGATCAGTCCGCGCACCGCCAAAGCGGTTAGGTCGACCCGACTCTCCGGATCATCCGCCGAAAACCAACCCCACGAACCATCATCTTTTTGAAGCTCACCGAGTCGGTGAATTCCAACTTGAATCATATCCTGAACTTTTTCGACGCTCAGATCTCTTTTCGAATGTACCACCGATCGAGCCTCCCTGCCACTGATCCAACCAAGCGCATCACCCCGCTTCCGCATGACACGAGACATCGCTTTCCAATCAAGTCCCAACTGATCCGTAGCCTTCGTGGCGATCATCAGCGGAAGAAAACGATTGAGCGTCTGCTCCACACAACCATGAGGATAGTCCACCAAATCTGGGAGCACCATCAAGGCCCCAACCGCAGGGTGAGCCTCAGCCCGAACGGTCATCGAACGCCCTTTCATTCCAGAGTCAGCCGAAATCTCCAGCTTGGTTCCAACTTGCCCACCCTTGATAAATGCCGAGTCCGAAACCGTCCGCTGAACCTCTCGAGCCGCCACCGGCACCCGATGCTCAAAGCCATCCGCGAGCTCGGTCTCCCGACCCACCGCTTTCACTCGAAACACCGCACCACCAGGCTTCGCCATCACGACCCGCCATTGAGCCAAGCCTTCTTCACCACTCTTCAATGTCATCTCCCGACCTCCGGGATTTTGAACAGAAGCTCCCTCAACCTCAAACTTCAGCATAAAGGTGTCACTGGTTTTGGAGAGATTTTGCACCATCGCCCCAATCACCAACTCATCACCCACCACCGCCGCCCGCGGCATCATCGGCCTCACTTGCACTTCCTTCGAAACCGGGAGCTCCAATTTCGCCTCCCCAAACGAGCGCCCTCTCCCAAAGGCCCACGACTGCACCCGCCATGACGTCAAATTTTCCGGCAGCTCAAAGTCAACCCGCAAGCGACCATCCTGATCGGTGCGCAGCGCTCCACCCCAATATGCTCTGTCGGCAAACTTGCTCCGCACTTGCACCTGATCGACGAGGCCAAATTCGGCATCACTCAGGCCGCTCTCTCTCGACATCTGGAAGGTCGAAGGCGTCGCTGGAGTCATCGGAAACCCGGCCCCACCACCACCACCCGGAAGTTCGGGTGGGTGGTATCCATTCCAAATCTCCCGACCAATCAAGACAAAGCGGGAACTCTTCCGCCGCTCCACCTCTCCCTCCAAGCCATCGCGCTCCGAAAAGACGCCCGGCTCCCACATCCCCTGAAACAGCGACTCCTCACGCCATCGCTCATCCATCGAACTTTGCGCTCCTCCAGAATCCGAAAACTTCTTCCGCAGTCTCGCCGTCGATGGCAGCCCTCCGGCAAGATCCTCAAGCGATCGGTCAAAGACCGTCAAAGCCACCGCCGCCTCAGCCGGCCCACCTTCATGATCGCTCACCTCGAAATCGACCGCCGCCTTGCCACCTGGCTTCCCCATCTCTTCATCTAAAGCCATTCCCACTTCTAGCCGGCTCGCCTCATCAGGATAGAGAACCCGACAACTCCTCCTCACGGGCCGCCCCTTCACAAAGGTCATTGCCTCGATGAAGAAATTGGGGCGCTGACTCGGATGAACCAGAACCTCGATCAAAGCGGTGTGATTTTGAGTCGTGACCCTTCGCGGCGTGCGCTGATGCCCATTCGGAACACTCTCGAAAACCCACACCTCAGCCGATGGTTCATCGGTTCGCACAAGAACTTCAAGACGGTCTTTTTCATCAACCAAGAAGTCACGCGGAATAATCTGAAGACCATCGTACTTTCCTCTCGTCCCGCCATCACCCACCACCTCCATGACAAAGCCACGTTCACTTCCTCCACCTTCAAAAACACAGCGATACTGCCCACCCGCCGGAGCCTCAAAAGAGACCATCGCCGAGCCACTCCGGTCCACCCGAACCTTGCGCTCCAGCACCGACTCAAAGCCCTCGCCACTAATCCTCTCCAATTTCAAAAGCCCCTCGCCCTCTCTCGGGCGTCCCTCCACATCAATCACACCCACTTCTACCTCCACCCTTTCTCCTGATCGATAGAAGCCCTGAAGCGGCCGCGCAAAGACCTCAAAAAGTCGCCCGGTATGAGTCCACAATTTCCTCGCCCCGATGCGGCGCCCACTCATCGCGGTCACCCCGACCTTGATCCCAATCTTATAAGGAAACTGATCAAGAAAAGGGAACTCAGCCTCAAATCTCAAACGAACCCTGCCGGTTTCATCCGTCACTCCCTCAGCTCGAGAAACGACGGAATAGTCCTGCCCATCATAGTAATTACGAGCACCGCCCTCTTGCCACATCGCCCATTTTTGCCAACCTCCAACTTGCACCGGCAAGGGCAGGCCCCACTGATAACCCTTACCAAAAAGATCATCCCATCTCCGCTTGGGATGAAACCGTACAAGATCAGGCCTCCCCTCCAAACCGCCAACCACCGGAGCCCCCTTCACCGGCTCCCCCGAAAGATAAGTCGCCACCACCATCACCTCGAAGCCATCGCCACCTTCCACCGGCTCGATCGCAACCTGAAAATCAGGCTTGCGAAACTCACCCACCTCAAACGTCCAACTCCGGTCCCACCAATGAGTGGACCCAATTTTGTCCCAATTAAAAACCGGATCACGCTCTTCAAAAGGATCGAAGTCATCTTCCACCCGCCTCTTCTCAATCAGATCAACCCGGTAGTCACCCAGGACCACCTCATCGCTCAGCCGAAATCCCCCCGTAAATCCTCCGAAATCATCCAATTTGGTCTCGCCCAGCCACACTTCCCGCCCCGTCGGATCAGTCACCCTCATTCGCAACGGCATCCCTTTCGGAATCACAGGTTCCCGCCCGGTCCATCTCGGACTCTCCCGAAGCCAACCTGCCAAAGAAACCTTCTGCCCCGGTCGATAGAGCGGTTGATTCGTCACCAAAAATGACTGCCAACGCACATCGTCTGACCAAAGGATACTCCCACTTTGGGCAGGAACTCGCCCCACCACCCAAGCTGAACCTGGCCGCCGAACCCAAACTTGCCCCCAAACAAGATCGCTCTTCGCTCCAAATTCTTGAAACCGGCCGGTGTGATCTGAGATCGCGTATTCGTCATCCTCACCCCAACCGTTCGGCTTCAACTCCACCCCTTCCAAAGGCCTCCCGCTACTTGGATCAACCGCGTATAAGCACGCACCACCCTCCTCATCACCGCTCCTCACCGACCCACCACTCACAAGGGCCACGTCACAGATCTCTAGCGGTAAAACCTCACGCCCTTCCTTGCTCCGGCGAACCACGACATAGTTCCCCGGCGCCCTCACCGGGACCTCGGCCACCGTCGTCGTCTGCAGCAAGTTCGGTTTCCTCCTCACCGGAACCTTCCACCGCTTCACCAAATCACACCCCTCCTCAAACCACTCATGCTCCTTTCGAATATCCTTCCCCTCATGGTTGGTATCCGGCAGCGACACCGGACGACGTTCAAACGTCCATGACTCAAGATCGCCAGAATCTGGATTGTCCCATAGCTGGTCGACATCAATCTTCCACACCTCAAGTTCCACCTCATCCAGCCCCCTCGAATACAAGGTCACCTCCGGCTGCGTTCCCGCCGCAAAGGAGCCCCCCGAATCCCACTCCACCGCGGGTCCAGTGGTATAATACCGAGAAAACACCTCCTCATCATCCTTTTTTTCATCGTGAGATCGCAACCGATCCCTCCGCTGCATCGACTCAACGGCTCTCTTAAATTGGCGTCGATCGGCATAAATAATGTCACTCAAATCCTCAGCAGCACTCTCGCGAATTTCAGCCGAGGCCGTCTCATCCTCGATCACCTCCCTCATCATCCGGATAAACTGGCAACGCTCCGGAAGGGTCACCCGCCTTGGTCCATCCTCTCCGACCACCAAGGTCTCATCATCTTTCAAAGTGTGCAGCTCGAACTCTCCCGGAGCCTCCACATCATACTCACTCTCCGTCCCTTCAATGTAAATGTACCCGGCATACGCCACTTGATCCACGCCCAGAAGATCATGCCAAAAATGAGCAATCTTGTATTTCACCTCAGCTTTTTTCTCCGCAACCTTCTCAGCCTGTTGCAGACACCTCAAACTCCGCTCGTAATCCGTCCTCGTCTCCTTAAAAGACCCTCGAACCTCAGGGAGCTGCAATTTGCCATCGGGATCCAGCCGGGCTCCCTTACGCGCTCTCGACAGAATTCCATTGGTATTCGGATCCGGTAAAGTGGCAAGATCGGTGAGAACGACGTTCCCATCTCCCTGTAACGAGTCAAACTTTGTCGCCAACTTCAGATAAACTTCCGCAAGTTCATCTCCCGAAATCTTGGCTCCGATCGCCAACGCTACGGCCTTTCGCAGAAACTGAATCGTGAGGACGGTGTCATGGTCAGTCACTTCATGAGTTCCGCTCCGCCACCCAATTCGCCGATCGAACCCCTCGTCGCGAATCATCACGCTCGTCGGGGAATTGTCAATCAATTCCGCCGCAGCCTCCCAAGCCATTCGCGTCAACTTAAGAGCGTGAGCCAAGTAAGTATCAGGGGTTGGCGGTCGTTATGGGGATCCATTCGAACGTCGAGCCAGGCGGGATCGTAGTGTTCCACCCGCGCC
>JBLIDI010000026.1:0-22547 GCA_047634075.1 Akkermansiaceae bacterium
CCTCGATCAATATCTGCCGCAGTCTCGAGCGGATCGGGGACCATGCCGTTACCATTGCAAAACGTTCG
This sequence comes from Akkermansiaceae bacterium, assembly GCA_047634075.1. Classification (GTDB taxonomy): domain Bacteria; phylum Verrucomicrobiota; class Verrucomicrobiia; order Verrucomicrobiales; family Akkermansiaceae; genus SW10. The sequence continues at coordinate 69 of JBLIDI010000026.1, forward strand.
CGTAAAATTATCCGTGCTGGGTTCCTGGATGAAGTCCGTTTGGTAGAGCCTCTTTTTGTCGAGGATCGTAAGATTGTCTCAGCGGCGTTGACCGCTTACTCGGATCTCGATGAGGCGATGGCGCATTCGGTGATCGAAATGGATCATAAAATCGATGAAATCCACAAGGGGCTCGGGAAGGTCCTAAGTCAGAAAATCTCGCAAGCCGGGCAGGATACCGAGTCTCTTCTCAACATGATTTTCATTGCCCGTAGTCTTGAACGCATTGGTGACCTCGCTGTTAATATTGCCGAGGATGTTGTTTTTGTGACTTCGGCAGAGGATATACGACACACCTGATTCCGCGTGCTCCCCGCCCGCCATTCAGCGAGCATCATAATCGTGTGCCACTCAGTCGGCACCTTTTCGATTTGAGAAAGGCCGGCGTGATTTGTCATCGCGTTCATATCGTGATGGTGGGCGTCTTGATAACGGGGATGATCTGGCCGAACGTCCTGAAAGGGCCGGCAAGCGAGATGATTCTCATTAGATCTGGTGGGGGGTTCTTCGGATTTCTTTATTATTCAGGGTTTCGAGTTGCTCTTTGGTGGTCCTCAGTGTACTCAGGTGGCTGCCGAATTGCCGCTCGGCACCATCATGGGAGAAAATTGTCATTGTCGTTCAGGTCATTTGGACCGTCAGCTTGATCCGAAGGGGAGATTTTCCCTTCCGGTTGATTGGCGCCCTGCCTACGGCGAAAACGTTTTTTTTGTGAAGGTAAAGGTCGAGGGAATCCCAGCCTTACGGGTCCTAACCCAGACGGCCTTCGACCGAAAGCTCGGCGATATCGAGAATACCCAGGAGGCAAATCCCGCCCAAAAAGACCGGGCCCGCGGAATTCTCTACGGTTCGGTCATTGCTTCTAAAGTCAACGAACAAGGGAAACTGGCCATCCCCAAGGCACTTGCCGAGGCAAATGGCTTCACGCTTCCTGGCGCGGTCCACTTGGTGGGGCGTGGGGAGTTATTCGAAATTTTCACCCCCCAAAACGGCGAGGCCATCGAAGCTGCCGAGCAAAAAGCGCGTGAGGACGATCCCGTCCTTTCCGGTATGCTCGGTTTCTAGTGGTCCGATTCACCCTGTCATCATGCTGTCCACTTATCCCCTTCAGATGTTGCCTGATTTCCGGCGGCTTTGCAGCTTCGCTTTACCGACCTTCCTTCGTGAAGAGAGGTTGCGCGGAGCCGGGGAGAGCTATGCCATGTCGGAAGGCGGTGGTGAGGCTCCGGAGCAGCCGTTTTACCATAACTCAATCCTTCTCGATGAAGTGGTGCAATATCTCGCTCCGGAAGAAGGCCGACTCTTTGCCGACGGCACCTTGGGAGGCGGAGGGCACACCGAGGCCCTTCTTGAGGCTGGAGCAGCCGTGAAAGGAATCGATCGCGATGTTGAGGCCCGCATTTACGCGGGCAAGCGTCTTGCCCGTTTTGGAAATCGCTTCGAGGCCATTGCCGGCTGCTATGGTGACATGTCCCGCTTGGCCGATGAGGGGGGATGGGGTGGACTCGATGGGATTCTCCTCGATCTCGGAGTGTCCTCACACCAGTTAGATGCCGGAGAGCGTGGGTTTTCATTCCGCTTCGATGGCCCTCTCGATATGCGGATGGGGAGCGAAGGTCGCACCGCTGCCGATCTCGTAAACACCTGGGACGAAGCCGAGCTACGCCAAATCTTTTGGGATCTGGGCGAGGAAAAATCAGCGCGTCGAATTACCGCCTGGATCGTCGCGGAACGCGAAAAAACCTCCTTTGAAACAACCCTACAACTGGCCGATGGGATCGAAAAATTGATCGGTCGCCGTGGACGCACTCATCCTGCCACCAAGATTTTTCAGGCTCTCCGCATGGAGGTGAATGATGAACTGGGTGAGCTCCGTCGTTTCCTTGAGATTGCCCCAGGCCTTCTCAAGCCAGGAGGTCGCCTTGCCGTCATGACGTTCCATAGTCTTGAAGATCGCATCGTGAAGCAGAACTTTCGTGATCGCTCCAAAGCCGAAGTTGATCGTCCGGAGTGGCCGGCCCCCCGCCCCAATCCCGACCAAGTCTACCGCCTTCTGACCCGCAAGGGGATTGCGCCCGGTGGTGAGGAAATTTCTAAAAATGCCCGCGCTCGGAGCTCGCGCCTACGAGTGGTGGAACGAATCGCCAAGCCAACCCCCTAAAGCCCCATGAACCGCCGAAAACATACCTCCAGTCTGGGATTTTCCTCCCTCGTGCTCCTTGCCATTGCCGTGATCATTGTCTCGAGCAGTGGGATTGGTTACGTCGTGATGAAAAATAAGCAGATCGCCACTCGTGGCAAGATTGCAGCGGTCCAGAAAAAGATGGATGAACACCAGGTTTCTATTTCCCTTCACAAGGCTGATATCGAGGAAACCCTCGGGGTCTACACTCTCCGGGAACATCTCGCCGAGAGCAATTCTCCCCTCATTGAAATCAAGTTCGTCGAGGTCTTTCAAGACTCCGGTGACGATTCCCCCCCCGACGGCTCAGTGGCCCGTCGATAATACCCCATGGACCCCTCATTTAAACGTCGCGCCTTTTTTATCTGCCTAGCTCTCGTAGTCGGGCTGAGTGCGCTTTCGGTGCGACTGATTTCCTTGCAAGTTTGGAACCGAAAACTCTCTGACACCTCGGCGGTTCCTCGCTTTAAGATCAGGCAAATAATCCCTGCTCGAAGCGGGAACCTGGTTGATCGCAATAACACCGTGATTGCCCAAAATCGCCCCGAAGCAGCTTTGATCGCGGACCTCAATCATTTGAATACCGTGGCGATTCTCCATCGTGCCGTGGCTCATCGATATGCCAGCCAGGTTGCGGGTTGGAAGGAACTTAACAAGGCTGAAAAAAGCGTCCTGCTTAAAAAAACCTATCAGCAGATCAAAAAAAATCTCTCGAAGGAGCAAATCATCGCAGAGCACATGGAGTATGCCACCGAGGTCATCGGTCGTGAACTCCGCATGCCCTACTCTCAGATTACCGAGAAGCTGAATCGGGGCTCCACTCAAGTTGTCTTGAAGACGAGAATCCGCGAGGATGATGCTCGGAAGATCGAGGACGAATTGGAGAAACGCCGGATCCAAGGCTTCCGTTTTGAGCGTTCCCAGCGTCGGGATTACCCGATGCCAACTCTTGCGCCGCATTTGATTGGGTTTCGAAACCACGAAGGGGAAGGTCTCTACGGGCTCGAAAAATCGATGTATGATATTCTCAACGGTCGTGACGGTGAGCGTGTTTTAAAGCAGGACGAAAATGGTAGAGTTCATCTCACGGAGGCTGCCAAAGTGACCCCTCCCAAAATGGGCAAACACGTCCGGATCTCTCTCGACATGGGAATCCAGTTGATCGTTGAAGAAGAACTTGAAATAGCCTTCCAAGATTATAGCGCCAAGAAGGGAAGTATCATCATCGTTGATCCCCATACTGGCGATATTCTCGCGATGGCAAGTCGACCCGATTTTAACCTGAGAGACCGTAAGGACTTTTCGAAAGCATGGCCACCCTTTGCGGTTTCCGCTCAGTATGAAGCCGGTTCTGTCATGAAGATTGTCGCAATGGCTGCGGCGCTCGAGAAACCTGAGATCAACCGGGAAACCGTTGTGGATTGCGGCTGGGGGCAGATCTTCCGGCATGGCTTTAAAATTAGAGATCACCATAATTACGGCGAACTCACCTTCGAAGAGGTCTTGGTGAAATCGAGTAACACCGGTGTCTATCAGTTTGCCGAGCGAGTTGGACGACCTGAATTCTACCAGTATTTGTATGATTTCGGATTTGGGAGCCGCACCGGTTTTCCGGACCGGGAAGAAGCGAGAGGCAGGATCCAGGATCCCACCAACCTGCGTAACTTTGCCAGTGCGACCTACGGCTATGGCGTTTCGGTCACCCCCCTTCAACTTGCGATGGCTTACTCGGTTCTCGCCAACGGTGGCACTCTTCTTAAGCCCCGGTTGGTCGACTCCATCATTGCCAATAATGGGACCATCCTTGATCACACGCCGGTCCAGAAAGTGCGACGCGTCATCAAGGAAACAACGGCACGTGAAATGTGTCTTGCCTTGGAGCAGGTCGTTTTAAAGGGGACCGGTCGCAGCGCCCATTTTTCCGGATATCGCTCCGGCGGCAAGACGGGGACGTCGGAGAAATGGAATAACAAAGAAAAGAGATACGATCCTGATAAGAAGTTCCTGACCTTTGCCGGCATCGTTCCGATCCAAGCGCCCAGTTTCGTCTGCGTCGTCACCATCGACGAACCCTCTGGACTGGGTCGAGACTTTCAAGTGGGCGGCGGGACGATCGCTGCTCCTGTCTTCTCCAAAGTCTCAGCACGTGTCGCTCAATATATGAATCTTACTCCTTCCGAAGAGATCCCTGCAGAGGAGACCTCTCTCGCACATACCCCATCCGAATGATTTCACTTCCGTCACTCCTGGAAATTCTTCCCGAAGCGAGCGAGCTTCGTATTGAAGACGTGCCCGTCGTCAGCGTCACCGATCACAGCGCGCGGGTGCAAGAGGGTGCCGTCTTTGTGGCGGTGCGAGGTGGATCTGCCGATGGGCATGATTATCTTGATGAGGTGATGAGCAAGAACCCTGCCGCTATCATCGCCCAAAGCAAAGGTCCCGCCGACTATCCCGGACTCTGGATTCAAGTGCCCGATACCCGCGTTGTTCTCGGGCGGCTTGCCGCTCGCTTCGCCGGTGATCCCGCCGCCGCGATGGTGACTGTCGGAGTGACCGGGACAAATGGTAAGACCACCGTAACCCACTTCATCCACTCTCTTTTTGAGAATTCCATGATCAAGGCGGGGATGATCGGGACGATCAAGATTCACGATGGCAAAGTGCTCCGTGATGCCACTCACACCACGCCCGGAGCGGTCGAGCTGCAGAGTATTCTCCGCAGCATGAAGGATAATGGTTGCAAGGCCGTCACGATGGAGACCTCCTCCCACGGGCTCGAACAAGGGCGTTGCAGCGGCATTCCGTTTCAAGTCGGAGTTTTCCTCAATTTGACCCAGGACCATCTCGATTATCATAAGACGATGGCGGCCTATTTTGGTGCCAAAAAAATCCTCTTTGATCAGATGGCTGCTGAAGGTTCGAGCGGAGTGGCGGTTATTAACATCGATGACATCGCCGGTCAGAAGCTCGCGGCCGAGTTTAAAGGCCGGCTTAAGGTGACCACCTTTGGCTTTAGCCCAGCCGCTGACTTTCGGGCCAGTGATCTGCGGCCTTCAAACCGGGGTCAGGTCTTTGCCCTAGAGGCCAGGGGGAAGAGCTTTCTGGTGCGCCTGCCGGTCGTAGGACGTTTTAATGTCATGAATGCCCTCGCCGCTTTAGCGGCCGTCTCTTCGACCGGAGTTCCACTACGAGATCTCGTGAAGTCGATTGGCGACACCCGCCAGACTCGCGGCCGGATGGAGCTTCTCGGTGGCGAGCGAATTTCGGTCTTTATCGATTACGCCCACACTCCGGATGCGCTCGAGAAGGCGTGTGAGACTCTCTATGAATTACACCCAAATCGTCTCGTGACGGTCTTTGGGTGTGGGGGCGATCGTGATCGCAGCAAGCGCCCGTTGATGGGTGCCGCTGCAGCAAAATATAGCAATGTCTGTATCGTGACTTCAGACAATCCCCGCAGCGAAGATCCTGAAGCGATCATTGCCGAGATCATTCCCGGCCTTGGGAAAACACCTCATGAAGTCATTGTGAATCGTCGCGATGCCATCAATGCTGCCATCGAAGCGTCCTACCCCGGCGACATCCTTCTGATCGCCGGCAAGGGTCATGAAACCTACCAGGAAATCAAAGGCCAGCGCCAGCATTTCGACGATCGTGAAGTGGCCCTCCGGGCTCTCGAAACGAAGCGAGCAGTGGACGCCGCGGAATTCTTAAAGCGACAGGAGGAGCGCGAAGAACGGGATAAAAAACGTGGCGGCGACTTCGGCGGCGATAACGACAACTACCGAGAATGAAACCTTATTCCCTCCAACAACTCGCAGGCGCGATGAGTGGCACCCTCTTGCAGGGTGGGGGGGAGCGTATCATTACGACCGGAGTTTCGACCGATACCCGCAGCATTCCTGATGGGGCTCTTTTCTTTGCCTTGGCCGGTGAGAATTTTGATGCTCATAACTTCCTCGCACAAGCTGCCGAAGCCGGTGCCGGAGCTCTCGTTGTGCAGGATGCCGCCAAGGTCCCCGGTGGGATCCCGGCCGTGTTGGTGCCCGACACGCTGGAAGCCCTGCAGGCCTTGGCGAAGTGGTATCGAGCAGAGCTTGCCATCCCGATCATCGCGATCACTGGTTCCAATGGCAAGACTTCCACCAAGGATTTGACGCGAAGTGTTCTCAGCCAGAAATTCCGGGTGAATGCCACCCTCGGCAACCTGAATAATCACATCGGCCTTCCTCTCACCGTCTTGGCGACTAAGGAGGACGACGAAGTCGGGGTCTTCGAAATGGGTATGAATCATTCCGGTGAACTCGCCCCGCTCTGCGAAATTGGCCGCCCCAATATTAGCATCATCACGAACATTGGGACGGCACACATCGAGCATCTCGGAAGCCGTAAAGCGATTGCCTTGGAGAAAGGAACAGTGGCGCGGATCCTCGATGGAAAGGGCACTCTTTTGATCCCGTCGGATTGTGATTTTGTGGAAGAATTTCGGGCCTCAACGGCGGCCAAAGTGGTCACGGTCGGAGAGGGCATCATTCGAGCCGAAAACATCGAGCCGGGAGAAGCGGGTTCCACTTTCGATCTCGTCATTGCTGATTTGGGACGGATCAGAACCTCCATCGCAGTCGCCGGTCAGCATATGATCAGCAACGCGCTTTTAGCTGCCGGAGCGGGCGTGATATTGGGTCTGAGTCTGGCAGAAATTTCCGCGGGTCTGCAAAAAGCCGAACTTACGAGCGGGCGTCTTCGGCGCTATGAAATTGCGGGTGTCACCGTGATCGATGACACCTATAACGCCAATCCGGAATCGGTCCTTGCGGCTCTCGAGACCCTCGCCAGCCTCCCTGGAAACGGTGATCGCGTCGTGGTGCTCGGGATGATGGCCGAACTCGGAGATCATGCCGCCGAAGCCTATGCGCGCATTGGGCGTGTCGCGGGTGACCTTGCCTTACGTCTGGTCACGGTGGGCGCGGAAGCTGCCGCTTACGGAGCCAAAGATCATTTTGAGAATCACGAGGAAGCGGCCACCTGGCTTTCTGGAGCGACGGGCTCCGGCGATACGGTGCTGTTTAAAGGAAGTCGGATGGCCGCCATGGAGCAGGTCATGAAACAGGCCTTTCCCGAGTAACCTCCCTAGAATTATGCTGTATTGGATCTATCAATTCTGGAAGGACGCCAAGGGATCGGGAGCCGATTGGGCCGAGACGTTTTCGTTTCTGAGGATTTTTGGCTATATCACGATCAGGGCGGGACTTGCGGCCTTGGTGTCCTTCCTGTTGACCCTCGCGATCGGCGAGAAGGTCATCCGGAAGTTGATTTCCTTGAAAGTCGGTCAGCCTCTGCGCACTGCCGCAGAGGTCCATCAGTTGGCGGAATTGCATGGCGGTAAGGCCGGGACACCTACGATGGGCGGAATCATGATTCTCGGCACCACCATGGTTGCCATTCTCATTTGTGGTCGCATTTTGAATCCGTTTGTCTTGGTGGTCTCATTTGTCACTCTCGCTTTCGGAGTTCTGGGATTTCTTGATGACTACCAAAAAGTCGCCAAGAAGAACTCTGCGGGTGTCAGTGGAAAGTTCAAGCTGGCATGGCAGGCTTTCGTTGGACTTGCCGCCGGTCTCTTCCTCTCTCTCACTCCCGAGACTTCCAACTACGTTTTCTACTCGGTGAACGACGGAGTTCAGACCGCCAGTGTCACTGATCTTAGCTTTCCTCTCATTACCTTTATCATCCCTCTTGGTCTGCTCGCGATCCCGCTTTTCATGGCGATCCTCATGGGGACCTCGAATGCCGTAAACCTGACTGATGGGCTCGATGGACTCGCCACCGGGGTGACCATTACGGTGGCCCTCGCCTACGCCGTGATCACTTACCTCAGCGGCACCGAGCCGGCGGCTGAATATCTGCATATCTTCCACAAGCAATCGCTCGCCGAGCTTTCGATCGTGATGCTCGCACTCGTGGGAGCCTGCTTCGGATTTCTCTGGTTCAACTGCCATCCCGCCAAGGTCTTCATGGGAGATACCGGATCTCTTGCGATTGGCGGTGCCATCGGAATGACGGCGATCTGCGTGAAGCAGGAGTTTCTCCTCGTGATCATCGGCTTCGTTTTCGTGATGGAGGCCGTTTCGGTCATCCTCCAGGTCGGGAGTTTTAAACTCCGTGGCAAGCGGATCTTCGCGATGGCGCCCATTCATCACCACTTCGAACTTCGAGGGTGGAATGAGAATCAAGTCATCATTCGTTTTTGGATCATCTCCATTCTTTGTAGCCTGGGCGGTCTCGCTCTTTTGAAAGTTCTCTAATGCTCGACCTCACCGGAAAAACAGTTGCCATACTCGGGGCAGGACGCAGCGGCCAAGCCGCGGCTCGTCTTGCTGCGCATTGTGGTGCCCGGGTGACAATCTACGATTCGCGGGAAGCTCCCGGTGCCGTCATGGCGACTGTTGAGACCGGTCGGAAGGTCAAGGTTGACCTCGTGGTGGTCAGCCCGGGAATCGAAACTCTGGGAGATTTTGTAAAAGCGTTTACGCAAGGAAGTGGCGCCCTTTGGGGGGAGACCGAACTTGCGTGGCGCTGTTATCCCGGCCATACTATCGGGATTACTGGAACCAATGGGAAGACAACCACCACCGAACTCGTGCGTGATCTTGTCGAGGCGACCGGGAGGTCCTGTGTGGCCTGCGGAAACTACGGGGTCCCTTTGTCCGAAGTCGTCCTCTATAAAAGGGTGCCCGACGTGATCGCCCTGGAGCTGAGTTCCTTCCAGCTGGAAACCATCGTGGACTTCAAGCCGGATGCCGTCATTTGGCTGAACTTCTCGCCCGATCACATGGATCGTTACGATACAGTGGCGCAATACCGTGAAGCTAAGTTACGGATTTTGAAGAACATCGATCCCGGAACTCCGGTCGTAGTGAGAGCCGGGGAAGGCCTCACAGAGAAGGGTTCTCAGATTACCTTCTCTTCTCAAGGGGATGCGGACTGGTTTCTTAGCGGAGAGGATATTTTTAAGGGAGACCGTAAATTCATCTCAATCGCTGAGACGAAGCTCCGGGGACTTCACAATGCCGAGAATCTCATGGCGGCATGCGCCGTCGTGACAGGACTCACTCCTGAGGTCGCTCGCGATGCCCTCGCCAATTACAGTCCGCCGGAGCATCGATGCGAACTCGTGGCGATCATCGACGGCGTGGAATACCTGAATGATTCCAAGGCCACCAATCTGCATGCCCTTGAGTCAGCTCTTCGTGCCCAGAATCGTCCGACCATCCTCATTGCCGGCGGAAAACAAAAGGGTCTCGCTTACGCCCCGCTTATTCCCATTCTCAGAGAAAGCGCTAAAAGTATGATTACTTTTGGCGAAATCGGCACGGAGCTTGCTTGTATTTTTTCAGGGGTGATTCCCTGCCTGACCGTGGCAACCTTGGACGAAGCAGTGGCAGCGGCTTCCGCTCAATCAGAACCCGGCGATACCGTCCTTTTTTCCCCCGGAACCTCCTCCTTTGATCAATTTAATGGCTATGAAGAGAGGGGACGTGCCTTCAAAGCCGCCGTCTCCCGTCTCACCAAAACCCTCTAACACTCTCCAATCATGAAGCCCCCACGAACCATCCAGACCAAAAGAACCCGGCCGAAGTCGGGCTTCCGCATGCTGCACGCTGTCACCCGTGCCACTAAGAAGCGCAAACAACGTGCCGCCACCACTGCGGCTCCCGATGATTTGGGCGAAGTCCCTGGTGTGGGCGTGCCGCTCGCCCTTGTCGTCATTCTTCTCCTTCATGTTGCCGCGATTGCGGGGATCTGGATTCACGATCAGTGGAGTAAAAGTGCCGATTTGGAGGCGACCAGGCCAGCACTCAAGGAAGACGTGCAACCGGCCAGAATTGCTGGTCTTGCGCCCCTTACCGTCAGTAAAGGAGATACCCTCGAGTCGATCGCGCGCAGGCATGGGGTCGACACACAAGCCGTGATCAACGCGAACGAGGGGATTTCCGAATACCAGGCGGGTTGGGTAATTAACCTCCCACCTCGTCGACTCGAGAATACGACTCCCTCGGAATCGATTGTCGGGAGGGGCAATCCTCCGATCGAGGCACACGGCTACGCCCCTCAGGAGCGGCCTTTGATCCAGACCACTGATGATCAAAGTTTGCCCGGCAGCGAGCCTGGTCCTCGTGTCGCTGTGGGTGGCTCATCCGCCGAATCGGGAAGAACTGACGAGCCCGTTCTGATCCGTCCCATTTCCGATGACCGGGTGACTCCATCAGCTCGGGCCGGAACCAAAACGCATACTGTGAAAAGTGGTGAAACTCTCTGGCGGATTGCCCTGAATAATGGGGTCTCGGTTGATGACCTTAAGCGTGCCAATCCCGGAGTCAATGTGAGTGCTCTCAAAATTGGAGCCTCTTTAAGAGTTCCGATAAGTCGCTAATCATTCGTTCTACTTAAAATGGGAAAAGGAGCATCCATCATCTTATGTCTCGCGGTCGCTGCGCTCATCACGCTGGGGTTGGTGATGCTGGCGAGTGCGAGTGCGAAGTGGGATGCCTCCTCGGATCAATACTCTTTTCTTGTTCGACAGGCCCTCTGGCTAGGGATCGGTGTCGTCGTGATGACGATCATGGCGCTTTTGGATTACCGGATTTTGCAGAGGTTGACTTGGCCCCTTTTTGTCGCGGTCTGTATCGCCTTGATCCTTTGCTACATCCCGGGAATTGGTGATGCCGCGGGAGGTGAAAACCGTTGGATCGTTCTTCCGGTGATTGGCCGATTCCAACCCTCGGAGCCGGCCAAGTTGGTTGCCATGATTGCGCTCGCATCGTGGTTCGCGAAGTATCAGGCAGAGACCAAAAGCTTTCTTCGTGGTTTCGTTATTCCTTCGATGATTCTGGGGGTTCCCTTACTGCTGATTCTTTTCGAATGGGACATGGGCACCGCGGCCGGACTTGGCGCAGCGGGCTTGATCGTTCTCTTCGTCTCGGGAACGAGAGTTCGCTATCTTGGCAGTGCGATGATCGTTGCTGTTTTAGTCCTCTCCCAGATGGTTCAGGGAAATGATAACCGGATGAAGCGTATCACGGCTTTCCTTGATCTCGATGCTAATCCAGAGGGGGCAGCTTGGCAGCAATGGCTCTCACTTCAAGCCTTCGGAAATGGCGGAATGAATGGGATGGGCTTGGGAAATGGCGTGGTCAAACAGATGGGCCTTCCCGAGCATCATACTGACTTTATTTTCCCAATCATCGGCGAAGAGCTGGGGGTTTTCGTGACGATGGGAGTGGTCTTTTGCTTCGTGGTCATCTTCCTGATTGGTTTGGGGATTTCCATGCAAGCTTCCGACCGCTTTGGAGGAGTCTTGGGAATCGGGCTCACCTCGGCTCTCATCATCCCGGCCATGATGAATCTCGGCGTGACCACAGCATCGCTTCCGAACACCGGACTGCCGCTTCCTTTTGTGAGCTACGGTGGGTCTAGCTTGGTCTTCAGCTTCGCGATGGTGGGGGTGCTCCTGAGTATCCTGCGACGATCGAACACGATCGATGTCACCGAAATGCCGGCGGTGAAGAGTAAGATTCTCGAGGTCCGGCTTTAGGTTTTATTACTTGTGAGAGAATCATTAAGAGAACAGAATGAAGATTACGCTCCTCGAAATAGAGAGCCGTTCTGCTCTTTATATTTCCACCTCTGGCCATGGAAGCATTCACGCTTACTTGTCTGGTCGCCCTTTCTTCGCCGGGAGATTGCGTGGCTGCAATATGTTCATTAAGGAGCGATTCTAATTGTCGCTGGGAATCCCCCTTGCAAGGGCAGTTGACGCTGGACGAGGGGGCGACGATCTCCTTTGCTTCTGCCGCTGAAGGCAAGGTCGTCCTCACGAGCCGAGATGATTTTTTTAAACGGATGAGTCCTTTCGATCATGCGGCGCGATTGAAAACAAACAAAGATGTTTCCGAACGCCAATACCTGGAGTTCGTCAGTCAAAACGTCCTCGAATGGAGTGATTCTGAAAAAGGAAAGATGTCCAAAGTGTGGCGTTGACTTGCTGGTCGTTTGTCTTGGAAAGCGATATGCCGTCTATCCATCGGGCTGTCTGGTGATCACGGCATTACCCTTTGCGGCGATTCATCAAGCATCGAGTCCAATCGACTATCAATGCAAGGCATGTCGCACTCGGTTTGGAATTGGGAGCTTCCTCGCAAAATTCTATCTCGGGATCATTTGGCTCTTCGTCTTGTGGGTTATCGGAACGATAGCGTCCTTATTTTTCAATTGGTAGAAGGGTGTTCAATCTCATCCCTGTCAGGCAGGGTAAAACGAAATGAAAACACGGACTCTCTTCCTTTTCTCCTTCTTCCTCGGTGAAGCCTCCGCAAACAGGGGCCTCTTCCTGAATGAGACAACGCTCACGCTTTGGTTTGAGACCGTTTCTTGCCAACCCCGAAGGGGTTCGGTATTTTAGCTCGGAGCTGCCTCCATCTTCGTTACGTGATACAACAACTTTGGGGTTGGAAAATATCGACGATCCTGACCTGGGGGAGACTCCGCCAATCCTGGTCTAAATGACGCGAGCCCATTGGGCTATGAGATGGGGTGGAACGTTCTTCCCCTACCCTAGTGCTGCGGGAGCACCCAGATGTTACGGAAGACGACGGGGTTTCCGTGATTCTGAAGATAGACAGGGAGGGCTTCGTCCGTGAGTGGGCCTTTGCCGGGAGCGGCGGTGGTGAGGTCTTTCGGAAGCTCGCGGTCATTGTGAATGATCACGCCATTGAGCTTAACCGTCATGCGGGGCCACGCGATTCGCTTGCCGTTTTTGTCAAACTTGGCCGAGGTGAAATCGACATCATAGGTCTGCCAAGTGAGGGGCGGGAGGCACATGTTCACGTCGGGTTCGGAGATGGAATAGATCCCGCCACACTCGTTCATTTTACCATCGAGAGCGAAGGAATCGAGGACCTGGGTTTCCCAACGGCCACCGAAGTAGACACCGCTATTGCCACGTTGTTGACCGCGGGCGAAGGGCTTGTAGGGGGTGCGAAATTCGAGGTGGAGTTGATAGTCTTTAAACTTCGGTTTGCTGAGGGTTCCGGTGGCTTGCAGGAGCCCGTCTTTCATTTGACCGTTCTCCCAATGTTCGACACTTGTCCCGTCGAAGAGAACGGTCGCGCCCTTGGGTGGTTTCGCTCCGACGGTGGGGCTGGTGCGCTCGATCCGGGAGACTTTGACGGCGTCCTTGCGATCCCGCTGAATCGTCAGAGTTTTTCCCTTTAGAAGGGCTGAAACCCCTTTGTCGGCGGCAAAGGTGGTCGTGCCCTTTTCGCGCGTGCCGGTGAGTTTGATACGGGATTTTTCCTTGTCCCATCCGAGTCCGGGAAGCCCGCCCTCCAGAACGTAAAGATCGAATTTTCCGTTACCGAGCGCAACGACCTGTGCACCAAGAGGGGAGGCTTTACGATGGTATTCTCCCTGAATTGCGAAATCAGGATTCTCCTTTAAGGCAACAACGGGGTCGGTCCAAGTTTGCGCCGTTTTCTGATCCGCCCAGGTCAGTGATGGAAGGAGGAGAGCAAGTAAAAGAGGGGCTTTAGCGTTCATGAGAGCGAACCTAAGAGGTGCATCTGGCTCTGACGAGGCGTTTCCTCGCAATTGTGGATATTGAAGCGAGTCAATCCGTATTTTGAGTGCCGAAGGGGTGCAATCGCCTGCGCCAAGAACTTGATAAAGAACGGTGAGGGAATGAATCGGCCTGAGGGACGAAGATATCCCGAGTGATTTCCAAAAATCATCCCTCTCCCACTTCCTCTCCCCCAAGGAAACCTTACCCCGGAACTTCAGAAATCGCGCGAGGCGAAAGCCCTTGACGCCCCTTGACGCCCCTTGACGATACGTGAAAATCCGACAGACCTGTGGCAGGAATTTTCCAAGCCGAAAATCTCGATGACCACGCTAATGATTGCATTATTCCAGTTGAAAATTGGAAGGTGGCTTTGTTTTTGCGCCACCATTCATGGATATCCTTGGCATGCCATTCGGCGCGTTCGTTTTTGCCGTTGTGATATCATTTTTTCCCGGTCATACGTTCGATGGTGAAGATGGATTCTTCACGGATCGCGGCGCAATCGTGGGTCGTGCCCTTGGTGCTGACGAGGTCGAGGGCCTTTTGGGTGCGCTGTTTTTTCGAGAACCGAAAGGGCTCCGAAGCAGTTTTGGGTCGAACGTGAGTCGAAGATGGTTTCGGGAAGGAGATTGGTTTTGGCTCGAATTGAGCGAGCGACGAGCAGGGCGAGTTTGTCGTCTGGGTATTCGGGTTTGAGGGCTTCGACCTTTTTGAGGCATTCTTGGAAGCGGGGCGAGTCGGTTTTGGAAAGCAGAAGGCAGGCGAGGTGAGGGAAGGATAGGTCTTGGCTGAGATTAATAATACTGGAAGAGAGGATGAGTTCGCCGCGAGCAATCCGTTCGAGAACCTTTGTGATTTGGGGGCTTAGAAATTCTCGGGAGTGACTTCGAACTTGCGGAAGGCGATGGGGCCGTGGTCGCCTTGGATGAAGATGTGGTCTTTGTCGGCAAAGCCCTGGCGTTGGGCGGAGCGAGTGTGTCCGTGGACGGTGACGTTTTCCTGGACCAGTTTTCCGTTGAGATGAACTGAGAGAAAGCGTGGCTTTTCGAGGACGGTTCCATCGTTGGAAAGGCGGGGGGCCCGGAATTTGATGACGAGTATTTGCCACTCACCGGCGGGCTTGGCGGCGTTGACTTTGGGGGGATGTCCTTCGAAGCCCTTCGGAGTCCGTTTGTCGTCCCAGCGGTGGTAGACCGCTCCCATGTCGCCGTCGGTGGGCTTCTCCCTGCCGTGGCTGTCGAGGATTTGAATCTCGTAGCGTCCCTGGAGGTAGATCCCGGAGTTCGAGCCTTTGGGGATAAGAAATTGCGCTTCGACGGTGCAGTCGCCGAATTGCGCAATCGTTGGCAAGTACCCGCCCTTTTTGGGAGTGGCGGCGTTGGTGAAGAAGGGCTTTCCTGATGTTTGAATTTCAATGCTCTTATCCCGGACTTCGGCGACAGCGCTGGTCTGCCATCCCGGTGTTGGTTTGAAGGTTTTCTCCCAAGGAGTGGCGAAAGCAAATTGGGAGAGAGTGAAGAGGAGAGCGAAAAGCTTCATGATTAGAGATACGCTTGGATTGAGGAAGGACTTACGGGCGGAATAGTTTCATACCTTCCTGCGTATTTTTTGAGCAGACGAGTTTTGTGGAGGCGTGGATGGATAGGTTGGAGGGTCTGTTTTTCGGCGATGGCATTTCATCACGGATGAATGACGCGGAGGCGGAGAAATTGGTGGGAAGCGATGGTGGTGGTGGAGCGAATGGTGAGGGTGGCGGTGCCGTCTCCGTTGTCGGTCATACTACCGAATTGACTCGTGTGGGCGGGGCCGCTTTGCCAAGTCTCGAGGTCGTTGGAGACTTCGACGAGGTAAGTGAGGGGATTACTGCCTTGGCGGAGGTGGAAGGTAAGAGCGGGGTAATTTTTCTCGACAATGGTGAAGGTTGGGAGAGCTTCTTGAGGAGAGGCGGAGGCGAGAAGGTCCGCTCCGAGGGCGTAGGCGAGGAGGTTACTGAGCGTGGAGCCCCTAAAAGAGGCGGCAGGGTCGGATTCGCCTTGGGAAGCGAGCCAGTCGGCGAAGGGTTCATCGGATTCATCAATTCCAGGGGTTCCCGTACTTGAGAAGCTGGCGCGCCAGCTGGAGGCGAGGGCGTGGTCGGGGACGGCGCCTGGGTTCAAGAGGGTGAGCGAGTTGCCATTGCCATCGGCCGCGACGGGCCAAGGTGAGGTCTCGAGGTAGGTGAAATCGCGAATGGTGTCGCCTGCCCCGAAGGAGAGTTTTACGCGGTCGGACTTGTTGTTGAGCTTGTCGGACGGGTCCCATTCCCCGGCGATGAGGAGGCCGTTGCCGTGGCGCATCTCAAAGGCGGGAATGCTGCGGACGACGAGGATGACTTGGCCAGGGTTGAGGATGGTTTGGGGGGCGTTGATGAAGTCGAAATCGATGCCCTTGGTGAAGCGGATATCGGTGAGGTCGAGCGGGGTAGCGCCGACGTTTTTGAGTTCGAGGTATTCGAAGAGGTCATCGTTGTCGAACCCGGCGGCGATCTCGGCCGGGGTGGGATCGGCGGGGTGATACATGACTTCGGTGATGACAAGGCTACCGAGGTAGTGGGAGATATCTGGCAGGGTGGTGGTAAACTCGAGAGGGGCGGACCAATGGCTCCAGCGGCCGGAGTTATCCTGGTGGCGGACGCGGGCGCGGTAGGTCGAGCCCGAGCGGACGGCGGTGGTGGGAATGCTGAGGGTGCTTGCGAATGAGGTGAGCTCGCGAGATTCCCATGAAGCGGTGATTTCGAGCGCTGAGGGGTCGGTTCGGTCGGCGAGTCGCCACTCAAGCGCGCCGAAGGTTCCGGTGCCTTGGGGATCGGAGAAGGCCGTGGTTTGGAAGGAGAGGCCGTTGTCATTGGCTTGGGCCATGACGGAGCCGTTTCCGCCGGGCCACGACCCGCCGGTGAAGGCGAAATTTTTCATGTCCTGGAGGTAGCCATTGAGAGAGTTGAGGCCCGGTCCGCCGAGGTGGTTGTAGTTTCCGGCATCGGAGGGAGCTCCTTTCCAGCGGGCGAAGTCGGCGGCGACGTGTGGAGAGATGATGGCGGCGGTGTCATCGATGATTTGTCCGACCTGATCTTCCTGCCAGAGGAGGTCGCGCATTTCGCGGACGGTGTTGTAGTAGGCGGGCCAGAGGGTGGGGTTGCTGGCATTATCGCTGCTGCCACCGGTGGCAGCGAAGAGAGAATTGTAAACGACATCATGTCCGCTGTTGTAAGTCGGGCCCCAACTGGAATCGGTGTCCCAGGGGAGTCGTTGCCATCGAGGTTGTTCTCGATGGTGTTGTGATCGCTGCCATCGAAGGGCGCGAACTTGGCCTGGTAGCGTTGCTGTTTTTGCCAGTTCTGAGTTTGGTTGATGAGCTTGTAGAGATTGCCTTTTTCGAGGTCGTGTTCTTCGAGGAAGCGGACGTCGTATGTTTCCGAAACGAAGTAGGTCCCGTGGTAATCTCCGCGCCATTGGTCAGGGGATTCGGCCGCGTCGTCGATGACGCGCCATTGGATGTAGAGCGGGTTGGCGGCGGGCACGCCCATCATTTGGAAGAGCCGGTAGTTGACGGCCTCGTTGAGACCGAAGGTCATGGTATTTCGGTTGCTGTTTCCTTTGCCGAGGGTGAGGGTGCGCCACGGTTGGGAGAACTTTTTGCCGTCTTGATTCCGGGCTTCGAGAAAACTGCCATCGTTGAAGCGGACTCGCATCGAGCGCTTGCCGGCTCCCTGGTATCGTCCATTGGCTCCGCGAAGGCGAAAGCGGATGTTATCGTAAACGTGACCATCGTAGACCAAGGTGGCGCTCCAATTGTAGAGGAAACGGGCTTCCGTGCCCTGATTGATTTGGTCGCTGCCATTGTAGGCAGGGCGGTTTTTTGGTTTGCCGGTCGATCCCGAGGATGATCGAAGCAAGCGGGAGGGATTTCAGAAGGAGGTGAATCCGCCTTATGAGATTCTCGATCCGATGTCGGAAGGGCAGCGTGAGGTGGTCGAGGCGCTCATGGAAAAGGCCTTCGGTGAGCATCCTCTGCCGACAACTTTGATTCTGGACGGGGAGGGGAATGTCCTGGAAATGATGGAAGGAACGCCAACCCTGTCGCAGGTGCGGCTCTTGCTTGCGCGTTAGGGGCCGGCGGCGGGTTCGGTCAGGCTGAGAGAGGTCGTTTTACTCGTGATCGGGTGTTTGGTGGTTTTTCCGGAGGGCCATTGCACCGAGAGGGACTTTGGAGATTCTCCTTTTGCAAAAGTGAGGTGAAGGGTGCTGGAATTTTGGGAAGAGAGGCCTTCGCCAAGAGATTTTCGAACCTGCCGAGTGCCTTTGTCGGTGTGGATGGTGACGCGGGTGCCGATGGCGTGGAGTGCGGAGGTGAGGAGGAAGAGAAGGAGGAGGTGCTTCATTGTGGAGAGAGTTAGGAGAGGGGTTGCTCGCGGCGGTAATTGGCGGGGGTGACGCCGGTTTGGGTTTTAAAGGTTTTGGCGAAGTGTTGGCGGCTGCCGAAGCCGGAGAGTTCGGCGACCGCATCGACGGTGTATTCCGGGTTGCCGAGGAGGCATTTCGCGATGTTCATACGTGCGTCGAGAATGCTGGCGTGGATGGTGCGCCCGGTGACGCTGCGGAAGCGGCGTTGGAGTTCGCGGCGGGAAAGAGGGACAGAGGCCACGACGTCATCGACGCCGATTGAGCTGCCGGCGTTACGATTGATGAAGCGGGCGGCGCGGGCGATGAGGGGGTCGCTGATGGCGAGTTCGCCAGAGGATCCCCGGACGATCAGGCGACTGGGCGGGACGAGGATGGTGTTGGACTCGGGTGGGATCCCTTCGAGGAGATCGTTGAGGAGGCGGGCGGCGCGGTAGCCGACCTCAAAGTGGGCGGCATCGATGCTGGAAAGGGTGGGGCTGCAGACATTGCAGGCGACAGTGTCATTGTTCACTCCGACGACAGCGAGGGCTTCGGGGACGGTGATGCCGAGGCGGGCGCAGGCGTTGAGGAGGAGGGGTGCGATGTGATCGCAGGAAACAAAGATGCCGAGGGGAAGAGTGAGGGTTTTGAGCCACTCCTCGATGCGTTCAGCATCGCGGTGGTCGTTTTTTTGATGGGATTTGTAGACGGTGAAAGAGGAGGTTTCGACGCCGAGTTTTTCGGCTTCCTGGCTGAAGCTTTGGCCGCGTTGGACCGACCAGCGGGTGTCGGCGATGCCGCAGAAGGCGAAGCGTCCGAAGCCCTGCTCGATGAGGTGGCGGAGGGCAACCTTGGCGATGGCGTTGTCATCGGTGTGGACGAGAGGAAGCGAGCGATCAAGGTGATCGCCCAGGATGTCGACAACGACAATGCCTTGGGAGATGAGTTCGTGCGCGCGCGCGCGGCCGGCTTCATCGTAGATGCGGGTGATGACGCCATCGATGTGATGGTTGGGTGAAAGGGGTTCGATGTGGGACGGGCCTGAAATGCTTCCATGGAGAGCCCAATTTCCGGCATTGTGGTGGATATCCCAACGGTGGATTTCGCCCGAAAACTTGGCGATGCCACGGAGCATATCGCGACCCGGAGCGATGGCGGTTTCGATCTCCAGGAGGATTCGGCGACGGTGTTGTTTTTTGGGGTCGTCCATTAAGGAAGGTCTCGTCGTAGGTCTGTGAGATGATTCTTTGTGCCAGAAAGATGAAGAGGGCGAACAGTCTCACTTGCTCATGAGGGGCTTGGAAAGTCTTAAAACGCCCTGATATTGAAAACGAAGGGCGATTGGCTTGAACCTCCTCATCGCTTACGTCACGGGGAAATATTTTCCACTAAACAAATGAGCACGGAAATGGTGTGCTTTGGTCAGTGAGATACCTCAATGCAGATCCTGCCGTTGAAAGAACCAGCGCAAAACCACCCGCACTCCAGATTGCCGTCGCGCAAACTTCCACCGATTGGGAAGTCGCTCATCAACTTCTGGATGAAGAACACTTTTTGGGGGCTGGGCGGGAAGCGGGCGATCGCCTCTGCCAGTTCATTCGTGAAGACGGCCAGGTCGTCGCCGTGCTCATTTGGTGTGCCGCCGCGTGGCATCTCAAGGGCCGGGATGAAACCATCGGCTGGGACCCCGTCACGCGTTCACACCGGCTCAAACTCGTGGTGCAACTCCGCCGCTTCCTCGTTTTGGAGAAAGCCCGACGGCCCAATCTCGCATCCCAATCCCTCGGCCTGGCCCTGCGATCAGTCACCTCGCAATGGCACCAAATTCACGGCTACGAACCCTTGTTGGCCGAAAGTTTCAGCGATCCCGAGAGCCATGCCGGGACCGTTTACAAAGTCACCAACTGGCAGCTTGCCGGAGACACCAAGGGCTTTTCCCAGGTCTGATCGTGACCCTCTGTCGCCAAGAGGACGGGCGCCCCGTCGCGATGAGAGCAGCCACCGGCAAAAAAGAAGACAGCGAAGTCAGTGAAGCGCGCGCGCTTTTGAGCAGCGAAGAAGTCATCCTCGCCAACAAAATCGTCACGATTGACCCACTTCACAACAAGCAGAACACCCTCCGGGTCATTGCTCAAAAAGGAGGCGACTACCTCGTCGGGACCAAAGACAACACCTCTGATCGAGTCAAAGCCTCCCAAGCGGCCCTCCAGGGAGTCCCCCCTTTTTAGACCAGACCGAAGCGGGTCACGGGCGCCTGGACAACCGCAAATACATCTACGCACCGATCAGCCCGGTGGAAGCCGGCTTGCCCTATGCGCGCAGCACCTTCGAGTGCCAACGCACCTGGGTGGACAACAAAGACCTCGAAGATCCCGACCTTGAAGTCCGGAAAAACACTCGCAACTTCCTGAGTAGTCTCAGCCCCGAGGACGACCCTCGAAAGCAGAAGCAAGCCGCCGGAGTGATCCGAAACCACTGGGGAGTTGAGAACAAAAACCACTACAAGAAAGACACCTGTCAGTGGGTTGAGGACGACCATCGACACCGTCGGGTGAACGCAGCCCAGAACCTGGTCCTGACCCGCAACGCGCTGCTCGCGATTATCCCCTTCGACGAAACGAAAAACCTGAGCAGTTGGCTCGACACCTACCAATCCTACCCAGCCCGCGCCCTAAAGCTCCTCCAGCAAGCTCGCCCCATCTAACCATCCTCAAGCCAATCGCCCTTCTGATGGGGGCATTTTTCCAAATCGTCCTAGGTTCCGCCCACCTCGCAAGGGGTGGTTAAAGAATCGCGGGTTGGAGCAGCCAAGTAGCTCGTCAGGCTCATAACCTGAAGCTCGTAGGTTCAAATCCTACACCCGTAACCAATAAAATTCCTTAATTCACAACGAGTTAAGGGCTTTCGCCTTTTAAGGCCGGTCGGTTTCGAATACCGCTGGAATGCCCCTAAATGCGGGGTTTAGCGGTATCTATTGCGGGAAATTTTGGGAGGTCTTTACCTTTTCGACCTACTGCTCGGTCTTTTCCAGTCAAAGAGAAGGTTTCCCGCTTTGAGCTATCGCGGGAAAGGGTTCTTTTTCGATGAGATGCTGCCTGCAGATGAGCTAGGTTAATGCGATTCACCGCAAACAGGTTCTAAATTCAGTGGATTAGAAGTTCGCCTCGGCGCGGAAGAATTTCCCAAGCGCCGTTGATCTTCTGGAAAGAATGGGTATGGGCTGCCCCGCAAGTCCCTCCATAGCAGTGACCGTAGGTAACTTTCACCTCCGGTAGCGGGTTGCAAGGGTCTTGAAAGACTTCAATGTAGGGCTCTCCTTCTTTGATTTGCGCGAAGATTTCACCAAGTAACGTGTTTTTTCGGAGTTGATTCCTGAGGCTCAAATACTCTTTACTTTCATCTGCGCAGCTCCACTGATGAAGGATTTTTAGAAGAGCGGTCTTTCCTCCCACCTTGCGTGAAGCGTTGTAAATCATTGGCTAGTGATGACTTCAAGGGGGGCGTGGTCTTCGTTCATTTCCTAGGATTTCAGCCAAGCCCGGGGCTTCGTTGGAGAAAAACACCTTGACTGGTCGCGGGCCAAGGCGTAATTGATTGGCGCACTCAGGAGGGTCGAAGTCCAACGTTTACGTCGGATATTGATGTAGGCCTTCATGAGTGCTTTTTATTTGTTACTGGGTTTGAATAGCCAGTTGCGGAAGGGATCGGTCCAGCGGTCGTGGGGATAGTTCGTGTAATGCTTGCCGTTTTTAGGGTCGTAGTTTTTGACTCCCTTAAGGGCAACGATTTGAGAGATTTCGCCGTAGATGTTTTTGTAGAGTCGATCCTTGGCAATCGTTCGTTTCCCGCGGATACGCTTTCCGGGAGGTTTGATGAGGTGCATGTCGTTCATGCGAAACGCCATCGCGCCAAGGATGATGTCAACGCATTGGAGAAGGACATAGTCTTTCGAGTCAATTTCGGAGATCGCTTGAGGCTCCACGATGATTCCACTTTCACGAAGGTTGTCGGTTTGGTTGAGGCGACAAAGGTATTCCTTGAAGGATTTGATTTGGGCTTTGGTGTCGGGAAGCTTGTCGAGGAAGAGTCGGAGACGAAAGGGCGTGATGTCATCGGGGCGGGAGCTGGGGGGTGTAATCTTTCGTCTGTAAAAGCGGACTGATCTTGACACACGCTAGGATGCGCTTCGCGCGCTGAAGCGTAGCGGAAGCGCGCGAAGC
>JBLIDI010000027.1:0-22211 GCA_047634075.1 Akkermansiaceae bacterium
GTCGATGAGGCCATCGAAGTTGCGACCGGTGCCGGAGCGATGCCCGCCGATGACGAGGCCTCCATTTTCGGCAACGGGTCCGGCGATAGGGAGGGGGTGCTCGATGACGAGGGAACCATTGAGAAAGAGCCGGAGTTTGGTGGAGTCGAAGGTGGCGACGAGGTGGGTCCAGTCGGAGAAGAGGGTGCGGTCGGCCTCGAAATTGAAACCGCCCTGGGCGGCAACACCAGGTGCTGCCTGCGATCCCACAGGCTTGGGGCTGAGGGTTTCGGTATTGAGTTGCAGGTTGATTTTCTGTGGGTCGGAAGTAGGTCGAAGTCCTACCGAAATGGCGTAGCCGGTAGTCGAGGCACTGGGGAGGCCGGCGTGGTTGTTGACCTTGCTCTCGAGGAGGAAGTGGCGGGCGGTGGAGCCGTGCGCGGGGAGGGTGGTGGCTTTGCTCCAAGTTGAGACGGTGTAGACGGGGGTGTTATCGTCTAGGAAACTGCGGGGGACGCTGAGGTATTGGCTTCCGGCGCGGGTGAGGTTGAGGGCACCTCCGCGGACTCCGTTGGCGGGGTCGATGGTGGCTCCGTTTTCGAGGGTGCCATCGATGCGGTCGCCGAGGACGGAGGCGTTCTTGGCATCTCCGTCGAAAGTCCAGAGGGCGCGGAGGTCTTTCGCGAGGCCATTCCCTTTTCTGGGCGAAAGATCGGTGTAGGGAATGACGATTTTGAGGTTGGTGGCTCCGTCGGCATCGAGGGAGCGGACGGTGAGTTCGGGGACGGTTTTGGTGGTGTCGGCCGTCATGGTGAGAAACTGGTTTGCGCGTTCGCGGCTCCACTCGATGGAGGGATGATAGACGTTGAGGGAAGCGATCACACTTTTGTGACCGGGCGACATGATGAAGTCGTGGAGGTCGTAGCCAACCCGCTGGGGATGGCGGAGGTAGCGGGCCACGTGGATGTCTCCGCCGAAGAGGACGACGCCGGGGATTTTTTCATTTTTGATGGTGTCGAGGAGGGCGTCGCGCTCGGCGTAGTAAGTGAACATGTCATCGGTCTCCGAGTTCTTTTTGTCTTGCCAGATTTGGCCCTGAAGAATGACTTTGAAGGGGGCCTTGGAGTTGCGAATGGCGTCGAGCATCCATTGCCACTGGATGGAGCCGAAGCAGGTTGATTGATTGGGATCGACCGGAGAAGGTTCAGTTTGCGAGAACCAGCGTGGGTCGAGAAGGAAGACCTCCATCGCACCCATGTCGACTTTGTGATAGATGCCTTCGTTGTTGAGGCCGTATTTGTCGTGGGCGCGATATTCGGTGAAGACCTGGCGAGTGAGGGTTTTTCGATCGGCGGTGCTGATTCCGTTTCCGTTATTCAGCCCGAAGTCGTGATCATCCCAGGTGCCGACCGTTGAGACGTTTCTTCCGAGGGCGGCGAGAGTGGGGACCTGGAGAAAATGGCGATGTTTTTGGCGGATGAGATTGAGATCGGCGGTGTCGATGTAGGGGGTGTCGCCAGCGAGGCAGAGGAGGTCGAGGTTGTGGTTTGCCATTTCCTCCCAGACTCCGAACGAGGTGTCATTGGCACAGGAAATGAAGCCGGCGGTCACGACTTTGCCGATGCGGGTTGTCGAGACGGTGGTGAATTGGTGGTCGGCGTTGTCACCGGCGAAGAGCGTGGTGCTGGTGTCGGCATTAATTTTCTCAACTTTGTAGCGGTAGGTCGTTTCAGGAGTGAGTCCGGTGAGGTGGAATTGGGCCACGTGGTCGTTGGCGGCGCGGCTTTGGGAATCAGTGGAGGTGACGACTGCTCCGGCAGGAGTCATGGCGGTGAGGCGAAGGTCGATTTCCTGTTGGCCGGGACGATAGAGGAAGTAAGCCTCGGTGGTTTTGACGGTGCCGAGATAGGGGCCGACAGGGTCGGTGGGGCCATTGACCGAGAGGGTGACTTGTTGGGTGGTGACGGCGTGGTCGTTGAGGGCGACGAGGGTGAAGGTTTTTGGGGAGTCAATGACCACGGCTTGGCTGCCGGAAGATGGGAGACTGTTGAGTTCATCGACGACGGTGACGGAGGTGGCTCCGGTGACATTCCACGCGAGAGTGGTGATCCCGCCAAGGGGGACAGTATCGGGCGTGGCGGTGAAGGATGAGATGGTGGGCGCGGTGGGAGTGGGGTCGGAACTGGTGAGAGCTTGTCCGTTGAGTCCGAGGGCGAATACGGTGGCGAGTTCTGAGGTGTCGAGGTGTCGGTCCCAGATCGCGACTTCGTCGATGAGGCCATCGAATCCGCGGTCGGTGGTGCTGCTGCGACTCGCGCCGAAGTTCAATCCCTTGCCGCTGAGGTTTGCGGTGGGGATAGTGAGGTCACCGGAATGTGACCCGTCGAGGGAGGTGCTGATGGTGGTGGTGCCTCCGGCTGAGGTGTAGGTTTGGATGACATGGTGCCAGCCGGGAAGGGCGGCATCGGCGAGGTTGAGGAACGAGGTTTGAGTGTAGGACTGACCGTCGTTGATTCCGGCGTTCTTGAGTCCGAGGTCGCGGATGCCGAAGGAGACATCGTGGTCGTTGCTGGATTCAAAAACAAAGGAGCGGCTCGAGCCACTGGGTGAGGTGATGGGATGGTTGAGTCGATACCAGGCGCTTATGGTGAAGTTCTCGCCGAGGGTGCCGCCGGTTCCGAAGCTGGCGAGGAGGTTCATGTGGTCGTTGTCGGCTCCCTGGAGGGACATGGCGTTACCCACCTGGCCACCGGGAGTGGCGGTCGAGGGTGACTTGACGGCGGTGCCGTTGGGAAGGCCTCCGGTGGTGATTTCGTTGGTGTAGCCAGCTTCAAAGGAGTAGTAGCCGACGAGATTGGAATCGATGCCGGCTTCGAGTGAGGCCAGACCGAGGATGGTGGTGAGAGAGAGTTTGCGGAACATTTGGGAAAGGTATTTGGAGTGAAAAATCCGCCCGTTCTCGATGGATTGGGTGGAGGGGTTTAGAAAAAGGTTTGGGGTCATTACTAACGTTGGCTCTGATCAATGAGCCTTGGATTTTGCGGTGCGGAGTTCTATTTCTTAAGTTCTCCATCGACTAAGATTGAGAGGGCGTCGATGAATTTACGCACATCCGAAGTTGGCGGATTATCGGAGCGTGAGGGACGAGCCGTAATGGTGTAGGTGAATATCTGCTCTTCCGGGCTGGAATAAGATATCGGATCCTTTGCCGATTGAATGGAAAAGCGGCGGAAGGATGTCTTGTGATCGCGTCGAAGATCGAGGTTCTCTTGACCGTTCCAGTAGTTCTTTACGAATGTTCCATCAAATTGGGGGGCGAGAGCTTTTTCGAGCTGCGCGAGGCTTAAATTTTTACGGCCTCGAATAATATAATTTTTATGGCTTTGGCACTCCATCCCTTGTGAAATGGAAGCAATAATCAGGCTGCCTTCGACCAGGGCTGGGTCGTTTTTGGTTTTCAGGTTGATCGTGTAGACCTGTCCATTTTGATAAACTTTGACGCGAGTGGGCGCGGAGTATGGGGTGATTCCGCCTGCTTGATCCAAAGCTTGTTTGAGGGTGGTTCCGTGTAGGAGATTGACGATTTGAGGCTTGGTGACCTCACCAGCGATCGTGACTTTGATGGTGTCGGGTGATTTCTGACATTCGGTTTGTGCGGCGGGAGGTGGGCGTTTTGAAATCCACCAAGAGCTGACGAGGACCCCGCTGAGGACGAGGAGTAGTCAGAAAAGGATAAGGTGTCGTTTTTCATGTGGTGGAGAAATATAGAATGTCCCCAAGGGGCATGCCACCCACCCTCCACAGGGCGGTCATGGTGAAATTTGGTCCAGATGGGATGTGATCCATTTTGGATCACGGCGGCAGTCGATGACTGCTACGATTAATCCATGAGTTTCCCCAAATTGATAAAAGATGGCGTAAGGGAATTTCCGGCTCAGGAGGCGGTGGAGGTCCCGGTAGGGTTGGCGATGGGTTCCGGCGGTGATTTTGAGTCCGTCGATATCTGCTCGAATTTGAGAGGAAAATTTCTTTGAGTTTTTAAAGCCCCCGGAGTTCGCTCTTGGCGTTGCCGATGGATTTGGTGGGGACGCCCATGCGTTTCATCATGCCGACGTAAAGGCTGGCGAGGGGGGCGTTGTCGTCGGCTTTGAGGTGGCGGCCGGTTTTGAGTTGGCCGTTCGCTCCACCTGCGAGGACGACGGGGATATCCTTGGTGGCGTGGGCATTACCATCGCGGATGCCAGAACCGAAGAGGACCATGGAGTTCTCGAGGACGTTGGAATTGCCTTCGGGGAGGCTTTTCATTTTGCCGAGAAGATAGGCGAGCTGGGCGGAGTGCCAGGTGTTGATGCGCTCGTATTGGTCGAGCTGCTTGGCGTCGCCCTTGTGGTGGGAGATGGAGTGGTGGCCGCCGCTGACGCCATCGAGGAAGGAGAAGTTTTTACCGGAAACGGCGTTGCCAAACATGAAGGTGGCGACGCGCGTGGAGTCGGTCCAGAAGGCGAGGGCGATGAGGTCGAGCATGAGGCGGGCGTGCTCGGTGTGATCGATGCGCTGAACCGAGCCGAGGCCCTTCTTGTCGCCACCCATCGCGGTGCCGATGCGTTTGTTGAGGGCGGCGAGTTTTTTGGCGGCGGCTTCGCTGATGTTTTGGCCGGCCCCGATTTGGGAGGCTTCGTTTTCAATACGGCGTTCGACTTCACGGACGCTTTCGAGGTATTGCTCGAGTTTGTGCTTGTCCTCGGTGCCGAGGGTGCGCTTGAGCGAGTTGGCGTCGTCGAGGACGATGTCGATGACCGATTGGTCGTCGGACTTTCCTTTGCCGGATTTATCGGTGTTGCGGAAGAGTCGGTCGAAGGCGCTCTGCGGGTTGATTTCGCAGGGGAGAGGGACGTCGGGCTTTTTCCAGGAGATGTGGGAGCCGTAGAGGCGGGTGAGGTTGACGTTGCGATCAACGCCGGAGGTGATGGGCTCGGTGCCGAGTTCCATGGAGGGGAGTTTGGTCTGGCGGCCGATCGCTTCGGCGGCGAGTTGGTCGATGGAGATGCCGTTTGCGGAGACGTCGGACCCTTCGGTGGTGGCGATGGTGGTGCAGGTGAGCCAGCCCGCGGTTTTGAAGTAGTGGCCGTCACCCTTGTGGGAGGGTTTGTTGGTCAGGCCGCTGATGACGGTGAGGTGTTCTTTGAGCGCTTCGAGTGGGCTCAGGATGGGGGAGAGCTTGAAGGATTTTCCGCTGCCGCTGGGGGTCCATTTATCGGGACGGACGCCATTGGGCATGAAGAGGCAGGCCATGCGGACGGGGTCGCCGGAGGAGGCGGTTTGTCCGTAGAGGGGGCGCATCGCTTCGAGGAAGGGAAGGGCGAGGGTGGCGCCGGAGCCGCGGAGGAGTTTGCGGCGGGAGAGTTGCCAGCGCTTGGATTGGATGTTGGCCATGGGAGTGGTGGGTTGTGAAGAGTGAGTAGCGAAGAGTTCGGGTTGGGTTACCGGGATTTGGAGCGGGTGAGGAAGGAGCGGAAGTTTACGATTGAGGGGTTGATGACGAGCTGAGGGTAGTTTATTTTTTGGAATGCTGCCATGATGTTATTGTGGGAGATGCTTCTTTTGGGGTGGCCTCGTTGAGGGGCGTGGAAATTTCACCGGGTGAAGATCAGGACGTCAACATGGCACGGGATATTTCCCTGTAATGCCGGGATTTGGATGAGACCAGCCATCTTCTGGTTTAGGATGACACCTTGGTCATCTTGGTTGGGGCGTTAGGATCTCAGGCTGGCCCCTCGGAATTGCTGGCGGGGGTGGGTTGGGGGGTGAAAAAGACCTCCATGCGGTGGTGCAGGTCGTCGTAGAATTTTTTTTTCATCGCTTCGAGGGCGACGAGGCGTTCGGGGCCGGCCTCCGCGGCGAGTTCCTGTTCGCTGCGCATCCGTTCTTCAAAGGCTTTTTCCATTTCAATCATCGAGTCGAGGAACTCCCGGGCAGCACGGGAATGTTCGACGCCGTCGATGAGGGCGTGCTCCAGTCGCTTGTTGCGGGTCACGGCGCTGAGATTGCTTCCCGAAAGTTCGTCCATGTAGCGGTTCTGGCTGGTGCGGTAGGCTTTGTGCTCGGTGTCGAAGCTGATCTCGTCGCGGTCGAGGAGAGTGTCGTAGGGGCCGGGCTTGGTGAAGAACTTCACGATGAGTGGGATGGTATCCACGAGCATAAAGAGGGCGGTCAGGATGAAGTAGGTGGAGAGGGCGAAGCGTCCGCCCTCGTTCCCAGCTTGAAACAGTTTATGGAGGGCGAGGGTCTGGGTGAGGATATCGCGCCGCGGTTCCTCTGCGATGGCGGTGAGGCGGGCCTTTTCCTCGGCGGAAACGTCGGCGAGTCCGTTCTGGGTGCGCTCGAGTTCGGCGAGGCGGGTGTCGATTTGCAATTTGATCGTTTCGCGAAGGACATTCTGTTGGGAGACGAAGGTGAGGGCCTGGTCTGATTCGACCTGACGTTGGAGGGTGGCGATCCGTTCATTCTCGAGTCGGTTGGCGGCTTCGATTTCGGTGAGACGGAGTTCGAAGCTGCCGATGGCGTTTTGTTCTGCTTCTCTGATCTGGGTTTGGAGAGTGGCTTTCTCGGCAGTGAGGTGTTCGAGGAGGGCTCCGAGTCGTTTTGATTCTTCGCGGCGGGGAATGAGTTGGTCGGAGCGGATGGACTTGGCGCGGGGGCCTTCGCCGAGGAGTCCGGAGCGCTGGCCGTTGAGTTCACGTTCGAATTCCGTCTGCCAGAAGCCGAGTTCGGTTTGAAGCTTTGCGTAGAGGGGAGTGAGTTCGGTGGACTGGCTGTCGATGAGCTTCAGGCGCCCGCTATATGGGGCGGTGGCATTGGTGATGGCGGCATCCAGTTCCTCTTGTTGTTCCACAGTGAGACCGGGGATGGCGGCTTCCGCTCCCTCTCGATCCTGATCGATGAACTTGGCTTGGAACGACTCATTCCAATCGGTGCGGAGGTCGGCGACGGTTTTCTCGAGTTGGTCGATCTGGACCCCGATTCTATCCTTCGGTTCGAGATAGGAAAGGCGGACTTCGTCGATGTCGGTGGCGCGTTTTTTTTCAATCTCGACGCTGATGGTGTCACGGAAGAGGAGGAGGACGAGAGGGTGGGCAATGGTGAGGCCCATGAGAACGGCGACCAAGAGGCGGAGGGAGAATTGGGCGAGCTTGCGGTGCCAGGAAAGGAAGGGACGGTATCCGGCGAGGAGAGCTCGGTCGATCGTGAGGATGATGAGGGCCCAGACGGTGGCGACAGGGTAGATCGTCAGGGGATCATCGACGAGGGTGGAGAGGGCGTAGGAGCAGGCGATGAAAGCGAAGGCGCAGGGGACGAGCACGGTGGCACCAAAGGCCACGTATTTGCGCTGCTCCCAGTTCGGGCACTGTTCAAGAGTTTCGGTGCCAGCTCCAGAAAGCCAGAAGAAGGCGCGTTTCATGGAGTTCATCATAGTTAGGACATTACCGAACTTCGAGAGGGGCTCTTTCAGGTCCTTGGATCCCGCCCGGCTTATTATTCCAAGATTCACTTGTTGTCGTGGTGAGAAGCGATTCGCAAGGTGCGATGATGCCCGGCTACCCGGTTTCATTCACGATGATGCCCGGCATCTCATTGCTGAGGTCCTTGATCTCAGCAGCCTTGTCTTCGTCACCGTCGAGGTAAGCCATTTCCAGCTCACACAGTTTCACGTAACCCTGCCCGGACATCTTCTTATAATCAGCAGTTTCCTTGGCTTTCTCCTTCTCATCTTTGATGTCCTTAAAAATCATCGGGAGATCCTTAAGGGCATTGATGATGGCATTGTGAAAAAGCCGACGATTTACGACGTTCCCAAAAAATTCCATGCGGCTCCCCGTAGCCGCCGATATCCGCGCCATCTTCAGCCTCCCCGAGTCACTGCGCCGCCGCCTGAGAACCGCACCAACCAAACTCAAACCAAAGCGATCAACCTTTCAAGAACCGATCGTTCGTAAAGCCTCTTTTAGATCGCTCTCGTAGTCCCTATGAAACTTCCCCCTATGACATTTTGGTGGCAAAGCTTGTGGAGGGGTATCAGAATGTCTCGGGAAATGAATTATCCGTTTTTACTGACCAGCTCCCAGGGATCAAAAATGGTTTTTTGGCGAGAGATATCGCTGAGTCAAAATTTTGGGATGAGAGATGATTGAAAATTTGTTGGCTGGGCCGCACCTCAAACATCAAAGATTTGGCGAGTTCGATTGACCCTTCGATTTTTTGAAAGATTAGATGAGGAAGGAATTTACGTTTTATTGTGCGGCGCTGGAACGAAGAAAAGATCGCCGGTTTGTCCTGAAACATGGAGTGTGTGAAATTCTTGGACAGCCAATTGTCTTTCAGGAAGCAATTGACGGCAGCCGGATTCTGGTGGAACGGATGGCGAGGTATCCTGAAAAAACGACTCCGGCGAACTTTGCGGTGCGATTGACCAAGCGGCTTGAGGTGCGGTTTTTGCGAACCGATAAAAGTCACTTGTTTTTCCTAGAGGACGAAGTCGCGTTCATGCCTGACTTCGAAGAGGTTCTTGCTGATTCTTTCCGACTGGACACGGATTTGGTTTTCTTCGGTGGAAATCATTACCACCCGCCGCGCCCGACTGATGATCCTAAGTGGTTGAAGTGTCATTTTCTCTTCGATAATCATGCCTTCCTCTTCACGCGGGAGGGCGCGCGGAAGGTGCTCTCGATCTTGGGTGAGTGGCGCTATCCTCAGAGTGATATTGAGATTGGGAGGAATATTGAGCAGGGGAAACTAAAGGCGCTTTGTCCCCTGGAGTGGGTGGCCTTTCAGCGGGATACCAAGAGTGATAATTGGGGAGGATCACGATCCGCAACCTGCGCCGAGGGGGCTTTTGATGATTCACGGCTTTTGGCCAAGGTTTAGGTATCGGGCAAGCTTGGCAGCGTTCTTGGAGGTGTATGAGGGTCTCTTTGAATCGCCGTGTTTTGAGAAATCGCAGGGGATGGCGGTCTTTCGGACGAAGTAAGGAATTCCATGGTGCTCGGGATTTTGAGGCTTGGGGATTTGCGCGCTGAGGATGGTGCTTATTAATAATTGAATTAATTTGGATGTCCGAAGTGATTCCGATAAGTGTCTGGGCCATGAGAATCTTGCTTGGGAAGCTTTTGTTTGTGCCACTCGCTCTCTTCCTGACGTCCTGTGGAGGACAAGTGAAGGCCCGTGATCCGGTCGTCTACAAATTTAAGCACGGAAAAACGGCCTTATACCAGAACGGATTGGCCTACGCTCCGAAGAGAGCGCCAGCGGCGGTGAAGCGCGCGATCGAGGCGGGGAATCGCTTGCAGAATAAATCCTATAAATGGGGCGGTGGTCATGCCGTTCTGAATGACTCGGGATACGATTGCTCGGGAGCGGTTTCCTATGTCCTCAGAGAAGCGGGGTTGCTCAAGGGGCAGATGCCTTCCAAGGGGTTCTTTCATCACGGCAAGCGAGGTGAGGGGAAGTGGATCACCGTTTACGTGCGGAAGGGCCATGTCTTCATGACCGTCGCCGGTCTGCGACTCGACACCGGTTGGGGAGGCGGTCGGAAGGGGCCACGCTGGCAACCGACGTTACGTCCGGGAAGAGGACATGTCATGAGACATCCCGCGGGATATTGAGCTGCTTGATTAATGTTCGGGACTAGAACTTTCGTTCAGGTCAGGGAGCAATATTCCGCCGATAGAACGATTCCTCTCGATCGGTAGTAGGAACCATGGTGTTCAGTCGGATCATTGTTTGCCTCGGAATGGCGGGAGGCTTCCTTTCGGGAGCTGAAAAGTATTGGGCCTTTGCTCCGGTGCTCGACCCGGCTGCGCCTGTCGTCCGCAACTCCGAATGGGCGCGCGAAGACCTCGATCGCTTCATCTTGGCGGGGATCGCGAAGAAAGACTCCCTTCCGACCAAGTCTGCCGGGAAACGCACTTTGGTGAGACGTGCTTATCTCGATCTTCACGGGCTCCCTCCCTCGACCGAGCAAATCACGGCCTTTCTTCAGGACAAACGCCACGATGCCTGGGAAAGACTCATCGAGGAATTGCTGGAGTCGCCCCGTTATGGCGAACGTTGGGGGCGCCATTGGCTCGATGTCGCCCGCTATGCCGATACCAATGGCATGGACGAGGACATTGCGCATCCTTCTGCCTGGCGGTATCGCGATTACGTCATCGCTTCTTTTAACCAAGACAAGCCCTTCGACCAATTCATCATTGAGCAGCTGGCGGGCGACCTTCTCCCCGCAAAAGATCTCGCCGAGAAACGCGCACAAACCGTGGGCTTGGGATTCCTTTCGGTCGGTCCCAAGATGCTGGCGTGCGATGACCCCGATAAGATGCGGCGCGACATTGTCGACGAGCAAATGGACACGATGGGTCGGGCTTTTATGGGGATGACGATTGGGTGCGCCCGTTGCCATGACCACAAGATCGATCCCATCACCATCGAGGACTATTACGGCCTCGCCGGGATTTTCATGTCCACCAAGACGCTTACGAAATACTCGGTGGTGGCGGAATTTCACGAGCATAACCTTACCGAAGAGAGCGATGAGAAAAGGTGGCAAGAGGTGAAGCGCCTGGAGGACGTCCACAAGAAAAAGGAAACTCCCGAGGAGGAGAAGGAGCGCCTCGGCAAAGAAATCGCAGCTCTTAAGAAAGACCTGCCGGCCCAATTCAAAGTCATGGGAGTGACGGAAGACCCGACCCAAAATGTCAAAGTCCACCTGCGGGGTGACTACCTCACCTTGGGCGCTGAAGTTGCCCGCGGTGTGCCCTCCGCCTGGACGCATGGGAAGAAAATCGCGATGCCCGAAAAGCAAAGCGGCCGACTGGAGCTGGCTCGTTGGATAACGTCGACCGAAAATCCGCTCACTTCCCGCGTCATTGTGAATCGACTTTGGCGCTGGCATTTTGGAAGAGGCATCGTCCCGACCCCGGACAACTTCGGGGGACTGGGTGAACCGCCCACGCACCCGGAGCTTCTGGATCATCTCGCTCACAAGTTCGTGGAATCAGGTTGGTCTGTCAAAGCGATGCATCGCCTCATGATGAACTCGGCGACCTATCGTCAATCGGCTCAGGCTGATCTCGCACTTTTGGAGTATGATCCGGAAAACAAACTCTTCGCGCGCTGGCAGCGCCGACGGGTTGAGGCGGAAGTGATTCGCGACAGTATTCTCCTAAAATCGAAGCGCCTCGACGCGCCGATGGGGGGCTCAATGTTAGTGGTGCAACCCTCGAAGTATGTCGATCGTGGCCGACTCCAAAGCCATTCCCTGGTGCCGAGGAGAACGGTCTATCTTCCGGTCTATCGCAGCAGCGGATACGATGGTCAAAAGGCTTTTGACACCGCTGATCCCGCCGTCTCGGATGGGAATCGTCGCAGCTCCACGGTGGCGGGGCAGGCCCTCTACTTGATGAACAGCGAGTTGATGCACGAGTCCTCGCGAGCGCTTGCTGAGGTCGTTATTTCGACTCTTGGCAGTGAGAGTGCTCGCGACCGCACCGCTTGGTTGATCGAGCACCTCCTGGGCCGGGAGGCTACCGAAAAAGAAGTCCTCCAAGGTGAGAAGTTTGTGAGCGACTACGGTGACCCAAAGGACGCTTGGGCGGCCTTTGCGAGAGTGCTATTCTCCAGTAACGAATTTTTATACGTAGAGTAAACCATTGTGAGCTTATGTCATTATCGAGCGGGACTCCCGCTTTCCCGTCGAGAAATGTTACAGCGATCCGGAACCGGCTTCGGCGCTCTCGCCTTGCAGGCGATGCTGGCCCGTGAGGCCGCTGGGCAGACCAAAGCGCCCCCTCTTCCGGGGAAGGCCAAGCGCGTGATCTTTCTCTTCA
Organism: Akkermansiaceae bacterium; assembly: GCA_047634075.1. GTDB lineage: Bacteria > Verrucomicrobiota > Verrucomicrobiia > Verrucomicrobiales > Akkermansiaceae > SW10. The sequence continues at coordinate 11,859 of JBLIDI010000027.1, forward strand.
TGCACGGTGGGCCCTCGACGGTGGATTTGTTCGACCCAAAGCCTCTCCTCACCCGTGATACCGGAAAACCCTTTCCTCTCGAAGTTCCTCGCATCACTTCCAGTAAGTCCAAGAACCTCCTCTTAAAATCTCCCTGGTCCTGCCAACAGCACGGCCAAAGCGGCGCGCAGGTTTGCGACCTGCTTCCGAATATCGCCGCCATCGCCGACGACCTTTGCTTTGTAAAATCGATGCATTGTTCGAACTCGCGCCACGGCGGGGCTCTCCTGGAATTACACACCGGTTCGGATACCTTCACGCGCCCGGCGATGGGATCGTGGATCAATTACGGGCTTGGAAGTGAAAACGAAAATCTTCCCGGCTTCATCACGATCAATCCCAGTGGCAGCCACGGCGGAGCCGGGGCTTGGTCTTCGGCATTTTTACCAGCGAAATACAGTGGCACCCGCATCGGCGGCAATTCCGGAGAAATGAAAGTGCCCTTCATCGATAACCCGCTTCACGACCGCGCCAAGCAACGCAAGGAGTTGGATTTACTGGCGTCGTTTAACCAAGAGCACCTCGTCCAACGAGGTGCAAACAGCGAACTGGAATCGCGCATTGCCTCCTACGAACTCGCTTTTAAAATGCAAATGGAAGTGCCCGGCGTGCAGGACATTTCCAAGGAACCGGCTCATGTCAAAAAACTCTACGGTGCGGACGTTGACCCCACCAAATCCTTCGGCGAGCAATGCCTCATGGCGCGTCGCTTTAGCGAAGCGGGGGTGCGCTTTGTGCAAGTCACTCATCGTTACTGGGACTCCCATGGCAACCTGAAAAAGGAGCACGAAAAGCTCAGTGCGGAAATGGACAAGCCGGTCGCCGGGCTCATCTCTGATCTCAAGCAACGTGGGCTTCTCGATGAAACGCTCGTCCTCTGGGGCGGTGAATTTGGACGCACTCCGACCGCGCAGGGGAATGACGGCCGCGATCATAATCCTCACGGCTTCACCATGTTTATGGCCGGAGGTGGAATCAAGCCGGGCACCGTTTACGGCTCGACCGATGACTACGGCTACTACGCCAAGGACAAACCGGTTCACTTCCACGATCTCCACGCGACCATCCTCCACCTCATGGGAATTGATCATGAGGAATTCACCTACCGCTATGCCGGCCGCGATTTCCGCCTCACCGATGTGGAGGGGAAAGTGGTGAATGGCGTCATTGCGTAAGAGGGCAATACGACCACGGCTTGATCACACAGAGCCCAGAATTTCCGGAGAACAACAGATTTTGTGAATCGTCTGCCCGCTAAAAATATGAGGGCTTTGAAGCCGCCCTTGGACCGGTGAATGCTCTCTCTAGGGTCTCACATTTAAAACGTTTTAAGCGGACACCCCCCACCTATCGACGTCCTTCAGAGTCGCTCCCAAAGGCTTTCTGACTTCGCAATGATTTGATCACAATCAAGTGATAAAAGGAGAGAGTCTGTGTGACCGATGGTGCAGGGCAGTCAGAGATCAAGTTTGAGATTTCGGTTGACCTTCGTAAAGTGCTAGCCCGTGCCTTAGGTGGAGTTCGCCAAGTATTTGCAGGGCCCGGAAATATCCGGGTCAGGTTATTTGAAGAAAAAGTAGGTGGCGAGCGCGAAGAACCCAAACTAGATTACTCCAATATGGGCGACTCCGAAGGAACGTTCGCCGAGGGTCTCCGACGGGTGGTCACTACTCGGCCCAAAGAGGATGGCGTACTTTGCGACCATCCAGATGCCGAGCCCAGACCAGGCAACGAGAAATAGGAATAGCGCGATTTTCAAAAGGGAGATCATGATCTTTAGAGTTTGGTTGAATCCTTGAGAAGGATGTCGTGACGATAATCCAAGCTTCCTTCTGCGGTAGATCCTACATGGCATCAGTGTGGTGCCGGGAACGATTTTCTCGCCAACCCTTCAATTTGAAAATTGCCTCCGCCTCAGTTGTGGAGCGGCCCTTACCTCGGTCAGGCTTGAGGCTCTGGCGACACTAGGCCGCCTCGCGGCGCTCCAACTTAAATCTTAAAGTCATGAGCGATGACAACCCAGCGAGGCTTCTCATTGACGCTCTCCACGCAGCGGACTCCGATTTGATCGAAGGGAAACCGACTGAGTTGAGCCCTGCAAATCGTGAAGACGAATCTGATGAAAATTTGTAATGAGGCACGATGTGAGGCACTCCAGAACAAACTGCCTCCGGTCATATCCGAAGCCATGAGTGAGGCTTTTGCAGAGTGTCGTGCTGATCCCTCAGAAAGCACTCCTATCCAGGCGAGAACAACTCCCCGACCCAAGGATGCTAAGGAGGCTGTTAGCAGTCCCCCTAGTCACGGTGCCAGAGCACCCAGGCAAGGACGAAATGGCATGTTGTTCGGTTTGCTTGGAACTCTGTGTTTCAGTCTCACGCTGCCTGCGACCCGGGTGGCGGTGGCTTCCATCGATCCACTGATTGTAGGAATGGGACGCACTGCGATTGCTTCGTTCTTTGCGGGCATGTTGCTTTGGCAAACTCGGCAACCTCTCCCAAGCAGACTACAAATGAAGAGGCTTCTGATCGTCTCCTTCGGTGCGATCATTGGGTTTTCCAATCTCAGTGCATGGGTGATGCAAAGGGTTGAGGCCTCCCACGGAGCGGTCGTATTGGGGCTGCTCCCATTGGGAACCGCGATGGTGGGTTATCTAAGATTTCATGAGCGGCCATCACTGGCATTTTGGGGGGCGAGTCTTGTGGGCAGTATCATTGTGGTTTGCTTCTCACTCTCCTCAGGATACGGAAAGCTTCAACCTGCCGATCTGGCGCTCTTTGGAGCGTTGATTCTCTGCTCTTTTGGATATGCGGAAGGGGCATGCCTCGCCCGCGAGATGGGAGGGTGGCAGGTCATCTCATGGGCACTGGTCGTCTTCCTCCCCATGATTGCCATGCCACTCTTCCTCGTAGTATAAAACCAGGGTTTGGACGCAACTCCGGCTTCATGGCTGGGCTTGGCATACCTTTCCTGTTTCAGTTCATTTTTGGAATTTTTTGCGTGGTATCGCGGCTTGGCAGAAGGCGGAATCGCCAGAGTCAGTCAATCTCAATTGTTACAACCGTTCCTGACCCTTTCTTTTGCCAGTCTATTTTTAGTAGAAAAAACTTCAGGGCTGGCAATGATCTCAGCGGGGGTGGTGGCCGGTTCGATTTTTGTGAGTTTCAAAAGCCGTGTTCAGAGCATTCGATCCTAAAGAAGCAAATTGAACTCTTCGAGATCACGCAGAAGAAATGCTCGGTTTATAAGGCCAATTTGTGTTTGAAAGTCAGGATCATTCTTTGCTCCTTCTATTTTAGTAGTTCTTCGACTGTGAAATACTTTTCCCAGTTTTTTTGGATTTTCAGATGGCTCGGGAACGATGACGCCGGTGCCGTTATTAAAGATCGCAAGACTTCGATTTTGGCGAGCGAGGCGAGAAAATAGGTTTTCACGACCCTGTAAAATTTACTGGAAAAGAGGAGCGCGATTGTCGGATTTACCGTAATTTTTTTGGTGTGTAAATAGGTAGAAATTTTTAGAAGGGTGTTTTAAGGGGTTTGAAAAGAAAGGGTTGTGTAGTTTTCAGGTGTAATTTTCGACGGTTGGCATGTGGGGAGCCTCTTGGAAGCCGTTATGAATGATACGCAAAGACACTCATATCGAGCTGGTTTAACCAGTTTGATGGCCATCGCTTGTATCAGTAGCGGCGATCACCCCCCTTTCACCCCCCTACGCTCCGGTCCAAGGGCGGTTTCAAAGCCCTCCCGCCGAGGGGAACTTCTAGCAGTTCAGCCAATATAACCCTATGAAAAAAAATACTAGCTATTTCTCTCTCGAGAAATCCTCCATACCATCTAATAGTCCAGTAATCACTGCTATTTCTCTGCTTGCTTCGCTGTCGATGGCTGCAGCAGCCCAGACAACAGTCTGTCCTGTCGACGAAAGTCAACTTGATGGAAGTGGAGTCCCTATCCCTGATACCATGCTTTCCGAGGGAGATTCCCTCCTTACTAAGAGCTTATCCGATCAGGCGATCTCCTCGAAAACTTATGCAAGCGTAGCGGCGAGTTTAGTCACCAATGGCCCTCTCTATTCTGGAGGCGCTATAACGCTCGGCACGACGGCATACATCGGTGGTAACGTTGACTCTGGCGCAGTAATCACCCTCGGCGCAGGTGCAATCGTCGAGGGCTTCGCTAAGGCGACAGACCCCAGAACGGAGGAAAGGTTATGAAATCCTCCCTCCACCCCAGCAGTGATGCCGATTCGAGGCATCCCTACGGTTCACAAGTATGTCCAAAAGCGCGACTAATGTTCCGTTACCTCATCCTAGCAATGACCGTGGCGGGTCCTTGCGAAAAATTGTTGGCGGCCAATCCGGATCCAATCGATCTTGGAACTGCTGCCAATTTCGGAGCCCTGTCAGGTGGGGCTATTTCTGGATCGGGCAATGTGAAAGGAGATGTGGGATCGGGGAGTGGTGCCATCTCCACAGCGGTAACCTCGACAGGGATAATTTATCCTGCTGGTGATGCGGTTACAATGACCGCTTTGACCGATTTTGCTACCGCTTACAATGATGGGAAGAATCGCACACCTGATGTTCTATTGTCGGCAGCTGCTTATGAGTTGGGCGGAACGACCATAACCTCCGGAGTCCATAAAATCGGCGCTGCTGCTACTTTGGGCTCTCCGGTTACTCTTAATGCCCAAGGTGACCCCGATGCTGTTTTTATCATACAAATCGGAGCAGCATTCAGTGCCACAGCATCGGTAGGGAATGTGATTCTGACGAATAATGCGCAAAGTTCGAAAGTTTTTTGGATCGTGGAAGGGGCTGTTTCGATGGGGGCCAGTATTCACATGGAGGGAAATATTCTCGGAAATACTGCGATCACCTTTGGTGCTAGCACCACAATTAACGGGCGTCTTTTGGCAAGTGAGGTTGGCGGTACTATCGCAATGGCCACTACCATTTCAGTACCGGTGGACCCTTCTGTCGTAGGCAACCGGGTCTGGTTCGACGCTTCCATCGACGGCATTCAAGACTCATCTGAAACCACCGGATTTTCTGAGGTGCCGGTCTCCCTGCTGCAGCGTGTGTTAGAAAAAACGACGCTCGACCTTGGCAATGCTGCCAATTACGGAGCTCTGGCTGGCGGGGCTATTTCGGGATCAGGAAATGTTGCCGGAAATGTGGGGTCGGGTAGCGGTGCTATTGCCCCAGCAATAACCTCCGACGGAACCATTTACGCCACGGGAGACGCCGCGACCATGACTGCTTTGGACGATTTTGCGACCGCTTACACTAATGGTAAAAATCGGACACCTGATGTTCTTTTGTCTGCGGCCGCTTATGAGTTGGGTGGCGCGACTTTAACGCCCGGTGTTTATAAAATCGGAGCCGCCGCTACCTTGGCCTCCCCCGTTACGCTGGATGCCCAGGGAGACCCTGAGGCTGTTTTTATCATCCAAATCGTAGGAGCATTTGGGACCACCGCATCTGCCGGGGATGTAATTCTTACGAATGAGGCAAAAAGTGCGAATATTTTTTGGATTGTGGAAGGTGCTGTTTCCCTAGGGGCAGGAACGAACATGAAGGGAAATATCCTTGGAGGCGCTGCGATCACCTTTGGTGCTACCACCACAATCAGCGGGCGATCAATGGCGGGTAGCGCTGCCGGCACGATCGTATTATCTACGACAGTTTCCGCGGTTACGGGAACTCCACCTGTAGGATTTCCACCCCCTACTGTCGTTGCGCACACAGTGACCGATGTGAACGGCGACTATTTGTTCGAGGGTGTGCAGCCGGGCATCCATATCGTCCGCTGGGATCTTACAAACGTTACAACCGATTATCGCATCACCGCAGCGAAGCAGGGCGGCGACGATGCGCTCGACAGCGATAGTGCTTCCGGCGAGGTCAGCGGATTCGTCTATTCTACCGAAATTGTGGTTTTGGGCGGTTCAACTCACCTCGGTGTGGACCTCGGGTTGGTCGAGACGTTACCGGCGATTAAAGCGGCGGCGGTCGACGAACTTGCGACCGCGCTGGTGACCTATCTATTAGCGAACTACTACACCGCCGAAAACTGGACGGAGATGCATACGGCCAAGACGGATGGCGAGATTGCGATTCATGCGGCGACCAATCCGGCAGGCGTGGCGGCGGCAAAGGCGACGGCGCTGGCCGCGATGGCCGCGGTGCCGATTGTTGCTGAAACGCTGGCGGAGGCAAAGGTGGTTTCGCTGGCCGACATGGCGACGGCGATGGGCACCTATCTGCAAGCGAGCTATACCACCGAAAACTGGACGACGCTTACAACTGCTAAGACGAATGGCGACACCGCGATTAATGTGGCCCCCGATCTGGTAGGCGTGGCGACAGTGAAGGCCTCGGCGTTGGCCGCGATGGATGCTGTGCCCACGATTGCCGAAACGCTAGCGGCAGCCAAAGTGGTGGCGTTGGCCGACTTTGAGACAGCGCTGGCGACCTATCTGGAAGCAAACTACACCTCCGAGAGTTGGACAGTGCTGCAAAACTCCGTGACGAATGACCAAATTGCGATTAAGGCAGCGATCGACCTGGCAGGCCTGACGACCGCAAAAAACTCGGCGCTGGACGCGTTGGAGGCGGTGCCAACGTTTACCGAAACGATGGTGGTGGCAAAGGCGGGGGCGCTGAACGACCTGACCACGGCGTTGGCGACCTATCTGGAAGCGAACTACTACACCTACGAGAACTGGACGGCGTTAATAATGGCCCGGACGGCTGGTAACATCGCGATTAACGCGGCGATCGATCCAGCAGGCGTGGCCACGGCGAGGGAAGCGGCGCTGGCCGCAATGAACGCACTGCCAACCTATACCGAGACGCTGGCTGCGGCCAAGGCTCCGGCGCTCGCCGACCTCGCGACGGCGCTGATGACCTATCTCGAAGCGAACTACACCGCTGAGAATTGGACGGCGCTGAACACCGCGAGGACGAATGGCGACCGCGCGATTAATGCGGCCACCGATCCAGCAGGCGTGGCGACGGTGAGGGACGCGGCGCTGGCGGCGCTGGACGCGGTGCCTACGATTGCCGAAACACTGGCGGCGGCCAAGGAGGCGGCACTGGCCGACTTGGCGAGGGCGCTGGCGACCTACCTGGAAGCGAACTACTACAACGCCGAGAACTGGGCGTTGCTGCAAACCGCCAAGACGAATGGCAACATCGCGATTAACGCGGCGACCGATCCACTAGGCGTGGCGACGGCGAGGGACGCGGCCCTGGCGTCGCTGGACGCGGTGCCGTCGGGTGCCGAGACGCTCATGATCGCCGAGATCTCGGGGACATCCGAAGGCGAAGTGACGCTGGTACTCAGGACCACCCCGAATTTCCCCCTAACGCTTCAAACCAGCACGGATCTCAAGAGTTGGACGACCATCGCCACGGCAACTCCAGTCACCGATTTATGGAGATTCGTCCATGATGCCACGCTAGCAACCGGACCGAGACGATTTTACCGGGCGTTTCTCAATCCGTAAACTACGGGCCTCCAGAAAAAACGAGCCATTGACATTGGCCACAATCGCTAGCCTCTCGAACCCCGAAGCTTCATTTAAACATTGGCACAAGTTTGCTCCAAATTCCTTGGGTATTTCAGAAATCAAAGGGGATGCTTAGACGGTGATCTGTAGATGGAATCGAAGCAAAGCCGCTGCCGCCCCCCACAAGATCTGGGAGTCGTCGAAGGTTGACGTCATCCTGCCATCCGATGAATCCTACTCCTTCAAAGCTCACTCTGATTCGATCCAAATTCTGGATAGCAGGACCTGCTTGTGGAGTTTTGGTCGCCACCATTTTAACGGCGCAGATTACGGTATGGGAGTGGCTGAAGAATCCTAATGGTATTTGCCATGGGCCGAACGGAACTCATTGGAATTTTGTTTGAGGTGGCCCCGATAGTCCGGCCACTGTGAAGCTAAGGTAAGTTATGGTAAGCTAAGGTGACTGGGTGCGAGAGATTGGGAGAGTCCTATTAGAGTCCTATTCGTGCGGGAACTTGAATGCCGATGGATGCGAGTGACCACCACTCCAAAGCGGTTGCGAGCCTCATGCGCGGGCGTTTTTGTTTCCTGGGTGAGCCGAGGTTTTCGGAACTGCGGGCGATGGTGAGACGCGGGGGTGAGATGAAGGCGAGCAAGTTGACCGACGTGTTCACCTTGGCAGATTTCCGCACGATCCATGGCGATGATGCCATGATTCTCTTTCAGCATACCCCGGAGAAGGGCCTCCAGCCCGTCCATGCCGATGCTGAAAAGATCGAAGGATTTGTGACGATTTATTCGCTGGTGGTGGAGAAGGAAGATCTCGAAACAAAGGCCCTTCGTAAGAAGGAGGAATCTGAAGGAAAGCCATGAAAATACTCGGTCTCTTTGGTGTTTTTGCGGTTTCCTCATGCGGATACCGGAATCACCTTCCGCGGGTGTCTCCAATGGGTAGCCATTTTGCGACAGTCGAGATGAAGGTTGGCGAAAATCGGAAAGTGCTCTCTCCGAGGTCACTAATGGGCTTTCGCATGGTCCCCCTTTTGCTTCCGGAATTTATGTTGAAATCGAGCAACCCGGCGGTGGCTTCGATCGAGTCCGGGCGGATCGACGGGAGTCCCGCCCGGGTGTATGCGCGATCCCCCAGCAAGGCGGTCATCAGTTACGCCCCGTTCGCTGACCCTCATTCCATGATGACTACCATACGGGTTCTTCCCAAACACTAAACAATGTCGGCATATACTGGTTTTGAAGCTCTCTGGCATGATCTCTTCTGGGAAGCCGAGGAGGCACCCGACGAGGTGCTTTTGATCGACGACTACCTTCAGGATAAAGATGGTGAGTCTCTCACTCAAGAACGATCCCAAGGCAAAAGTCATCGAAGGTTCATGGCAGGACCATAAACCCGGGGAAAAGGTAGCCTCTATTTTGATCCCGGCGTTTACCTTTCAACTCTTTCTTGATCCACAAAAGCAACTGCAGCGCCTGCGCGATCAATCCGATCATCTTTACCTGACTCTCTTTTTCCCATGGGCGGAAATCTCGGGTGAGCTTCCGCAGAACCAGTGGTGTTTCGACCGGAGTATCCAATTGCCGACCGGTGAGCTGGGCGAGTTGGAAACGCGCCACAAGATCAAAGATCAAACCGGATCACTCACAAGGCGGCATCGCTATACCTTGAAGGATGCCGACGGAAAAATCGTACGTCAGGAAGAGACCGAGCAGCGCTTGCGATTTTTCCCCGATGCGGCACTGAAGTCTCTCTTAAAGAAAACCGGCTGGAAGATTAAGAAGGAGATCTTCAATCTCGAGCCCGATGGTGATGATGATGATCTGGTGTATGTCGCGACCTTTCATTTGAAGGGCGTCGAGTCATGAAAAATCCGTCGATGAGTAATAGAGTTTCCCTGATTTTTTTAGTTTTGGTGGCCACTGTAATTACGATGCGGTTTCTGCCAAGCGGGGGTGATCTTCGGTATATCCACTATTTTCCGAGCGGTATCATCGAACCAATTGCGAAGTTCTTTGGTTACACCGAAAATGTGTATGAATGGATATCCTTTTTTGGAGGTTGGGTGATCTACGGTATTATCTGGTTCTCGTTGATAAAAGTGGAGACACGTCGGTCCTTTCAGCGTGGTTTTATCGTCTTTTGCGTCCTCCTTGTTCTCAATGTCGCCGGTTGCCAATTCTATAGACCCTAACTGGTGGCAGTAAGATTTTCTCGTTTATGGAGTTTTTCTCGAGAAGATAGGCCTTTTGAGAGGGGGCTTATTGTTGTGTAAGGGGCTGATACTTCGGATCAGTCAGGGTCTTTAGGAAGGCCACGAGGGCAGCCTGATCATCCTCGCTGAGTTGGAGGCCCGCTTTGGGGTGTTTGGCGAGGTTGGGGTCGAGTTGGGCGTTACGGTGCATGGGGCCGCTGTAGTGGGCGACGACTTCTTCGAGGGTTTCGAAGCGGCCATCGTGCATGTAGGGGGCGGTGAGTCCGAGGTTTCTGAGACTTGGGGTGGAGAAGGTGCCGGGGTCGTCGAGGCCGTTGTTGTGGAATCGGTGGTCGGAGAAGTTGGCTCCGCCGTGGCAGTGGAAGCAGTCGGCTCCGAATTGCTGGCTACGGGGTTCATATTCGGTGAAGAAGAGTTTCATGCCGCGTTCTTCGCCGGGGGTGAGCTTCTCTTTTCCGTCCATCGCGCGGTCGAATTTGGAGTCGTAGCTGGTGAGGGTGAGGAGGAAATTTTCGAGGGCCAGGGAAAGTTTGTCGGCGGTAATTTCGCCGGGGCCGAAGGCTTTGGTGAA
>JBLIDI010000028.1:0-22102 GCA_047634075.1 Akkermansiaceae bacterium
TTCATCAAAAAGGCCGCCGGGATAGCAAGAGATCGCGTTGGGGGCGTGATCGTCTGAGAAGATGAAGAGGATGTTCGGTCGCACGGCTGCTGGGAGCGCCAAGGTCAAGCCGGTGGTGAGGGTGAGGAAGTGTTTCATGAAAAGCTAGGATCCTTAGATACGTCTTCGACGGTCGGAATCTTAAGATTAAGATTCCCGAATTCGAAGTGCGAGCTTAGTTTCTGGAGGAAAAATCAATGTTTTCGAGTGTTTACAGAGAAACGATGCGGGCGTCTTGGGCCGCCATTTTAGAGGAGATCAAGATTTCGGACGGGATGCCGGTTGCGGATTTGGCACGCGAGCTGAAGATGAGCTACATGGGGGTGAAGCAGCATTGCTTGAAGCTGACTGAGCTGGGTTTTCTGGAGGAATGGCGGATTCCACGCGCTAAGAAGGAAGTCGGAAGGCCCGAGAAATTGTATCGGCTGACTCCGAAATGTGATTCTTTATTTCCTGAGGCTGGGGTCGGCTTGACCCTCGCGATCTTGGAGGGAATGAGGGAGATGTATGGGGAAGCAGCTCCCGAAAAACTTCTTTTTCATCACTTTCAAAAGCTCCGTAAACAGTGGCAGCCGAAAGTGAGGGCCGGGAAATCAATGGTCGAGAAAGCGACCCGCCTCGCCGACATGCGCGATAAGTTGGGCTGGTTCAGCAAGTGTCACTACGATTCCTTGGCGGGGTTTCGGATTGAGGAATTCCATAATCCGCTGGCGGCGATTTACGCCGAGTATCCCAATGCGGTGCGGATGGAAGTGCACATGATGGAGCAGCTTCTAGGAACCAAGGTAATCCGGAATGAGGTCGCGACCGGGAAAGGGCGGAAGCGGGTTGTTTATGAGATCGCGACCTTGGGCGTGCGCCAAGAGGGGGCGGAGAGCGTGAGAGCCCCGATGCCGGCACCGGAGAAGAGCGAAGGCGGTCAGGGGAAGTTGTTTTAATTGAGGATAGTACCAGGACGGCGGGCTTCGCTTCGACAAGATGCGGTCCGCATGACGCCGAGCAGAGCAAAAAAAGACCCGCCGTGAGGCTCGCCATCATTTGCATGGCGGCAGAAGCACGGCGGGTGAGATATCGGAAAAGTGCGACTACTTGAGTGAGGCGTGAATCTGCTGGAGAGTCATGACCGCGTAACAGGTGACGAGGACGGGGTCGTTCTCCATCCAACGGCTCGCCTTGGTGTTGATCCAGGAGCCGTCTTCGCGCTGGGCGCTGATAACGGTTGCCGCAAGGTCTCCGCGCCAATCGATCTTGAGCCCGTCCTTACCGTCGAGGGTGGGAATATTGGCTGCGACGAGGCTTTTGGCCATGGCGTGGTAGTAGTAGTAGAGACCCTGACCACCGAGGCCGGGGTTCTCTTCAAGGGTGTAGTTGGTCGAGACCCAATTGATGACTGATTTGACCCGTGGATCACTGGCGTCCAAGTCGGCGTAGACGAGGGAGAGAAGGCCGGAATAAGACATGGAGCCATAACCGCGTAAGGCAATACGACCGGTTTCGCTGTCCACCGCTTCACCCGCTTTGGAGTTGCCGGGGTAGTAGACGAACGATCCGTCATTGCCGACATTCTCACCTTTGTTGGTGGCTTGGAGATTCTGACAACGTGACACGAAAGCGAGCGCTGCTTTCCAATCGAGTTCCATCGCTTTTTTATCACCTGAATCGGTGGCAAGAGTGCGGGTTTGGTAAAGAGCCTCGATCGCCCGGTGGGTGTTGGAGAGATCGGAGTGGGCGTAAGTTCCGCCGTAGCCGATGCCGCCATCGAATATCGTATCATCCGCGCCTTTGACGCCCCAATCGGTTTGCTGGTTGATCAGGAAATTGCGGGCTTTGATGAGCTCCTCTTGGTATTTCTTTGGCCCGGCAACCCAGAGCGCCATAATGGAGGCGGAGGTGGAGTAGGTCGCCATGCCTTTGCCGTAGATTCCGCCATCGACCTTCTGCTGGGCGACGAGCCAATCGAGGCCCTTTTGAATCGGCGCGGGGATGGGCTTTTTGGGGTCATAGGCCGGGTCCAAGAGGAGACTGCGTATTGCAAAACCGGTGAAAGCCGGGAGCTTGGGGTCGCCCCAGGAGCCGTCCTTGTTTTGCTGACCGAGGAGGAACGTGTTCCCCTTTTGGATGACTTGCTGGCATTCGAGTTTCAGCGAGAGGTGGGCGCCGTTTCGCTGTTCCTGCGCGGAGGCAGCGAGGGCAGTGGCGATAAAAAGAGTGGATGCGAGGAGCTTCTTCATTTCTTGGGATAATGTGGTTTTACGATGATTTTGACGACGGTGGCTTCTTTTGGGAGAATCTTTTCGTGCGGTATCCAAACGTCACCCAGTAAGCGGTCTTTTCCAGAAAAGTTTACGATCGCTTGTTCGTTGGTGTAGATCCCGAAGATAATTCCGCCCACTTCAGCCTTAAATCGGCCTTCGTGGATGTAGGAGCCAGTCGAGAGCCAGGGTCCACCTTCCATCACGCTGAGGGTGGCTTCCTTGGTCTCGACCTCTTGATTGGGCTTGGGAGTGGCGGCTTCCTTGGGCCACTCGATGTGCTGGATGAGCTCGTTGACGGGGAGGCGCTTCGTTTGGTCGCCTTCACCCCATTCCACGATGATATTGACGAGAGAAGCGGCGTGAACTTTGGGGGTCACCGCGGGAAACTTACCGGTAGGTTTCCATTCTTTTTCATCGATGATTTCGAAGAGTTCCTTGGATTCCTTGATCCCGAGGAGCTTCATGCCAATATTGATATTGAGGGGGGAGACATCGGTCAGGAAGAGGGTCTCGTGGACCTTGTCACTTTTGGTGGTGGCGAGGAGGTATTCAATGAGGCCTTTGGTCATGTTGACCCCGGCATAAAAGCTAAGCTCGCGCTTTTTCTGATCGAGATGGATCTTGCCAATGGTGACCTCGGTGTCGCTGATGCGGACGATTTGGGGCTGGGCATTCCCGGCAACCTCTTGAGCGAAGCCGGTCATGGGCAAGGTTAAAACGAGGGGGATGAGGAAAAAGCGCATGAAGTGTTTTGCGGAGGAACGATTCTGGAATCGCTTATCTTAGAAATTAGTCTTGTTCGGTGGTATCGGCCCCATCCTCAGGTTCGATTGGATCTGGCTCTTCCTTGTCTTTTTGAAGCGAGCGGGCAAACTCACGCCACATCAGACGGGTGATCCGGAAGGAGAGAAGGTTGCGGCCGGAGTCTGCCAAGTCGATCGGGGGAGGGTAGCCGAGGCGGGTGAGGTGACTGCGGATGGCCTTAAAAACTGCGAGTGAGATCTCGGGGAAGAATTCGGCTTCATCGTTGGAAAGGCGGAGGGTGAAGACGGACGAACTCGCGGGGTCGTCGCCGGAGGTGGCGAGCCAGAGAGCGATGGGGCTGTTTTCGGGGGCTTGCGGGTTATCGCTGCTGTTGATGGTGGGGATGATGTCGAGCTGGTCGCCGGAGGACTCACGAATTAGGAGGGCAACGTCCATAATAGTTTTTTTCAGGGATTCGGAGGGAGTCCTGGAGATGCCGAGGTGCAGATTAAGGCTGAACTCAGTGGTTGGATCGACACTCCAGCGCGGGAGGGTGGGGGAAAGGGCGGCGATGCCCTTGGCGGCTTCGGAAAGTGATTCTGGGTCAGCCTTGGAGGTATCGATGACTCGCTCGATAGCGAGGAGGGCCCGCTGGAACTGGCCGCGGGCACGGAGGGTGGAGGAGAGTTCGAAGAGACGGTCGGGAGAGTTCTGGGAGGCAAATTCCCGGTATTCGGCAAGACCCGGGGTGGCTTCGAGGTCTCCGAGGTCGCTCTCGGTAATTTTGGTGATCTCGGGTTCCTTAATTTTATCAGGACTCTCTGGTAGGATGATATCGTCGCTGATTTCCGGCTGGTCATCGATCTCGGGCTGCAGGCTGGCGATTTCGGAACCGTTATCCTCAGGGGGAAGAATCACGCCTGCGGGCTTGAGAAAGTCCATGTCCTTGGTACGGAGGTGCCAAGTGAGAAGGATGGTCCCGATCACGGAGAGAACGACAAGGGCCCAATGAATTCGCACGTCACCGGAGAATGGGAGAGTGAGAGGCGCAGGTGAAGCGCAAAAAAAGAGCCGCAGAGAGAAAAATACTCTCCAGCGGCTCGAAACTATTTTTAAAAGTCAATTTGCGAGGATCAGTCCGCCGATTTGACTTGGATGGCACGCTTACCGACACGCTTGCGGAGATAGTGGAGCTTGGCGCGCCGCACTTTACCGCGGGAGACAACTTCGACCTTAGCGATCCGGGGGCTGTGAACGGGATAAACACGCTCAACCCCTGTTCCGTAGGAAATCTTACGAACGGTGAAGGCGGCGTTGATGCCGCTGCCGCCTCGGGCGAGAACGATACCTTGGAAGATCTGGATACGCTCCTTACCTCCCTCAACCACGCGGTTGTGGACTTTCACGGTATCACCGACGTTGAAGTCGGCGACGTCTGACTTCATTTGCTCTTTCTCGATCTTGCTGATGATATCCATGGTCGTTAAGTTGGGTTGGCGGGGCGGAGGAACTACGGGAATCGGGGGGCGATTGCAAACGTTTTTTCACAGAGAGCCGTGATTATTACAAAAAAGGCCGGGATGAGACATCCCGGCCAAAATTAGGTGTTCATCTCACGGATGACTTAGGGTGTCCCCCCTCAGGTGGTCTGTCAGGGCGTAGATGGCAAAGATGAGGAAGAAGGCGCACAGGACGAAAGTCCGAGGAGCGCTCCAACAACGAGGAAGGCAAATATCATTTTCATAGTAAGCTCCCTTGGGAGCACCGTAAGCTACTCTTTATTCCGGCAGGATAAAATGAAATTGAGCGAATCAAAGTTCTTCGGCGAGTTCTTCAGCAACGTAGGTCCAAATTTCTCCGAGAGTCGGGTGGTAGGAGGGGATTTCAAGAAACTCCGCGACGGTGAGGTTTTGGTGGAGCGCGACGAGCATGGTGTGGGCGTAGTCGATGACGTGGGGGCCCATTCCGGAGGCACCGAGGATTTTTCCGGTTTTCCGGTCGGCGGTGATGGTGACGTGACCGTTCTTTTCTCCGACGATCTCGCCTTTACCCTGATCATCATAGCGATAGGAGGCCGAGACGGGATCGAAGCCGCGCTTTTTGGCTTCGACGTCATTCCAGCCCAATTCGACAAGTTCCGGATCGGTGAAGATGCCAAAGATATTTAAACGCTCATCCCAAGTTGCTCTGAGACTCTCACTTTTTAGATAAGAGACGATGTTTTGGGCGGCGGCTTCTCCTTGCATGACCGCGAGGTGGACGACCGCCAGCGGGCTCGAAACATCTCCGATACCAAAGATGTGCCCTTGGGAAGTTTGGCAAAATTCGTCGATCTCAAGACGGCGAAGATCTGCGGGGAAGCCCGCTTTTTCAAGATCGAGACCCGAGAGGTTGGGCTTGCGACCCGAGGCCATGATGAGTTGGTCGCAGGAAATGACGGTGTTTTCGCCCACGGTCAGAGCGAAGGAGGAACCATCGTGGCTGACATCACTGAGTCCTTTTTCGAAGATGATCTCGATCCCGATATCTTTGCATCGGGCTTCCATGGCGGTCGAAAGGTTGGCGTCGACGCCTGAGATCAGAGGTCTGCTTCTTGAGATGATCGTGACTTTGGAGCCGAGGCCTTCGAAAAGAAAGGCGGACTCCAGCCCGACCGCGCCAGTGCCCACGACGACGACCGATTCGGGAATACGGGGGAGATCTACGATGTCATCGCTGGTCCAGTAGGGCGAATCAGCAAGCCCGGGAATGTCGGGGATCATTTCAACAGAGCCTGTTGCGACCACAATCGCTTTTCCCTTTAAAGTGCCATGCCCTGCGACTTCGACTTCGTGAGGCGAGACAAATTTGGCATGCCCCCGGATGAGGTCGAAGTTTCCGTTCTCGAGTCCTTTGATGCGATAGTGTTGGAAGTCGTCAACGAGCCGGGTCTTGCGTGCGCGGAGGGCCTCGATATCGACGGTTGGCTCTCCGACTTTGATCCCAAATTCCGCGGCTTCGCGGATCGCGCGCATCCGGCTCGAGGTTTCAAGGAGGGCTTTGCTCGGCATACAGCCACGGAGAATGCAGAGCCCGCCCAGCTCCTTCGCACCGTCAATGATCGCGACCTTGAGGCCGAGATCGGATGCTTTCTTCGCGGCGGCGTAACCACCGCTCCCTCCGCCAATCACGATGACGTCGTATTCTTCTGACATGGTGGGTAGCCTTGTCGGCGGTGTCATAAAAGACAAGCCGTCGTCGTGCTTTCTTTCTCGTTTGAATCGCTTACCGTCCCGCTTCCCGTGAAAGCTGTCTTCCTATTTTTTCTCCTCGTTCTCCATGGATCTGCCGACCCGCTGAGCAGCGAACAGATTGATTCCCGCATCAAAGCCAATGAGTCGGCTAAAGATGATGCCGTAGCGGCGGAGTCGGCCAAAATCTGGAATGAAGCTCTTTTGGCGCTTAAGGCCGCTGATGAATCGATTTTGAGCGAGAAAAAGGCGCGGGCCGATCTTGCCAAACTCGAGAAACTTCCTGCCCTTACCTTGCCCGCTGAGCAGTTCCCGGGGGCATCCTTGTCCGATCAAGAAGCGCTCTTTAAAAAGATCGTTGCCCTCATCGAAGAAAGTGAGGATTTCCAGAAGAAACTCGAGGACAAGGCAAAGCAGTCCTCACAACTCGGAGCAGACCTCAATACGGAAGAGACCAAAATTCAGTCGGAACTCACCGCGCTGGAAATTCCGGCGGTGGCCTCGGGTGAACTGGAATTAGCAAAATATCAGAAGGCGGTTCAGAGCAAGAGACGTCTGGAAGCGAAGCTCAGGGAGATCAAAACCAAGAAGGATTTCAGAGGCCGGGAGGCCGAGCTTCATGATGATCGTATTCTGAGGCGAAATACCTATGAAAAAGGTCTGGGAGAGCTTCGCGAAAAACTGGAGGTGACGATCCAAGAGCTCAAGAAAAAGGAGTCGGAGGATACTCGCAAAGTGCTCGATTTCTTGGCGACAGAATTTGCCGCGATCCCGCAGTTGACCTCGATTGTTTCTGAAGTCCGCGAACTCAGAGTGGTCCGGGATGACTTGCAGGATCGTCTCAGAAAAGCAAAAGCCTACGACGCCGGGATTCAGGTCATTCGTGAGCGGATTGCGGAGCAATTCGGGCATGCCACGAGGCGCATTACCCTTTTGGAGGAAGCCAAGCTAGGTGTCGACGACGAGACCGGACTGTTACTCCGGCAACAACGATCAAGGCTTCCCAGTGTCGATGAAGTCTCAGCGGAACTGCGGCTCAATCTGGAGCGGGCCGCCCAAGCTGAGATTGCTTTGATGAAAGTCGCGGATCGCATCCTCGCTTCACCCCTCATTTCTGAAAAGCAAATCACCGCGCTGCTTGCCAAGAACCGCGGTCTCTCGCGGGAGCGGGTCGAAGCCCTGCTGAAAGTCCGAGGCGAGACGCTCAAAAAATTAAAGGAAGACTATCGGAAGCTCACCGACGAGCTGAGCGAGGGCACTGAGGCTGCCAAATATACCATTATTGAGATTGAAGACTATTCGAATTTCATCGATAAGAGATTACTTTGGATCAAGAGCACCAAGCCCCTCCACTGGACTGAGTCGATTGCCGAGTGGGGGCGTATCCTGGCGCTTTTTAGCCCGACAACGCTCGCGAAGGTTGGGCAATCAATTCGCGATAATATTTTTAGAGAGATCGTCGGTTTTATCTTCGCGGTGCCCATCGCTCTGGGGGTTTTTTTCCGGAGGCGACGCCTCCGTGATATCCTGAAGAAGACCAGTCTTGAAGCTACGCGCCGGAACTGCACTAGCCTCACTCCGACTCTCAAAAATATAGGAACGGCTCTTTTGCTTTCGATCTGGTTCCCCTTGCTTATCTGGATCGTAGCGGACCTCATTGAGACTTCAATGGCATGGAAGATTGGGCTTGTTCGACTCTCAGGTTTCCTCTTTGTAACTTCGTTATTTTTGAAATTTTCCAGTCCCAATGGCCTCTTTGTTTCTCATTTCAAGATCCACTTTGATCGGGCCGCACTGCTCTATCAAAATCTCAAGTGGCTCACTCTGATTGCGCCTCCCTTCGTCTTTCTGGTTCCGGCGTTGACGCTGATGGACGGGAGTTCTTCTTCCGGTCGTGTCATCTTCATTTTAGGAATGCTTCTCTTATTTGGTTTTTGTCATCACCTCTTCCATCCCAAGCGATCATTTCTCCAAAAAGAAGGGAAGAGCAGTGGCTTCACCAAGGCCTGTTATCTCCTAATCATGGCTATCCCGATCGTTTTTGCGGTGGGAGCTGGTTTAGGGTATTTCGCCTCGGTTTTGACCCTGCGTGATCAAGTCGGTGCGACTGCGGCTTTGCTCGTCGTGGCCTTTGTGCTCATCCGTTTTTTGACTCGTTGGACCCTGGTCTCTCGTCGAGCTCTGGCGATCTCCCAGGCCTTGCGTCGACGTGAAACGGCCATCGCCGAGCGGGAGCACAAAGAGGCAAATGGTGCCGAGAGAGAAGGGGATCTTCCGAGTCTGGATCAGGTGAAGGCGGAGGCCGTCGATGTCGTAGAGGTCGAGGAACAGACCACCCAGCTTCTACGGCTTGCAACATACGTGGCGGTCTTCTTCGCCCTCTGGGCAATTTGGGCGAGCACTCTCCCCGCTCTCTCGGTTCTGGATACGGTTGAACTCTGGAAGGATGGCTCAGCAGTCACGGAGACTAGGGACTCTCCTTCTTTGATTCCCGGGATGTCGACTCAAGCGGAAGAACCGCTGGGCAAGATTAAGAAAATTATTCCGGAAGACGATGGCCGGATTACCCTCCAAGATCTTTTTCTAACGATCCTCTTTTTTGCGCTCACCCTCGCGGCGGCGAGGAACATCCCGAGTTTGCTCAGTCTGACTTTGTTTAATCGAATCAAGCTTGGGCCCGGAGGAAACTTTGCTCTCACGACGACGGTTCGCTATGTCATTATCTTAATCGGGATCGTGGTGGCCTTGGCGCAGATCGGAGTGACCTGGGGAAAGGTGCAGTGGCTCGCTGCCGCCGTCACCCTGGGAATCGGGTTCGGACTCCAGGAGATTTTTGCGAACTTCGTGGCGGGCATCATCATGCTCTTCGAGCGGCCAATTCGTTTGGGGGATATTGTCACGGTCGGCGAGATCTCGGGGAAGGTCACGCAAATCAAAATTCGAGCGACCACGATTCAGCAATTTAACAACCGGGAACTCCTCGTCCCGAATAAGGAATTCATCACCAGCCAACTCGTGAACTGGACGCTCAAGGACTCGATCCTACGCTTCGAGATTCCTGTCGGGATCGCCTATGGCTCTGACACGGAAAAGGCGAGTCGAGTATTGCGTAATCTCGTTGATCACCATGAAAAGGTTCTCACGGAGCCCGGGCCGCAAGTTCTCTTCATGAGCTTCGGAAACAGCACCCTTGATTTTCAAGTCCGGGGATTTGTGGCGACTGTCGATGATCTTCTCGTGACTCAAAGCGAGCTCCATTTCCTGATCGATAATGCCTTCCGGGAAGCCGGGATTGAGATCGCTTTCCCGCAGCAGGATATTCACCTTCGTTCCCTCCCCGAGGGGATGAAAATTGTTTCAGAATGATGAACTCATCCACCCGCCCCGGCCTCCTCGACGCTATCCGGAAACGTCGGCGTTCTCTCCGGCAAGGTTAGCTCGGCGCCGCTCCGAGTGGACATTCTTAACACCGGGAGCCGGCCGTAGTTGGAAGCGGGTGAAGATCAGTAACTGAATTCTCCGCTCGTAGTGGTGCCCGACAACCTCGGTTTTGTGAGGGCCTCAAGGGGATCCTTTTGCAACATAGGATAGGCGTAGTGTGGCAGCTCGAATGAGTCACCGGTTGCTCATTCGGCGTTATCGATTGCGAAAATTTCGCTGAGGATTTCCTTCAATTGATAGGCTTTGTGATCGAGCGCCCAGTTCAGAGAGCTGCGGGGATCGATGACAGCCCAGCGCGAAGGCCGGGTCACTCTCGTCGATGGCCCCGAGCACGGAAGCGTATTGCGGGCTCTGCGGGGAGATCCTAGCGAGAACTTTTTCGCGATCATGTTTCGCCAGTGCATCGAAGAATGTTTTCTCGTACTTCCCTCCATCATCTGCGCGAGGGCACTCTCGGCATCGCGCATGATCCACGCTGCCATGATGACTTAGGTTCTGCGAGATTCGGGGGAGCTGGATTCGGTGAGAGCTTTCCAATGTTCGGCCAGTTCCTCCGGCGTTGCGGTGATTGACGACAGCGCGGTTTCAACGAATGGCGTGGGTGCGCCGGGATGGGAGAAGGGGGCCGCATCGGACAAGTCGTCGGGGGATTTACTCGCGAGGCGTTCAGACGTGGCGACAGTTGGTTTGGCTTCGGCAGTCGGAGCATTATCGGAAGGGTAATCTTCTAATCTCTGCGGGGAAAAGGAGCGAGATCCTAATCCGAGAAAAAGTCCAAGAATGGCAGCAAGGGCGATTTTCTTTTTCCCGATTGGGAGAGTGTACCCAAATCCGTTGTGCTTTTGCGAGGCCTCGTTGGATCACGATTCGGAGAAACAAAATTGATTGCCGTTTTCTCCTTCGCAACGCTGTTGACACAAGGGACTTGGTTGCTAGAGTGCGCGCCTTTCCGTTTGGGTCGATACGCACTCCTCTCGGGAATTTTGACCAAAACTTCTCTAAGAGACACAGACCAATGGCTACCAAAAAGAAGGCTGCGATAAAGGCCGCCCCAACAACAAAGAACGTTTATTACTTCGGCGCTGGAACATGCGACGGAGACGGCTCCATGAAAGCCCTCCTCGGGGGTAAAGGTGCAAACCTTGCTGAAATGAGCAGCATCGGCATTCCCGTTCCCGCAGGATTTACCATCACCACCGAAGTCTGCACCTACTACAACGACAACGCGAAAAAGTATCCTAAGAGTCTCGATGCCGAGATCGAGGAGAACATCATCAAGGTCGAAGAAGCGATGGGCAAGAAGTTCGGTGATCTCGAAAACCCGCTTCTCCTTTCCGTCCGTTCCGGTGCTCGCGAGTCGATGCCCGGTATGATGGACACCATCCTCAACCTTGGAATTAATGACGAGGTTGTCGAAGCTCTCGCTAAGAAGACCGGCAACGCGAAGTTCGCTTGGGATTCCTACCGTCGTTTCCTCCAGATGTATGGAAGTGTTGTCATGGAAGTGGAAGCACACGCCGGTGAGCACCACGATCCTTACGAAGTCATTCTCGACGCAGCTAAGGCCAAGGCCAAGGTGAAGGACGACTCCGGTCTCTCCGAAGCTCAGCTACGTGAAGTGGTCGCAGAATTCAAAGCGCTCATCAAAGATCGCTCCGGTAAGAATTTCCCTGAAGATCCCCGCGCACAGCTCAAAGGAGCCGTGAGCGCCGTCTTCAACTCTTGGCAAAACGACCGCGCGACGGTTTACCGCCAGAAGTATGGTATCCCCGCCGCTTGGGGAACAGCCGTGAACGTGCAGGCCATGGTCTTCGGTAACACGGGTAAAACTTCCGGAACCGGAGTGGCTTTCACCCGTGACCCCGCGACTGGTGAAAATGTCTTCTACGGTGAGTATCTCATCGATGCCCAAGGTGAGGACGTCGTCGCCGGTGTTCGCACCCCTAAGCCGATCGCTAAGATGGCGAAGGACCTTCCCAAGTCTCACAAAGAGCTCCTCGTCACACGCACGAAGCTCGAGAAGCACTTCCGCGATGTGCAGGACGTTGAGTTCACAATTGAAGAAGGCAAACTCTGGATGCTGCAGACCCGTAACGGGAAGCGCACTGGTTTCGCTGCCGTGAACATCGCCCTCGACATGGTGGAAGAGAAGCTCATCAGTAAGGAAGAAGCGATCCTTCGTATTCCTGCTGATGACCTCAGCCACCTCCTCGCTCCGATCTTCGACACCAAAGCTGAGAAAGCTGCCACGAAAGTTGGCAACGGTCTTCCTGCTGGTCCTGGTGCCGCTTCCGGTAAGATTTACTTCTCCGCTGAAGATTCCGTTAAGGCTGCTGCCAAAGGCGAGAACGTCATTCTTGTTCGTCAGGCCACTTCTCCTGAGGACCTTCGCGGCATGATCGCAGCTGATGGCATTCTCACCACCGAGGGTGGTGCTTCCTCACACGCGGCACTCGTTGCCCGCCAGATGGGTAAGGTTTGCGTCTGTGGTGCCCACGGAATGACAATCGACTACTCCAAAAAGACTCTCTCCGGAAACGGCGTGACTCTGAAGGAAGGCGACGAGCTTTCCCTCAACGGATTTGTCGGAAACGTCTACCAAGGCGGCATTAAGTCTTCTCCTTCCCAAGTCATCCAAGGCCTCATCGAGAACAAGCCGGCGGCCAAGCGCTCCGCGACTTATAAGAAGTTCATGGAACTCATGGAGTGGACCGATCAACATCGTAAACTGGGTATCCGCACCAACTCTGACACTCCCGAGCAGGTCAAGCAGGCCATCAAGTTCGGTGCTGAAGGCATCGGCCTCACCCGCGCCGAGCACATGTTTTTCGAGGGTAACCGCATCGATGCGGTTCGTGAGATGATCCTCGCTGACGACGACGAGGGTCGCGCCAAGGCACTCAAGAAGATCAAAGTCTTCATGAAGAAGGACTTCAAAGGAATCTTCAAGGCACTCGACGGTCGCCCCGCGACTATCCGTCTCCTTGATCCACCCCTTCACGAGTTCATTGGTACTATGGATGCCGCTCAGAAGAAGGATCTCTCCAAGAAGATCGGCATGAGCGCCGCCGCGATCACCAAGCGGATTCACTCTCTTCACGAAGAGAACCCCATGCTTGGTCACCGTGGTTGCCGTCTCGGCATCAGCTACCCGGCTGTCACCGCGACCCAAGTCGAGGCCATCCTCGAAGCTGCCGCGGAGGTTCAGGCCAAGGGCACCAAGGTTCTCCCTGAGATCATGGTCCCACTCGTCGCCTACGCTCGTGAGCTTGAGCTCCAAAAGCAAGTCATCGACGTCACCGCCGCTGAAGTTCGCAAGAAGCTCGGTCTCAAGAAGTCTGAGCTAAAGTACACCGTCGGAACCATGATGGAGATCCCCCGCGCCTGTTTGACTGCTGCTGAAGTGGCCAAGCACGCTGAGTTCTTCTCCTTCGGAACCAACGACCTCACCCAGACAGGTCTCGGTCTTTCCCGTGATGACTCCTCCAGCTTCCTCCCAACCTATCAGGATGCGGAAGTGCTCAATAACAACCCGTTCTCCGCTCTCGACCAAGAGGGTGTCGGCCAACTTGTTGAAATGGGTGTCAAAGGTGGTCGTAAGACTAAAAAGAAACTCAAAATCGGGATCTGCGGCGAGCACGGCGGCGATCCTGATTCAGTGAAATTCTTTCACCGCACCGGACTCGACTACGTTTCCTGCTCACCCTTCCGTATCCCCGTCGCCCGTCTTGCCGCAGCGCAAGCCGCTCTCGAGGAAAAAGGAATGGCTCGCGGTGAAATGAGCTAAGCCTCCGCTAACAAACTTCAAAGCCCCGTTTGCGAAAGCGAACGGGGCTTTTTTCTTGAAACGTCATCGGAAGCTGGGTGAGATCGGATCGGATCTCTTCGAGCAGGGCGGCGAGGTCAGCTGGGGATTCCTCTTGCCTGCCAAGAACGAGGTGTGAAAAGGAATTGAAAGAGGAGTCACGGAAAGGGGCGTCCAAGTGGCTAAGCCAACGATGTTTCACGCCGCAGATTTGAAGGGCCGCTCGATCCTCCTTCTTTCCTTCTTCGTGATTTCCCTCTCAACTACGGCACTCCTTTTACTTTCAGGTCCCGTAGCGACCAAATTTCGCCTGCCATTTCTCCGAGGGACCCGCGCGGTTTCCTCGCCCCATCCTTCCGCTTCGGCCCAAACCGTTCCCGGCTCGCCTGAAAGACTCCGTCGACAAAACTTTTTGATCCAATCACGGCGCCATCCGTGAAATAGCGGATCCGGCATTGAATCACCTTGGAAATCTTTAAATCCTGCGCCTGCTCTTCCGAAAGCCGCGCCAATTCCGCCTCGGCCCTCCCTCGAGACATGCCCTTACGAACGACCACCCGCTGCTTCGTCTTCACATTCCCGCGCTCCTCTCCCTGCTCCATCCCTGCCGAAATCAAAATCTTGCGATAGTCCTTTCCCACTCCGCCTTGTGCCCAACTCCGCGCACTCACTGCCCGGTTCCCAAACGAATACATCGCCCGCACCAAGCCCTCTTGGGCCTTCTTCGCCCCGCGACCACCCCCCACTGCTTCCCCGTAAGAACTCCAACGATAATCGGCCGGATCGTGACAGATCCCCGCTCTCACCGGGTTGAGATCGATGTAAGCCGCCATCGTCTTGGCCGCCAAACCATCCTCGACAATGACACTCCGGAAGCGCGATTCCCAGAGGGTGCCCTTGCGACCATTTTCCCGGTTATACCAGCACGTGAATCGGTGCAGCAGCCCCTTGAAAAACTCGCTCAACGAATGCATGCGATAGCTGTATCGAGCATGAATTTCAGCCAAGAAGCGCTCGCCTCGGACCTTAGCCGCCGCGATCATTTTCCTCCGCTCGGCAGCCGAATATTCCTCTAATCGCGCCGCCCCCTCAACCTCGTGAATCCGCCCGGCAATAAGCTCCTCCGCCTCCGCGATTTCGGCCGCCACGCTCGCGCAATATCCCCGCGAATAGAGTCCTCCCAATCGTCGTAAAAGCTCATCGTTCGCTAGCCCCAGGGAGGCACCCTTCTGACATCCTTCCGGAACCTCCAAAAGAACGTGGAGATGATTCGACATCAGACAGTAAGAAAGAATCCGGCAGCCCGAAAATCGTTCATACATCCGCAGCAGCATTCGGAAATGCTCCTTTTGCTCCGTCTCCAGCGCAAAACGCCGATCCACCACCCGCGTCACCACGTGATAAATCGCCATCGTCGGAGTTCCCCCCGTCCCCAAGCCCACTTCCGCCAATTCCCGTCCCGTCGGCACCAACAAACGCCGATGTTTCACCGAATTCATCACCTTCATAAAGGGACCTTAGCCAGCCGTTGGGAACGAGGCAAGTAGGTTTCTTGTAAATTGTCTGACAGGTTTTGCAGATTTGACAGGTTTTGCAGATTGTTTGAGGACACTGGAGTGTTGAGAACCTCAACCACTGGAAGCGGGATGCCACCTATTGGAGAGAGGACCGAGCGCCGAAAGGCAATCCTAAAGGGGCCAAGAACCTTGCCCTGATGAGGAACGCCTTGCTCGCAGTCATCCCTTTTGAAGAGTTCGACTCCCTCAATGACGCCTTCGATTACTACCGGGATAACCGGGGGAAATCGCTAAAACTCATCAAAACTGCACCCCCCTTTCCAGAATAGCCGAGCCAAGCAAACGCCCTGAGAGCAAAGGAGGCTGGCTTTACCAACGAATATCCAAAAGATTGTCCTGTTAGCATCCGGATCATCTCCGAGCTGAGATTCATCTGGATACGTCCGAAAAAAGCGGACAATTCACGGAATTAAAAGAGGACTTGTTCTTTTCCTATGATAAGCTTTTCATCAGGTATTACAGACCGGAGTTCATCCGGATTTGCTCCTATGCGTTACGCGATCGTTTCAGATATCCACGCGAACATTCGTGCTTGGGATGCGGTATTTGTGGATCTCCGGTCACGAGGAGCCGAGGTCATCGTCTGCCTTGGTGACGTTGTCGGCTACGGGCCCAAGCCCGCCGAAGTCCTCGAGGCCGTGCGCTCGGTGACCGACCACTTCGTGATGGGAAACCACGATGCGGCGGCAGTTGGAGTAATGGATTACTCTATTTTTAACAAGCACGCCCGCCAAGCGATTGCTTGGACCATGACGGAGCTCAGCCCGGAGGCGAAGCAGTTCCTAGCCTCAGTGCCTCTCGCAATCGAAGCCGGGGAAATTTTCTTTGTCCACGCGGAAATCTCCGAGCCCGGGCGCTTCGACTACATCGATAGTGTCGAAATCGCCGAGCAGAACTTCGCCGGAAACGAGCACTTCGTGAGCTTCGTAGGGCACACCCACCTTCCCAAGATTTTTGAACGGGCGGACGATGGTTCGGTCCGGGAGTTGCTTGACGAGACCCGTTCGCTCGACCCGCAAAGACGCTACATTGTGAATGTTGGCTCGGTGGGCGAGCCCCGTAATCCCGATGACTTGCGCGCACGCTACGTCGTCTATGACTCGGAGACACGCGAGGTCGATTTTCGGCGCGTTGAATTCGATATCGTGGCCTACCGTGAAGACCTCGAAGCCACTACTCTTACGCTGCGGCCTTACTTTTTGAAAGTCTACGAGCAAGTGATCGAGGGCCGTCAGGTCGTCGTTTCAAGTGGCGGAAGTCTCGTCGACATGCGGGTGGCGCACGACTCCGCAGCACTGGTGGACCTCGGGCACCAATCCAACGTAGTGCAGTTCAACCACTCCGGCCTTTTACGGAACAGCGCCAAGACATCGCGGACACCTCCGATAATCCTGGCCGCAGTGGCCGCAATCGCCTTGGCCGCCTTTGCTTACTGGGTCTTTGGGTCGGGAAGCCCGGCCCCCAAAATTCAACAACCGGTCCTCGTTGTTGTTGAGGAGAAGGAAAGACCCTCTCCCATTGAGAGGGAGCAAGCTGAAGAGGAAACCCGCGAGGACAGTATCGCGGAAGTTTCGGCGACGGAGTCCGGGGTGACCCTGCCGGAACCCAGAAAGCCGAAACCCGAACCAGAGCCGGAACCTCCCGCCGCCAAGCCAATTCCCGAGCCACCCAAGAAGGCGATTCAAAGTGTCTGGTGGCGGATGGACGCAAACGCGGAAAAAGGCCCCCTCATCGATGAAGCCGGCTTGGTCAAGCTCGTCGCGGTTGAGAACGGAAGAGCAATCCCCGGCATCGCTCCGGACCCTGTTCCCCTGAGCCAGACCGAGAATAAATGGGCTCTCTTCAATGGCATTTGGAAAGAGGCAAAGGTGAATGAAATTTTCGCGCTGAGTTCGAAGCATTCGTTCACCTTCGAAGGCTGGTTTGCCACCAAGCCCACTCGCCGCCCCCTCTTCCTAGTCGGAACACGCACCGGCGAAGGCGAAGACAATCGGGGATGGCGCATTGACCTCCTGCCTCCCACGCGCGGACGTCGCGAGGGCCAAATGAGTTTTTTTTACGACTCGGGCGGCAAGAGGATTCAGGCACTGGCGGAAGCGGTCACCGTCGCTGACTCCAAACCCCACCACTTTGCCGCGATCTGGAATCATGACACCAGCGGTGGCGACGGTGAAATGAAACTCTACCTCGACGGCCTCGAAGTGGCCTCCGCAATCGTGCCCCTCTCCGATATTCCCGGAGAACAAGTAAATCCGTTGCGCATTGGAGCCGAAGCGAATCCAAAGCTCCTCGCTCTCGACGAACTGCGCTTCACCCGCCGCGCTTTGGGACCCCACCAATTCCTCCTCAAAACTCCGGTGCTTGGCATTAAGTTGGTCAAAAGCGATCCTCAAAGCCGCGACAGTTGGGGCACGCCGGACAACTGGGAAGGCGGGGTGATTCCCGGAGGCGATGATAACGTGATCATCGCAGAAGGCCTCACCACCCAAGCACAGAATTCTCCCCCCAATTCCTACACCGGCTCGCTGGTGCTGAAGCAAAAAGCGACCGTCATCCTGTGGACAGACGATACCCTCACCGCCCTACCCACCGCTCCGTCCCCCCTCGTCATGCACCAGCACTCCCGCCTCATCCTGAGAACAAAAGACGCCATCTTCGGCCCGCTCGACCTTATCGAAGACGCCCAGATCTGGGGAGGAGCTTCGACCAGTGGGCACAACACCATCCGCTCTTTCAAAGGCGAGATCAAAGGTGACGGCAAGCTCACTCTCAATGGCGTCAGCGGAAACCAATTTCGCCTCGAAACAGCAAACTCTTTTACGGGTGGATGCTTTGTCCACTCGACTCAAAAGCAACCTTTCTTCGTCGTCGCCGCGACAGACTCGGCCTTTGGCACTGGAGACGTCGAGCTCAAGGATAAATGCTCGCTGGTAATTGAGCCCAATCACACTGACACGATTGCCGATACCGCCACCTTACGCCTCGATGGCGCAGGCAGTCTGCGCATGCAAGGAGCCGTTGCCAATCAGCTCTATAAACTTGTCCTCAACTCCGACGAAACCGTCAGCGGCTTTTTCATCGACGGCCAGAATCTGGGCGAAGGAGTCTATTCCAGTGAAACCCACCCGGAGATTGGAGGCCCTGGCAAACTCACCGTAAAGCCCACCCATGACTGAACCATCTTGTCAATCCCACCTCTTCAGCGCTCTCCGTATCCTCTGCACTCTCCTCACCGGAGCTGTCCCACTCACTGCGGAAGAGCCCTCTCCAATCATCGACACCCACGTCCACCTTTGGCATCTCGACCGGCCGGAGACAATCTCCTGGATTCCAAAGGACAACGTCGCTCTCTACCGGTCCTTCATGCCGGCGGATCACACTCCCATCGCCAAAGCCAACGGGGTCACCGGAGTCGTCATCGTTCAAGCCGGACAACATCCCCCGGACAACCAGTGGAACCTCGATATCACCGCCCACGATCAGAAGCTCTATCGCGGCGTCGTTGGGAATCTCTCCCAAGTGATCGGCCGCGAAAACTTTCAAGCGCTCTTTGATCAGCTCTGTCAGGACAAACGCTACCTGGGCTATCGCATCTCCGGGCGGACGGATGAGAAGCTCACCGAGGAGTTCTTCCGAGATCTCAAGGCCACCGCCAAAGGCCGCAAAACAGTCGACATCCTCGTCGGTAACTATTCCTTGGCAGATGTCGTTCTGATTGCCGGACGCGTCCCTGACCTCAAGATCATCATCGATCACTGCGGCGGCGTCGCCCTTGATGGGAAACCCCTCGATCAAGCGTGGGTCAAAAGCTTCCGCGAAGTCGCAAAACACCCCAACGTCTCTTGCAAGGTCTCGGCCCTTTTCGGACGGGTCAAAAAACAGCCGGCTCCTCTGAATCTCGACTTTTACAAATCTCTCCTCGATCTCTCGATGGAGTGCTTCGGTGAAGACCGGCTCGTTTTTGGGAGCGACTGGCCTGTCACCCGTACCACCGCCGAATACGCGGCCCTCTTGAAAGTGACTCGCGCCTTCTTTGATGAAAAAGGACCGAAAGTCTCGCGGAAAGTCTTCTCGGAAAATGCCATGAGGTTTTATGGCCTCCGCTCCGTTGTGATTGAAGAAGGAACCAAAACTCTCCCCCTTCCCGGCAAGTCATTCCGGATCGATGGAGGTGAGGCCTTTCTGATCCTCCCGGAGAAGACGGCAGGAAAGATCCCGTGGGTTTGGTATGCCCCGACCTTGATGGGATTGCCGGCCAAATCAGAGATCTGGATGTTTGAACGCTTCCTTGCTCAAGGCATTGCAATCGCCGGAATCGATGTCGGCGAATCTTACGGCAGCCCGGAAGGTCGGAAGGCATTCTCGGAACTCTATGAGCACCTCACGACCGATCTGGACTTCCGAAAAAAACCATGTCTCCTGGCCCGCAGCCGGGGCGGCCTTATGCTCTACAACTGGGCCGTTGAGAACCCGGAAAAGGTTGCAGGAATTGCCGGCATTTATCCGGTCTGTAATCTCGAAAGCTACCCGGGTCTTCCGCGGGCTGCCGGGGCCTACCGGATGACCGCCGCAGAGCTCAAGGAAGCGCTGCCAAAACAGAATCCCATTGAGCGGCTCAAGCCCCTCGCCAAGGCCGGTGTCCCCATCTTCCACATTCATGGCGATAGCGACACCGTCGTGCCTCTCGAGAAAAACACCGCCATCCTTGCCGGGCGTTACCAAAAACTGGGGGGACCGGTGAACGTCGAAGTCATCGCGGGACAAGGACACACCATGTGGCGGGGGTGGTTCGAGTCGGAAACCCTGACGAAATTCGTGATCGCTCGAGCGCTCGGAAAGCCACCTCCAAGCAAGAAAAGCCAGTAGTCCGCCCACCTTGGTTCTAAATAAGTTCTCTCAAAGGCACGCCTGCTAATCAGAGGAGACTTTACCCCACAAACCTAACCCTTTTCGGGTAAGCTTACGGAGAATCATTTGAAAAAATTATACCCAACTGGAATGTATTGTGCATTGACGGTCGGTCTAACAGGGTGTTAGACACCTGAAAACAAAGGATAATCAAGATGAACAAAATACAGAACTACTCGCTGGGATTGACATTAATGTCGGGTTTGGCCGCCCATGCTGAGCTTATTCTACTTGAGCAATTTGAATACGAGGGAAATGACGCACCACTCGCCGGGTCCGATGGGGGCAGCGGATTCGAATCTCCGTGGGAAGTCACAGGATGGAGCCGGGGCTTTGACATCGGGCGAACTGCTTTTGCACTTGGAGACTCCAGTGCCATCATCAATGAACGCGGTGGGTTGGATTTCACCGACCATCCTTCGGCCGGAACCGCCTTGACCCGTTATGGAACCGCTGGACAGCGCGAGGCCAACCGTCCCTTGACCGAGGCTGCACAAGCAGCCCTCACCGCCGATGACACGACAATTTGGTTTAGCATACTGGCGTGTGCCCCAAGCGGTAACAAGTTCGGGACCATGATTTTCGGCACCGATATCTTGACGGCGGTTCAGGGGAGCGCGATCAACGGAAACCTCACTGCGGAGACCGGACAGGCTTTCGGCTTTGGCTTCCGCAGCGATAACGGCGGCATCATGGGAGGAGGATCCGGAAGCCCAAATGCCGTGGCTTTTGTTGACTCCGCAAGTGCCACTGTGGAAGTTGGAACCTACGTCCCCCCTCTTGAAGAGGGAGCCTCCCACCATCAGGTCTCCCTCGTTGCGGGCAAAATCAACTGGAAGCCTGACGGCACTGCCGATGAACTCTTTCTCTTCAACATCGGGCCAGATTCGCAATCAGAACCTGCCGAGGCCGATGCGATCGCGACCATCACGGCCGATTTCGCCCAAGCCGATTTTGATGTCATTTCCCTGCAGGATACTGGAGCGACGATCTTTGATGAGATTCGTTTTGGAACGACCTTTATCGACGTGGCTCCCGGAGTTGCGCCGGTTCTGCCACTCTCGATCACGGCATTCGACTACTCCACCGAGACTGGTGAGATCAGCCTCAGTTGGAATTCGCTCCTTGGCGTATCCTACATCGTTCGCTACTCGACCGATCTGCAAGACTGGGACAACGATATCGAAGACGGAATCCCTGCAGATGACGGAGAGAGCACAACGAAGTCATTCTTCCTGTCTGACTTCGGCCTCGATTCCGAAACACCGATCTTCTTCCGTATCGAAGCAGAGTAGTCACCGGAGATTCATTTTTTCTAGGCAATCCAAAAAGAAAGGCAGCCCGAGAGGGCTGCCTTTCTTCATTTTGAGCTGAGTTTACTTATGAAGTGAAAGCAGACGTTTTGACTCCTGAATCAGAAAATCGATTTCCATGAATGGATCTGCGGAGATGTCCGACCATAACATGCGCCCTTTCCCGTCGAGCACGAAGGTTCCGTGAAGCGGAAGGTTCTCGAAGTCATCGTGAGCGGTGTATTGCTTAAAGACTTCCTTAGCAGCATCTGAAACGATTGGGAAAGGAATGACTCCCTTGGTGTAGTTGTCTTGTGAATCCTTGAGACTGGCGACGTCATCCGTGGAGATGGCCAGAATCGGAAGTCCGGCTTTCTCGAAATCAGCATGACGATCCGCCATTGCCGTCAGCTGCTCGGTGCAGTGCAGGCATCCCGCTCCGAGGTAGAAAATAAGGATCAAGGGCTTACCACGATAGCTCGCGAGGGAGAGCGATTGATGGTGCTGATCAGGAAGGCTGAATCCCGGTGCTGCTGGCGGAGTCCAGTGCAGCGGCCCGAACTCACTTAGCTCGGAGCGAGGCAGGAGATCATCGGCAGCCATGTGGGCAACACGCCAATCATCGGGGTATCCCAGCTCCTTTGCAATGGGGGCCAGGCGGGCAAAGACCAGTGACTCAATTTCGACGGAGGCCGAGAAGGATCTCAGTTCCTCGAATCCTGTCTTCCATGCCGCATCATCTTTCTTGGCGTGATAGAGAGTGTGAATGGCCTGCGCGAGCGGGATGGCCTCTTTGTTCTTCTTCTCAATC
>JBLIDI010000029.1:0-21982 GCA_047634075.1 Akkermansiaceae bacterium
CGAATCTATGTTCTGCAGAAAGGGAAAGTCATTGAGGAAGGGTCTTACGACGAACTCCTCGATAAGGAGGGTAAATTTGCCGAATTGGCGAACACCATTAAATAGTGACGCACTTCTTAAGGTAAACCTCTCAGCATCCGAATTTTTGGACTTCAGCGATCATTCCCCTCCTTTCCGGAAGTTTTTTTGACCATCCCTCGACAGATCCCCTTTTCTTGCGTCGTATTTTAAGTGCACTTCGGTGCTGCCGGATTTCTCTCCTTCGGGAGAATGGCCGGCTTTGTGCGAAGCGGCTTCGGATTGGTCTCCGGGGCCGCTTTTTTCATCCCTCTCTCTTAAATTATTTGTCATCCCCCTTCTTATGAAAGCTTTTGTGCTCGCAACTTTCCTCCCGCTGGCAACCTCTGCTGCGGTCGATTTTAACCGCGATATCCGTCCCATTCTCTCTGACAAATGCTTTCATTGCCACGGACCGGACGAAGAGACCCGCGAAAGCGACTTGCGCCTCGATAACTTCGCAGGAGCGACCGAGGGCGGCGAATTTGAAATCCCGATCGAGCCAGGAAAGCCCGATGACTCCGAGGTCATCGCCCGCATTCTCAATCAAGACCCGGATGAAGTGATGCCTCCACCGGAAACCCATAAAAAGGTGACCGCCGGAGAACTCGCCCTCCTCAAGGAGTGGATCAGCGAAGGAGCAAAATACGATGACCCTTGGACCTACAAGTCCCCTGTCAATCACCCTGCCCCCTCCGTGAAAACCCGGGACTGGCCCGTGAACTTCGTTGACCGCTTCGTTCTCGCCCGCCTGGAAAAGGAGGCCATCCCCCCATCCCCCGACGCCGATCCCGTCACCCTCCTTCGCCGTCTTCACTTTGATCTCAACGGACTTCCGCCCACACCCCAAGCCAAGGAGCGCTTCGTCACAGGCTTCAAAAGCAATCCCCAAAGGGCCATCGAAGCTGAAGTCGATCTCCTCCTCGCCGCGCCCGCCTTTGGTGAAAGAATGGCCATCTACTGGCTCGACCTAGTGCGTTACGCCGACACCGTCGGATATCATGGCGACCAGGATCACAACATTTCGCCTTACCGGGACTACGTCATCCGTTCCTTCAACGAGAATCTCCCATTCGACCAATTTACGCGCGAGCAACTTGCCGGTGATCTTCTCGAGAAACCCACGCAGCCGCAAATCGTTGCCACCGGATATAATCGACTCTTGCAAACCACTCACGAGGGCGGACTTCAACAGGCCGAATACCGCGCTATTTATCAAGCCGACCGCGTCCGCAATCTCTCCGCCGTCTGGATGGGAGCCACCGTGGGCTGCGCCCAGTGCCACGACCACAAATACGATCCTTATACCGCGAAGGATTTCCACACCCTCGGAGCCTTCTTCGCCGATATCGATGACGAGCAGCACTTCACGACAGGCACCAATGCTCTCCCCACCCGCCGCCCGCCTGAAATCCCGGTCTTCACTCCTGGGCAAAAGGCGGAACTTGACTCACTCAACGAGACGCTCAAGGAACTCTCTGGTGGACAACAAAACGAAATTGCCCGCCTCATCGCTGAATCAGCCAGCCGGGGTGCTCAAGCTCGTAAAGAGAAGAATCCCAAGAAAAAGAAAGACCTCGAAGCCAGCCTGAAAAGGACGAACGAGGGCTTGGCGAAGCTCATCCCGGATAGCGAGCTCATCGAGTGGAAAAGGATCGAGGCCCAGCGCAAAAAAACGGAATCCTCCGCCCGCCTTTGCATGGTGACCCAGGCTCTCAAAACGCCGCGAGTCTCCCGGGTCTTGTCCCGCGGCAACTGGCTTGATGAATCCGGCCCCATCGTAGAGCCTTCCGTCCCCCATTTCATGCCTCAAATCAAAAAAGAAGGCCGCCAAACTAGACTCGACCTCGCGAACTGGCTCGTTGATCCACAAAACGGCACCGGTGGCCTCACCGCCCGCGTCATGACAAACCGCTTCTTTTACCTCTTCTTTGGTTCTGGAATCTCACGCTCCCTTGGCGACTTCGGAGGACAGGGCCAACCGCCCTCCAATCCAGAACTCCTCGACCGTCTCGCCGTCGAATTTCACACCTCCGGCTGGGACGTCAAAAAACTCGTCCGAAGTCTCGTCACCTCGCGCACCTACCGCCAGTCATCGCTTGTGCCCTCCAATCTGCGGGAACGCGATCCCTACAACGAACTCTTTGCCCGCCAGTCCCGCTTCCGCCTTCCCGCCGAAATGATTCGTGACAATGCCCTCGCCATCTCGGGCTTGCTCGTCAACGACCTCGGAGGAACCTCCGTGAAACCCTATCAACCGAGCGGCTATTACCGCCACCTCAATTTCCCCATGCGGAAATACGAACGGAATACCGACAGCCGCATCTACCGCCGCAGTCTCTACATCCACTGGCAGCGCCAATTCCTGCATCCCATGCTCAAGGCCTTCGATGCTCCCAGCCGGGAAGAATGCACCGCCGAGCGACCAAAATCCAACACCCCCGTCGCGGCCATGAATCTCCTTAACGATCCGACCTTCGTCGAGGCCGCCCGCGTCTTCGCCGAGCGGATCCTAACAGAAGCTCAACCCGACAACCGCCTCAACTATGCCTTCAAAGTTGCCCTCAATCGCCTCCCTTCGGAAGCTGAACGGAAAACTCTCGGGCAGCTTTTCGCCTACGCCAAAATCGATTTTAAACAAGATCCAAAGTCAGCCGCCGCCCTCATCAAGATCGGACAAACCGAACCCGGAAATTCCGATCCGGTCCTCCTCGCCACCTGGACCACCATCACCCGAGCCCTCCTCAACCTC
This sequence comes from Akkermansiaceae bacterium, assembly GCA_047634075.1. Taxonomy (GTDB): domain Bacteria; phylum Verrucomicrobiota; class Verrucomicrobiia; order Verrucomicrobiales; family Akkermansiaceae; genus SW10. The sequence goes on from JBLIDI010000029.1 coordinate 2,810, forward strand.
AGCGAAACCACGACCCGCAACTAAGTCCATGAACGCTTCAAACTTCATCAACCGCCGGACTTTCCTCAACACCACCGGCCTCTCCTTCGGCAGCGCCGCCCTCATGTCGCAACTCATGCAGGGGAAGGGCTTGGTCGAAAAACACCCCGGCCTCTCCGGCTTTCCCCATCACACGCCCAAGGCCAAGCGTGTCATCTTCCTCTGCATGGCCGGCGGACCGTCCCACCTCGAGACCTTCGACTACAAACCGCAACTCGATAAACTCGATGGCCAGGCCATGCCCGAGTCCTTCACCAAGGGGCAACCCATCGCGCAGCTCCAAGGCAAGCAGCTCAAGGTGCTCGGCCACCTCGGCAAATTCGCCAAGTATGGTAAATCCGGACAATACATCTCGGACTACCTGCCTTGGCACCAGAAGATGGCCGACGATATCACTGTGATTCGCTCCATGGTCACCGAGCAGATCAACCACGATCCGGCCCATACTTTCATGAACACCGGCACCGCCATCAGTGGTCGCCCTTCGATGGGGTCCTGGATCAACTACGGCCTCGGCTCCGAATCCGAAAACCTTCCGGGATTCGTCGTCCTGACCTCGGTCGGTGGACGTAACCCCCAACCCATCGCCTCCCGTCAATGGGGTTCCGGCTTCCTTCCTTCCCGCTTTCAAGGTGTCGAATTCAACTCCACCGGTGATCCCGTCCACTACGTCACCAATCCAAACGGCGTTGATCGAAAACATCAAAATGCCCTCATCAAAACCATTCAACAACTTGATTCACAGCGCAACGAAATTGTCGACGACCCGGAGATTGCCACTCGCATCAGCGCCTATGAAATGGCCTTCCGCATGCAAGCCTCCGTCCCCGAACTCACCGACCTCTCCGGCGAATCCAAGAAAACCCTAGAAATGTATGGCGCCACTCCCGGCGATGGTTCGTATGCCTCCAACTGCCTTCTCGCCCGCCGCCTCATTGAAAAAGGCTCCCGCTTTGTGCAACTCTACCACCGCGGCTGGGACCACCACGGCAGCCTCGATAAATACATGAACATCTGCGCAGGTCACACCGACAAACCGACCTGGGCCCTCCTCACCGACCTCAAACAACGCGGCCTTCTCGAAGACACCCTTGTCGTCTGGGGCGGAGAATTCGGCCGCACTCCCATGTTCCAAGGGAAAGGCGGAGCCGGTCGCGACCACCACATCAAAGGCTTCTCGATGTGGATGGCTGGAGGCGGCGTCAAGCCTGGCCTCAGCTACGGAGAGACCGACGAACTCGGCTACAATGCCGTGAAAGACATCGTCCACGTCCGCGATTTTCACGCCACCCTTCTTCACCTCCTCGGCATCGATCACCATCGTTTCTCCAAAAAGTTTCAAGGCCTCGACATGCGCCTCACCGGAGTCGAACCCGCAAAGGTCATCAAAGGAATCCTCGCGTAGCGAGAAAACTCCCGACCTCGGACTTAAGTCTGAGCAGACCTCACTCGCCTCTCGTCTCCTCACACCTCTACTTTTCATTCAACACGATTAGGGCCTTTGCTCCCTGAGACCTCATAAGTCTCAGACTTTCCTTTGCGTCCTTCTTACGAATCGCTTGCCATCAAAGATGCTTCTTCCGCCGCCTCTCCCCGATTCACCGCGGCACCCTGTCCGCGCCAATAGAAAAAGGCTCTCACCCCCTTTCCCACATTGCCACCGCCTTCTCCACGCCTTCGAGCGGCTCACCCCAAATGTGAATTCATAACACTTTAATATCAATTTAATTTAACTACTTCCTTTGGATTAAGCGCACCATAAAAAATCTTTTTTTATCTTGATATTATGATAACAAGGCACGCAGGAAGTTTGACATTTCCTGTTGTTATGAAGATTCCAAAAATTTTCCTTCTCGGCCTTATTGCCGGATCCACCCTGGCCCCGGCGGCACTTACCAGGGAGCTCACTCAGGCCGACTTGGATCATCAATACATTCTCGATTCCGACGAATTCGACGGTGATCCCGCCACGAACAGGCATACCGCAAAGACCACCTTTTCGGCGCACTTTGAAACAGCAGCGAGTGATCCCGGCCACAGTGGATGGTATCGCGTGGCCTACCGACTCAAGACCGACACCGGCACTCTTCTCGATCTCGTCAACGGCGATGCCACCCACCCGACCCAGCCGAACAAGTGGGCCTACACGGGTCCCCAATTGGTCTTCATCCTCTCCCCCGGCAGCAGCGATCTGACTTTCGAAACGGTCCCCGACCCCGTGGCAACCCTCGACAGCAAAACTCCCCATCAGGTTGAGGGATACTTGCAGCGGCGCACCTCCAGCAGCCCGGATGTCTGGGAAAACGTGACAACCCAGATTGGCCCATTCACCATCACGGAACGCCTCTCCACGCCCCTCACCCAATTCCTGCATTTCACCAACACCGTCACCGGGGATGCCGAATACAACACCCGCGCCGGTATCTCAAACCTCGCTTGGACCCGCACTCACGCCCTTTCAAGCGATCCCTCTACCGACGAATTCACCGCCACCACCGACATTTTCATCAATCGATGGGACGGCTTTGACGCCGCACCATTCATCAACAACATCGCTGTCACCGTCGATTTCGATTTGATTGAGGTCAGCAGCGGGAACAGTATCCCACTCGAGAATGACGGCATCACTCTCTTTGGGAGCGGCAAATTCAGCCACAACTTTGCCGTCCCACCCAGTCCAGCCTTTCGCTCAACCACGACCGTCAACGCGGCCCTCAAGCCACTCGTTCAGCTCTCTTCAGCGGCCGAGACCTACATTCTCCGCTGTCATGTCAGCCACCTCGAAGATGGCCTCGGCACCATATACAGTGACACCACATGCGACCTTCCGGCCCAAAAGCTTCTTCACTTTAACGGGAACCTTCTCTTCGGTCCGCTGGCCACCACCTTCGAACAATTAGGAAATATCCCGGCTATCCTGGCCGGAAGCGGGATCACCTTCATCAACACGGACATCACTATTCCGGTCAATCAGGGCACCCTCCCGAATCGTCCGTCTTACCGATTTGGCGACAACACCGCCCTCCCAGTTCAGCTTCTCAACAATGGCGATGCCGTTCTGCAAGGTGGCACTCAATCAGTCTACCTTGCCGGAAATCCCAGTGCGACCCTCACTTGCGACCACGATGGCATTGCGCTCCAGTTTGCCGCCATCATCCTCTCAACCAGCGGAGCAAGCGCCAGCGCAACCCGCGTCAACTTCCCCCAAGGCCTCACCCTGCTGAACGACAGCCTCAACAATCCCTACCTCGGAGAGAACCACCTCGACTACACCGGCGGACTCTCCTTGGACGAGGACCTCTGCCCGATAAACCCCATCGTTTTCCCACTCGGCACAAATGCCCGAATCACCGACGAATCCCATCCCCTCAGTTTCGAAGTCAGCACTCTCACGGTCGCGCCCGCCCTGCTGACCTTTTCCTCAGGTGACGTCGATTACATTCACGACCAAGCCTATCAAGAACTCAGAATCCTGCGGGATAATGGCACCATCCTGAGCACCTTAGCCGACCGTCGCGCCAACGATCGCTACCTTCAGGATATCGCCCCAGCCGGCGGAACTCTCATTATCACCGCAGGAACAGACGGAACGAGCCGCCTGACTGCAGAGATGGAAGTGAAGGTGAATCCCTTCCAACCTCACTTTCCAACCAACACGACCATCGATTATCAGAATAACGGTCTTCTCAGTCTCGAAGAAGGTGTCGTCAAGCCGAACCAAACCCTTAACGATGTCAACACGGTTAGCCTGAGTTACTATCAGACCTGCCCGAAAGACGATTGTGTGGCAGGCATCCCACCGGTCACCCTCACCCAAAAGCCCAATGGTCAGGCGTTATTCTTGGTGCCCGGTGGCGGACTCCACGGTGCCGGAGTCTTGGCAAGTTCTTCCGCGCTCATCTGGGGACTGCGTGAACCCGGACAGTATGCCCACCGGACGGATCCCTTCGACAAAGCCTCCTTCTTCATGCCCGGCTATCAACTCTATGCGAAAGATAATGTCCTCCTTCCCAGCGGATCGCTAAATCCGGGAGACGGTGACCTCGCGCCCTCCACCCTCCTTCTGGCTGGCTTCAATCGTGATCCCTCCAACCCTGATCTCCATTTCAGCAGCGAAGCTGGATACACCTCGGGCGACGGTGACCTCCCCGGCCTCAACTTTGATGTTGAAACCGCCGGCTTCCCCGGAGCCTCCCGACTGGGCGGTGCTCCCTCGGACTACGGATACGACCTTCTTCCGAATGCCTCCAAATATTATATCCGGCTCGCCGGAGTCTCAGGCCGCCAAATCGCCACCGATGGCACCTTTGATCCTGATTTGAACCTTCACGGATTCCCTTCCAAAATCGAACAGTTCCAACTCTCGTTCCTCGATAGCGACAACAGTGTTCCCGGAACCACCAGTTGGGTCGATGGCGAGATCAAAACGGTGGGGCCCTACTCCAACTGGTCGCAAATCTTCACCGGCCTTCGCTTCGACTGTCTCGGTGAACCGGGGGAAATGACGCCCGACCTCACGGACGCTGACGACAAAGCCCTCACCTACTGGAACTCCACCTTTGACCTCAAGACCCTTAAATTTGCGAAAACAGAAGTGACCCCCGGAGCCTGCCCCAAGGTCTTCACCGCCAAACTCGTCGCGGGCGCTAAAACCCAGGTGGCCTACATCGAACAGGATCTCTTCGGAGCCCTGGCCTTCTGCCCCGATGGCAATCTCTCAACGGAAGAAACGCAAATCGAAGGGTATAACTCCCAACTCGGAATCCCGGTCAACATCCCGCTCGAGGGCCCGAACAAGGCCTACACCCTCACGACAATCTCCAAGCTCCGCTTTAACAACCCACTCTCCGCAGGCGCTCCTCCGGTCGGCTTCGTCACCTTCGCCGCGACCATCGACATCCCCTACTTCGTCGACCTCCAAGTCCAGGCCATCACCAGTGCAACCCCCGGGGCCATCGCCAACTTCTATCTCACCCCCGGCTGGACCGAGGGCACCGATACCTTCTTCAACAACATCGGCTTCGATCCCACTCATCGCGGATTCCCCGGCGCCGGCATTACCTTCAACGAATACCGGGAGCCGAACGAGACCACCTCGGAAACTTACCTCATTACCGCCGAGCAAAAGCTCTTCAACGTCATCAATCTCCGCTACCCGCTCAAATGGGACATTCTCGTGAAGCGCTTCTCGTCCATGAAATCGCAGAAGCAGGATCTCTTCGTAACCCAAGTTGAGCACCAGATCGAATGGATGGACGCCAAGTTCGCCAACATTTCCTTCGGCGCAGAATACGACGGACTTCCGCAGCTGAAGCTCTCCAACTACCTCAACGGTCAAATCGACAGCGCTGCCGACATCATCGCCAGTGAGTTCAATGCCTTTGCGAAACAGGCCGTCGATAAAGCGATTGAGGAAATGGATAAGATGCTCGAGGACTCGCTCGAAGCGATCATCGACCCCCTCGTCGATGCCGCCGAGGGACCCCTCACCGATCTCCACGGCATCATCCTCAACGCCGCCGCAGCCACCAACGACTACAACGTTTTCCGGGACCAAGTCGAACAGACCCTCACTGACCCCGTCTCAATTCTTTACCAAAGTGGCGTGCTTGATCCCATCCTCGTCGAACTCCGAAAAGCCGGCATGGCGACCTCGGACGCCCATTCATTCATCAAGCAACTCGACGACGCCCTTCAGGATATCGTCAAAGGTATCGATGCGGTCGCGCAGGGAGTGCAAATCACTGGAGGTGAGGTGCAATTCCTCGCCACTCTCCCCACGGACAACCAGATCAAAAATTCTCCCGGATTTGTCCCCGGCCTTCTCTTCAAGGACGGAGACCAACGAAATATCATCCAGAACGTCGTCAATGCCCTCCTCAATCAATACCTCGGACCGGAGCTCCAAGCCGTTATCGCCCCGCTCCTCGCCGAACCCGCATCCGCGCTCAACGATGAACTCAACGAACTCCTCACCAACCTAGAGCCGACGCTCGATCAAATCCGGGTCGTCCTCCTCCAAGTCCGTGCCATCGTCGTAGAAGTCCGCACCCAAGTCGCTGCCGTCGCCGGAGTCGCCCAGAAGATCGAAGAGATCATCCAAGATGCCGAGTCCGGAGGCTTACTCGCCGACATCATCAATCCCGTCGGACAAAAGGCTTGGGCCCGCTTCCTCCAACTCGAAGCCGCACTCGGAATCGATCTCGCGGTTGCGACCTCGAACGACATCAATGACTTGGTCGGCAGTCTCACCGTCGACGAATTCATCCAACTTCTGAAGGATGAATTGAAAGCCGGCATCCTCGGTTCCAATATCGTTCAGGAAATGCAGTTCATGCTCCGGCAAACTCTTTACGACGTCCAAGACCGCATCACTTCCTCCGTCCAATCCGTCCTCGACCAACTCTCCGGCGTCCTTAAGGAAGTCGTGGCCCAAACCGTCGGCGAACTCGAAGAGCAAATCAATCCGCTCATCGGTCAGGTCAGCAAATACATGGGCTCGGGGGAGATCACGGGCTATGCCGAAATCAATGGCGATTCACTCCGGAAACTTCGTCTCGACGCCAAGATGCAGTTCGAACTCCCCGAGGAAATGTCGCTGCACGTCTACCTCGAGATTCTTTCTTACTCGTCCGAAGACAACTTCGTGGCAAGCGGCTGCCTTGAGCCCGGCGAAAAAGCGGTCGAAATCCGTATCGGTGCCCAGGATGTCGCTATCCAATGGATCTCGGACATCCGCATTAATTTGGAGGTCAAAATGACCCTCAAAGACCGTGTCGGCGACGCTTTCGACTTCCCGGTTCCGAATGGGGTCGGCGGCAAATTTGAGATGACCGATGGCGAGCTTAATTTCCAATCGTTCAAAGTGATCGAATTCGGAGCCACCATCGCGGTCGGTATCGACGAGACTTATATCGGAGCCAAAGCCCGTGCCATTTTCTCCAGTTATGAAGTGGCCGCCGCCCTTTTCTTTGGCCGAACTTGCACCCTAGAACCTCTTCTCTTTGTCGATCCTGATATTGGCGACGTCGTCTCCGCCGGCACCACTTTTACGGGGGCCTACGTCTATGGCGAGGTCTGGCTCCCCATTTCGGAACTCGTCCTCGGGGTTCCGGCAAGCTGCCTCTTCCGAATCGATGCCGGAGTCGGAGCAGGAGCCTTCTACTTCCTCGAAGGCCCCACCTTTGGAGGGAAAATGTTCCTCGCGGTTTCCGGCGAAGCCCTCTGCCTCGTGAGCATCCGCGGTGATGTTAAGATGATCATAGCCTCCCAGGGCGGCGATGTCCGAGGTGCTGGAAGCGGCAAGTTCTCAGCCAAGGTCGGGAGGTGCCCCTTCTGCATCAAGTTCAATAAATCTGTCAAAATCAAATACAACAACGGAAGTTGGGCCATCGATTGAGCCCCCTTGTTACGACATTCTTCATCACACCACTGGCATGAAACTCTTCAAATCTCTCGCCCTCAGCTACGCTGTTCTCAGCAGCAGCCTGCTCGCTCAAAACGCCGACCCACTCGTCTTTACCGTCGGGAACTCCTATCCCTCGATCGCCGGAAAATCACATAACTACCTCCTTTGGCAACCGGGCGATGTTACGACAACTTACGGCAAAAAATTCGCGGTCTATGGCAAGGACGGCGCGGCCTCGTCGCTCTCACCCTACCTACGACTCGGCATCCAATCCGTTCAAACCAGCCCTTCGGCCATCCAGGCCCTGCTCATGCTGGGAGCGCAATTCGACCACGACGCCGGCACTCTTCCGGAGCGTATCGTCGCTCTTCATGCCGAAGCCCAAGCCCAACCCCTTGCTGCTGGCACTGTTTTTCCCACCGCAATTAACATCGATGTCGCCCAAAAGCTGGCCCAGGTCATGTCGACAGCGAGCACCGACCCCGCGATTCTCCAGTCGCTCATCTCCCTCGGGCGGGCTCATCCCGGCGTCATGATGTCGATGGGCCATGGCTTTGCAATCGAGGTCCCCAGCGCTTCTACCAAGACCTACGAAGTTCGCGAAATTGGCATTGGTAATACGGACATCCGCGCCATTGGCAGGGTCTCTTTGAATGCCTCGGCGCCCTACTCTCTGCCGCCCTCCGGCCGCCCTTTCCCCAACCCCCACCCTGTCGATCCCGCCCTTCAACTCGTAGCCTCCGCCAAAGATCACCTCAACGTTCGCCTCCGCTGGGGAATGTCAAATACGCTCCGCCTGGCCCTACCCAAGGCTTACGGATTCAATCTCTATCGCGTCCCAAAAGGCTCCACCAATCCCTTGACCCTGACCACCGAGGCCCTCGCCCTCGCGGAACCCGGAGCGATCCGCGTGAATAGCCTCCCCATCGCCGCCAGCGATCTCTTCACCGATGCCGAAGCCGCCAATCTCGCCATCAATCGCGAAATCTTCTTCTACGCCGATGACAAAAATCCGCCTTCCGATCCCTTCCTCGATGGCGAAACCTTCAACTACTTCGTCGCTGCCCGCGACATCGCGGGCCACCCCGGACCGCTCTCCCCTCCGACTGAAGTGACAATGTGCGACCGCCTCCCTCCTTCGCAGCCCTCCATTCTCTCGGTCGACAACATCTTCGACTTCAACTCGGCGGACACAGTCGCTCGCACCGGCAAGCAACACCTCCGCGTCGTCATTCAACAAGTCCCTGAACTCCCTGCCAAGAATAGTGCCACAAAATACCGGGTTTACCGCTGGCACTCCGCCACCGACTGGCAACGCCACGGAGGTGATCCTAACTTCAACTTCATTGGCGAAGTCGCCCACGTGAACGGAGCCACGACTGTTTTCTTCGACGACGACAACGCCGCCGATATCGACAGCGACTACCTGAATGCCGCCACCAACGGGCCCGATACTGGCGCCGCTGTCGCCACGAGCCAAAGCGACTTCAACATGGGCAAAACATTTTGGTATACCGTGCGCGCGGTCGATGCCGCCTCTTGTAATCCACCCAACCTTTCCGGTCACGCCGGTGCCCTTTACGGCGTCCTCCGCGACCGTGTCGGCCCCGACAAACCAAGCGGCCTGATCAACCATTGCTTCTGCCAACCCGGAATCGAAGATGGGCAAAACTTTCTGACTGAACGCGATGGCTACGGAGTCGATGAAGCCTTCCGTGGCGCAGTCGTTCGGGTGAACCGCATTGACCTCAAGAATCGTGAAGTGATCTTCAAAAAGATTCGCTCTTTCGAAGTTCAAATCGGTGAATTTAAGGGTCAAGAAGTCGCCTTCGAGGCCCACTTCTCCCGTACTTATTATTTCAAGGGGATGAGCCCATTCGGCGAAGTAGTCCTCCCCATAGCAGAGTCTGACAGATTGACGATCCGTGTCCGCATCCGTCTCGATGACCGTACCGTGAGTGGCTGGGCCAGCGGCTCCTACAAAAAAGATGCCACCGCGATCAACGAGCTTCAAGTGCATCAATTCGATGGCTCGGTCAGCACCATCTGCCGCCCCGTCTCCGGACCTCCAGGATTCGTTCCGGGACACTATCCTGTTGGGGCCGGTGGCGTCATCACCGGAATCGATGGCATCGTCAACCTCACCCCGAGCACCAAAGAAGTTCGGGTCTATCGCCGCGTTGGTCACACCGCCTCCCTGCAACTCGTCTTCAAGACGGCCGGCGATGCTCTTCCCGCCTCAGTCCCCTGGACCGAAGGGGGCCCGGTCATCGCCAATGGGGTGGAAGTCTGTTACTTCGCCCAACTCTTTGACGAACATGGCAACGCCTCTCCTCTCGTTCGGATCGGCTGCGCCACCATCGTCAACGACGACTTCGGAGTCCCACTCTTCACCGATCCCGAACCCCTTGCTCCGCTTGGAGGCCAGGGAGTCGTAAAACTTTCGTGGTTCTGCGATCCGGTTGGAATCGAGCGCTTCGAAGTCTGGGTTGCCTCCGAAACCGGTGGCGACCCAGTCCTCGCTTCAGCCGAACTCACCGGAAAATTGGATACCAATACGAACTCTGTCCTCACCACCCCTGAAGAAGATGACATCACCTTCTGCATCTATCAGACCCACACCATCGAGAGTGGGTTTGGCAATGGAGCCGAATTTTCAGTCAAATTACAGGTCCCCTACGGGAAGAAGTATTATTACGCCATCCGCCCCGTCGGTGCCATGATTCCCGATAGCATAGGAAACTTCTCCCGTCCCGAGGGAGACTTCTCCAACATGGTCTGCAGCGCCTACGCTGAACCCTCAGCACCTGGACAAGCCGTCGTCCCCTGGCCAGCCAGACCACTCCCCGGAACTGCCAGCATCACTCAGGAAGTTTCCTCCTTCACCATTGCCGAAGGCCCCTTCTACGCCACCGCACTCAATCCGGAAATCATGCGCAATGAACGTTGTTCCGGCGCCATTCTTGTGGGAGCGCTCCCCGCGCCAAAAGGTGAGCAGGACGACAATCCCGGCACCACGCTAGCGGCCAGGGGTATTTCCCCGCTGTCCTGGCTTTTCCGTTACCGAAAACAGTCCGACGGCGTCCCGACTGCAGAGACAACGTCGATCCGACGCTTTGTCGTTTATCGTCATCAGGTGGCCTCCGAGAGATTCCCCAAGGCCCGACCCAACCTCGTTCAGATCACTCCTCTGATCGATCGTATCACCTACTACGATGATCCGGCCACGGGAGACAGGCGAATCATCGACCCCTTTTTCACCTTCAAGAGATACAACGATACTTCGGCGGCCGATTTCTTCGTCCCATCCGGAGGCACCTTCTCGCGAATATCCTCGACCTTCTCATTAAGCACGGCCGAGTCAGCGGCTGTAGACAACGACTATCTTAAGCTCCCGGCCTCCTTCTCGCTCACGAAGGATTACGACGGAAAAACGATGTGGGTTCGCGACAGTCTTCCTGTCACCCGTGGAGCGAGCTATCAATATCTCATCGTCCATTTCACGGTCCGGGGCGAGATCGCCCGTGTCATCCCTACGAACATCATTTCCCACTAAGCCATGACTGCATTCACGCGTTTCCTCACCGCCCTTCCTTTCATCGCATCGGCAAGCCTCAATGCGGCGCCCTCCATCCAAATGCCCACGGAATGGGCCGCACCACTCGACGGAGGCCAAGCCATCGTTCTCGTCCAGACCGAGACCGGCCAAGCCCGGGTCATGCGATTTTCAGGGGCTTTCGCCGGGATTGATTCCGGCCCTCTCCAAACCAACCTTCCCGGAGTCACCGGCCTAAATACCGGATTAAATTCAGGAGGACACGAGCACGTCATCATCTCATCGACAACCGCCAACGCCATTCGCCTGCTCAACACCGACACCTACGACCTCACCGCGCTGCAGCCGGACACTCCAGGACCCATCACGGCGATCCCACTCAGACAATTAGCCGCGGATCCACCCGCCGTGCACACCTTCAGCAAGTATGGAGACTCCACTGAAGTCCTTCAAAAATACACCGATCTCTTCTCCGGAAGCCCTGTTGCGGAAGGATTTGTGGTCAACTCCTTTCCCGTCAACGACCTCCAACCCACCTTAGATCCCACCAGCCCAAGTGGACAACTGGGAGTCGCATCCATTCTCGCAAGCGGTCAGCACAATCTCTACGAAGTCCGCGCAGTCCCTGGAAATATTTCGTATTCCTTAATCGCCGGCGGAGGCACCACGGGTGAAAAGATCGCCTCACTTTGTCGCGGCAACGATTCCCGCCTCTGCGCGATTCGTTACCAGCCCGGTGCCACTTCAGTCAACGTCGTCACTCTTCCTTATAACGGATTTCTGGCAGGACACCTCACCTCCAATCTTCTCCCTTTCCCGATCGGAAATATCACCGCCGTTGCCCAAGGGGTTGCCAACGCCCCGCACGGAGTTCTCATCACCTCACAGGATGGCAACACCGCGATCTACGCTCATATCAGCGGCGGTCAAAACTTCATCACCCAGGCCAACTTCACCCCACAGGGTGCCCAAAAATTGAATGGCATCATTCCGGTTCCCGGTCATGGCTTTCTGCTCCTCGAAGGCCCGGCGCTCTCTCGTGAAACGACCTCCTGGCGCGGCTTTTCCAACTCCGGCACCGGCTGGACCCAAGCCAACTCCGGATCACTGAGCGCATGGCTGCCTCCCCAGCAAAATTTTGCCACCCTGTTCTGGTTCAACGGAACTCCCCTCATCGATCCCACTGCCGAAATCATCAAGCTGGAAACGCGCGCCGATTGGACCCGTAAAACCACCTCAGCTCCGATTCCGGCCCAAATCGAACTCTCGAATCTCCTCGCCCCGGCCCAAGGTCTCACGCCCAGCTCGCTCGTGGCTCCTTCCGCTCCTGCTGGTGCCACCTACCTGATCACCAGCCAACACGAAGCAGCCGTTTCCATTTCTGCCCTTGATACCGACCTCGCCATTCAGAGCCCCTCCGTCAGCATCTCACCTCCATCCGGAAACTACCATTCCTCCCTCACCGTCGCCGCCCTCTATGACACCGGAGCCAATGAACTCTTCTACCGTGAAAACCTTCCCGGCAGCCCCTGGCAGAACTTCGAGAACATCACCGTGGGCTACCCTTCCACCTGGCTCTTTTACGCCAAAAACCTCAACACCGGAGTCGCCGGCCCCATCATCAGCCGAAGCTTCACCTTCTCATCCGTGAATCCAAATTCACTGGATACCGATCAAGATGGCGTGCCCGACTACGTCGAGCGCAGCCTCGGCCTCGATCCCGGGAGCGGCGCGGACCACGATGGTGACTTCCAGTCCGATCTCGAGGAGATCCTCGCCGGAACCCTTGCCGATGACCCTAATAGCAACACGCCTCCAGGAGATCCACGAACTCCCCCTTTCCTCGGAGAGGGCTTCGAGCTCATTGCCCAGGCTTTCAACGCCACCGGTCAAGGAGCCTCACCTGCCAACGAATTCCTGGCTGGCACGACCGAGGACGACTTTCCCGGCGAAACCCTCCGCGCCTATGACATGCACGGCAATCTCGTCGCCGAAGAAAACGTCTTCGGGCTGACCACACCGCCCGTGCTCGCAGGGCAGGACGGGGCCTTCATGGCCATCGGGAGCCCCCTCTCTGAGCGTGCTTGGATCACCCTCGCCTCACCGACCTCTTTCGGAGTACTCGATGTCCTCAATCCCGCCCGCACTGGACGTGAAATCCTCAAGGTGATGCAGCGTCCGATCAATCCCATCGCGGCGGTCGTGACCACTCCCGCTGGCATTGATCGCGATGCCGACGCCGCCGCATGGATCACGGCAGCGCAAGCGGCGCATGGAACGCACGTCACCGTGAGTGCCCTCACCGAACTCAATCCGGTCGACAACGCAGTGGCGGCTCTCGCGGAGCAGGCCCTCTTCAGCTCACTCCAAACTCTCGACCCCGGCCTGCAAGCAGAACTCAGTGTCCCCTCAACCATCAAGGACTTCACCCTCTTCCCGAACCGACGGGGTGAGACCTCGCGAGTTGGATTTTCGAAAGAAATGTTCCAAGCCCTCATCGATTCTGGTTGTGATTTCCCAGCCATGCTCGCTCTCCTCGAAGGGGCCGCAGCCAATCCCACCGTGCGGGCCATCGCGAACAGCATCGCCTCCCTGCATGCCGCCAACAGCGGCACCCAACCTCTCATGGCTCTTCCGCTCGAGGCCTTCCGTTCTCTCATTCAGACAGGCGGCATCGTGGACCCGGCACCAGGCGATCCAGCCCGCCCAGATCCCTACAGCTCGCTCTCCCCGGCCAACCTCACTTCGGTCAAAGCAACCTTCGACACCCTTCTCGGACAGGTCGCCGGAACGAAGCGCCCAACCGATACCTGGTTTCTGGTCATTGGACCTTCGACAACGCCCCTTCATCAATACGACTACCTTCTTCAAGGGACCCCTGACAAAATCTGGCTCGTCGACCACTTCGGTGATCGCCAGCTCCTTGAACAGGGTCTCGGCCTCCCCCAAAATTCCGTTTTCGAAGTCACCGGATACACCGACGTGACCGTCTCCGCCGGTTTCACTGGAATGGAATTCATCCGCATCGAGAGCGTCGTGACGCCCCTCGCGAGCGACACCGATACGAATGGAAATCTCCTCGATGACGGTTGGGAAAATGTCTTCTTCGGAGATTTAGGCGTCGTAGGTCCCTTTGACTCCCACCCGGTCACGGGACATTCCTACCTCCAATACCACCTCAGCGGTGCCGACCCACGCTCGGGATCTCTCGCCTCGCCTATCCTGATTCTCATGCCGACTCAGATTTCCTTCGAATGGATTCCTGCCGCCACGGCCTACGACATGCACTTCATCTTCCCGGCCGGATTCCAAGACCGCTTCGACTTCACGCTCCAATCCTCCAGCACCTTGGCGGCATTCCTCGGACCCGCCAACGTGGGCCCCCTCGTCGAAGTCTCGCCCGGCAATTATCGCTTCAGAATCCAAGTCGCGGAATCCAACCTGGATACCAACTTCTTTAGAATTGGGATCTCATTGACGGACTGAGACGCCATCGTGAACCGGTCGTGAAACGCCAAACTTGAGACCGAGAAGCTGCCAATCGTACGTGAAAAGAAGCGGTGAAAGTGGCGTATGAGAGATACCGAGATCCCTTGTTCGGGAGTTCCTCCGAAGACACGCCGACTCAAGCAAGTGGCATCATAGCAGAAAACGACCATGACAGGAAAAACCAGACGAGAATTGATCAAGAAGTCCGCCGCCGCAGTCGGAGTCGCCCTGGGAGTCGGGATGTCCGCGCACGGTGACACCATGAGCTATCGCCATTTCAAGGTCATCGCAAAGGACGGCCGGATCATCGCAACCGAACCAATTCCCCCGGAGAAAATCCCGGCCTGGGCCCGGAAGGTGTCACAGGACACCCATGACTGGTCGCGCGGGCCGGACCGGACGAAGCCGTTTTTCAAAACTCCGATCCCTTTCGTTCTCCCGCCTTCGGAGAAAGGCGAACCCTTCTACGCCCACAACCATCAACCCTCCATCAGCTGGTGCCCTAACGGTGACCTGCTCGCAATCTGGTATTCCACGGGTAAGGAACAGGGCACGGAACTCACCGTCCTGGCAAGCCGCCTGCGAGCAGATCGTGATGGATGGGACCCGTCCAGTGAATACTTTAAGGCCCCCAACCGGAACATGCACGGTTCCAGCCTTCTTCATGACGGAAAAGGCACAATTCACCACTTCAACGGCATGGCTCCCGACGGTGGCAAAGGCTGGTCCAAGCTCGCCTTATTGATGCGCAGCAGTCAGGACAACGGAGTCACCTGGACGCCGCCGCGCGTAATTGGCGCGAAGTTGACCGGTCGTCACCAGGTGATTTCCGGGACCCTAATGACAAATGAGGGCGTGCTGATTCAGAACTGCGACGCCGTTCCTGGCGGAAGCGGCGGGACGGCGTTGCACCTCAGCGATGACGGCGGCAGGACTTGGCGCGATCCCGGGGCAGGCAAGCCGAAACCTGAATTCGTCGAGGGAGGCCTAGGTCAAGGAACGATTGCCGGCATCCACGCCAAGGTGGCGGAGCTGGGTGATGGTCGGCTCCTGGCATTCGGTCGGGGCGACAGCATCAACGGCCGTATGCCGATGAGCGTCTCTTCCGACCTCGGCAAGACGTGGACCTATCATGCCAGTCCCTTCCCACCAATCGATGGCGGGCAGCGCTTGGTCTTGAAGCGACTCCAAGAAGAAGCTCTGCTTTTAGTGTCATTCACTTCCGGCAATCGAAGCGCCCCTGAATCCAAGGGCATGACCTTCACGAACCAGGAAGGCCAGGAATTCACCGGCCACGGTCTATTCGCGGCAGTCTCATTCGACGACGGCGAAACATGGCCTCTCCGCAAGCTTCTGACCCCCGGGGAAGGAAAGTTCAACGGTGGCGCGTGGACACAGGATTTCACGGCCACCCCAACCCGGGCGGAACATGCCGGCTACTTGGCGGCAACGCAGACTCCCGACGGAGTGATTCATCTTATCAGCAGCCGACTGCACTATCGCTTCAACCTAGCTTGGCTCAAACAGTCAAAACCGCTCCGATAGAGGCATGCCAGACGGCTCACCGGGGAGACCAGTGAATCAGGTCACAGCTCCTTAATAAAATGCTGAATCGCGCCCGCCTCCAAAGAGCGGGCCGTCCCGGTCTTTGAGGCGAGAAAAATGCCTAGGACCCTTCCCCGCTGATCAACGATGGGCGCTCCCCGCTGACCTTGACTCCCATCGAGAGCGAGACGGGAAGTCGGCTGGCGATTCCATTCATCCATCGCAACCATCACCGTCCCGGATGCGGCCGACGGGATGTTCTGCGCGCTCTCGGTAAAACCAAAAAGAATCACGTCCAGTCCCGGCTTCAAGTCGACCCGATCTCCCACGGGAAGAATCTCGTGTCCTTTGTAAGCAATTTTCAGGGCGGCAACATCGTGCCCGCTCGAAAAGCCCAAGACCTTTGCCGGGAACTTCCGACCGTCTTCCAAAACCACCGTGAGAGGGTGAGGATTCCCGTCCTTGTCAAGAAGACCAAGTTTACACGTCACCAAAAATCCTCCCTGCCGGAAAAAGAAACCCGTTTGATGCCCTCCCGGAGTGAGAACCCGAACACACGCCGGTGCGGTATGACGCTCCAAAGCAGCAACTCCCAGAACCTGATAGGATGCCGCAGTCAGAACCGGGTTCGCCTTCGCAAGCTCCGCGGCGCGGTCCTCCTCTCCCAGCCTTTTCCAAAGATTAATTGCCGATCCCGGGTATCCCTCTTCCGCGAGGCGCCCCGCCATCTTGGCCCCCATTCGAAACCGCCCCAAGTGACTCCCAGCGAGGCGATAAAAATCATAGGCCAACTCAAGATTACCCGCGTCTGAGGCATGGGATGCCAAGGTCAGCCACTGCTCCTTCCCGACGACATGCTCTCTCAAAAATTGGATCCGGGCCCGGTCGTAGGTCAGCGGTGGCCGATTCACCCACGGGGTTCTTTCCACGATTGCCGCCAAGAGCTCAGCGAGACTTAAAAGTGCTTTCTCCTCTTTTGAGAAACGTAAATCACCGAGCATCTTCTCAAAGTCCATCACCTCCTCCAGCCACTCCTTGGAGAGTTCTTCCTGAGCCCAAAAGGACTTTTTCCTCAGGACCTTGGCATCATGAAACGCCTCCGAAGCCGCCAATTTATTAATCCGACCATGGATGTTCGGCTTGAGCCATTGACGCCCATTCTTCTCGAATTGCTTCGCATTCGCCTCCCCCTCGTCCGCTTCTTTTTTTCCCTCAAGCATCTTATGCTCCTTGGTGAAAATCCGCTTGATACTTCGGTGAACCTTCTTCGCCAGAGTCACGGTCCGGGCATCGCCCCCGACAATCATCCGATCCAGCTCATTGAGGACCTCTTTAGCAGTCTCAATCTTCGGTTCCTTAAGCTTCGCTACCACGTCACCGAGTTCCGAGCCAGTCAGGCCGGAAACAGTCAGTAGGGTCAGGAGGAATAAACGGACGAATATCATTTTGGCAACTCAATAGATGTGCACTCAAATTCAAGAGATTTCAAGGTTAGTAATATCTCTTGAGATGCCTCGCTTTTCGCGCTTGCCCATTGCCTGCCCTCGGCGCACAACCTAACCTGATGTCTGGAATCACTAAAGTCGCGATCATCGGAGCCAGTGGATACACCGGCCTGGAGCTTCTCCGCCTCATTTTCTGCCACCCAAATGCCGAGGTCGTCGCCATCACCTCGCGTGCCCATGCCGGGAAAAAAGTAACCGAGGTCTTCCCTCGCTTCGAAGGACATCCCGGGACCGAAATCCGCTTTATCGAGCCCGACATGGAAACCGTCGCGGAGACCGGTGCCCAGGTCGCTTTCCTCGCCCTCCCCCACGGAGCGGCCGCACCCTTCGCCAAGGAACTTCTCAACCTCGGCATCAAGGTCATCGACCTAAGCGCTGATTTTCGACTCGATGACGCCGCCGTTTATGCCGACTTCTACGACCAACCCCACCCCGCTCCCGAGCTCCTCTGCGAGGCCGTCTTTGGCCTTCCCGAGATTTACGAATCTGAAATCAAAGCCGCCCGCCTCGTCGCTTCCCCCGGGTGCTATCCCACCTCCATCATGCTCCCCTTGATCCCGCTGCTAGCCGAAGGGCTCATCGATCACCACTCGATCACGGTCTCCGCCATGAGCGGTGCGAGTGGCGCGGGGCGTAAAGCAGACCTGTCCCTCATCTTCGCCGAGGTCAACGAAAGTGTCCGCTCCTATGGACTGCCCCGCCACCGCCACCTCTCTGAGATTGAGCAGGAACTAGGCAAAGCCGCAGGAGAGAAAGTCACCATCTCATTCGTGCCACACCTCATTCCAGTCACCGCCGGAATCTGCACCACCACCTTTGCCAAACTCACCGGTGATTTCGCCAAAATCGGAGAGGCCTTGGAGCACGCTTACGCCAAGGCTCCCTTCGTCCGTCTGCGAGGCGCAGGCGTTTCCCCGGACACCAAGCACGTCACCGGCACCAACTTCGTCGACATCGGCTGGCACCACGATTCACGCACCAACCGCCTCATTCTGCAGAGCACCGAGGACAACCTTGGCAAGGGAGCTGCTGGTCAAGCGGTTCAGAGTTTTAACCTCATGGTGGGAAATAACCCAACTGACGGGTTGCAAAACCTCTAACTCCTCTCAACCTCACCCTTCCGATGGATCTTCCTTACACCAGAATCAAAGGCGGCGTGTGCGCCGCAAAGGGCTTTCTGGGGAACGCTGTTTCTTGTGGGATCAAAAACCCTGACTCTGACCGCCTCGACCTCTGTCTCATCTACTCGGAGCGCGCTTGCCAAAGCGCCGGAATGTTTACCCAAAACCGGGTGAAGGCCGCACCCGTTCGGGTCTCCCAAAGCCACCTCCGGGCCGAGGACGCCAGAGCGATTATCACCAACAGCGGAAACGCCAACGCCTGCACCGGGCCTATCGGAATGCAGGACGCCAAGAACATGGCCAAGGAGACCGCCCGGCTTCTTAAATTGCGCCAACGCGAAGTCGTCGTGTGCTCAACCGGTGTCATCGGTCTTCCCATGCCGATGATGCGCATTGAACCGCACTACCAAGCTTTGATCGATGGACTTGATCCCAAAAAAGGCCCGGATGTCGCCAGGGCCATCATCACCAGCGACACCCACGAAAAGGAATTTGCGATCTCCATGAAAC
>JBLIDI010000030.1:0-21883 GCA_047634075.1 Akkermansiaceae bacterium
ACCGATGGCATGATCGTAATGACCGCTTGACTCGGAGTGATCCGCGATTCGGTCAGAAGAAGATGCTCGAGTTAAAGGCGGAGGCCTTGTCGCGCTTGCCGGAGGTGGCGGCGCGGGGAGTGGTGATTTCGGGTGCGGGTCCGATTGGAAAAGTGTTGGGGCGGGAATTGATCGCAAGGGGAATCAAGATTTTGGGATTTTTTGAGGTTAATCCCAAGAGGATTGGGAGCACTTGTCAGGGGGCTCCGATTGTGGGGACGGAAGAATTTGGGAAACGATGGCGGGGGGCTGTTTTATTAGGAGCGGTGGGGATTGCGGGGGGACGTGAGAAGGTTCGGGAGTTGGCTGAGGGAGCGGGATATCGCGAGGGAGTGGACTTTTGGTGCTGCTGCTGAGGGGAAGAATGGGGCTGAAGTGAAATCTGATGAGATTTCGGCTTGCCAATGAGTCGTTCCTGACACAGGTTCCCGCCCTCACAAGTGACGGGGAGTAGCTCAGCTTGGTAGAGCGCTGCGTTTGGGACGCAGATGTCGCAGGTTCGAATCCTGTCTCCCCGACCATATAAAGAAGTTGAACCACTGTTTTGCAGTGGTTTTTCTTTGCCCTGAAGCTCGGGTTTTTAGTGGTTTGGCCGAGCGGGGGAGAAATTCCCCGGAAACCGGGCAGCCTCGGCTTCGGGAATGATGCCGTTATCCTTGCGTGGGTTGATTTTTTCGGAGCGAATGGCACTCAGCGATCGGCCTTCTCATCGAATCTTAATCGCGGTGGACTTAAAGTGATGAGGTGACTACGAGTGCAGAATTTCTAAGTACGAAGGTTAAGGTCAATTGTCCCGAGAGAAGGAATGCTTTTCGTCTTTTTTTTAACGATGTTTTAAGAATAGATTCTCACACACAGGCCGCTCTCGGAACAATGATGGGCGAGCTTGTGCTGGGTCGCACGCGGGGCTGGCGCGGGGCGGCATGGGGGGCCTTTTTGGGGACGCTTCCCGATTTGGATGTCATCGCGCTTCCGTTTCCGGAGGCGGCGGCTGGAATGCGGTGGCATCGGGGGCTTTTTTTATTCGTCGTGGTGAAACCACAACACAATCGTGAAGACGATTCCCAGCACCCAGAGCCAAACCGGGCCGGGGCAGAAATAGGGATAGATCATGAGAATAAGGCCGAGCGAAAGAGGCTTCCAAAGCTGCAGTTTACGCCCATACGAGAATGCCATGAAGCCGATTGCGCTAAAGAGGAAGCTGGGGATCAGGGCGGCGGCGGTGAACATCATACTTAGAGGAAACGCTTCGGTTTCGTGGTTTTGTCGGCTCTTCTTACTTCGGAGGCTTTTGAAATACTGCGCGAGGGTCGACACTTCGTCATCGCTGAGTGTTTCATGACCGGGCAGGTCTGTTCCTATGATGCCAAAGTTGATCATTCGCGGGAGGGCGTAAGGAGAGTTGGCGAAGCGGGCCATCGCCATGACCTTCCGAGCCGTGGCAGGAGGTGTAATATTGGCGAAAGAGCTCTCCGCCATTGTGCGTTGGCGTCACTCATCTGGGTTCCCAGGTTTGCGTGAGTTCGTAGCGTTCCGAGAATAATGAAGGCTCCGATGGCGGTGCGGGGATGGCAGCGCCATCATCATTTGCGGGTTTATGAAGAGCAGGGAGCACGCTCAAGACGAAGGCGCTCGCAGTGAGAGCTTGGTTTGCGGAGGAGGTCGCGAAGACAGGAGGGAGGTTGGCGCAGAACTACGCGAGTTCGGTTCCCATGCCGATGCCAAGTCCCCATGAGTTGGGATGGAGGAGAGCGCGGAGATTGGCCGTGAGGGTAACGGTGAGAAGGCCCAGGCTGAGGCCGGTGCCCATCGAAACCAAATAGGGAGGCGATGAAGGTGTGGACTGTCACCTCGACTGCTTTGACCTTGTTGCTTCTTCCGGCACTTTACGCCAGCTTGGAAACTTGCGTTCATCGTTGGATGAAAAAGAAATCCCGAGTATAGAGAGACGGTGAAAAATGAATCTGAAGAAAAAGCAATGGGCGCGGAGAAGCTTCGGCGCTTCATGCTTGATGATCCTCAGATCGAGGCGCTGGAAATATCCCATGAGAGTCACCTGATCAAGGTGGCGACGATCGGTCCGATCGATGAGGAAGATCTCAAGGAACGAATCGGAGAGGTCTTGAAGTCGGTTGAGCGCGAGTTTGGGAAACTGAACGAACTCTCTCTCGGTTCTGATGCGCTCATCCGAACGAAGGAATCCCAGGAATCAACCCGGTTTGAAAAGAACACCTGCGAGACTGCCCCCAAGTTCTGGAGCTGGCGTGAGGTGCCATGGCCGAGCGAAGAGGAAGACGATGACCGAGAGGAGTGGCAGGAAATGGCGATCTTTGCGTCCGTATGCGGGCTCGCCGGGATCATTGGATTTGTCCTTTCCACCCAGGCTCACCTCCCGACCTTCGTTCCTATTATTCTCTATGTCATTGCCATGGTTGCCGGAGGGTGGGATGCCGCGAAAGACACCTGGGGGCTTTTGAAGAAAGGGAAACTCGACATCCATTTCCTCATGCTGGCAGTCGCGGTCGGAGCTTCGACCGTTGGCGCGTGGGGCGAGGGTGCCCTTTTGCTCTTTCTCTTTTCGCTCTCGGGAGCGATGGAACATTTTGCTCTTTATCGCACCCGGCGTGAGATTGATTCCCTCTTTGCGGCGGCTCCCAAGGAAGCCACGGTGCTGGCAGATGATGGCCAGCAACGTCGGATTTCGGTCTCTCGAATCTCACCGGGACAGTTGGTCCTCGTGAAGCCCGGAGATGTCTTCCCATTGGATGCCAGCATCGAGAGCGGAGAATCAGCGGCTGATGAGTCTTCCCTCACGGGTGAAGCAAATCCGGTGCAAAAGGTGAGTGGTGATGAGGTCTTCGGTGGAACTCTGAATCTCTGGGGAGCGCTCAAAATACGCATTCTGAAGCCGGCCTCAGAAAGTTCGATGCAGAAGATCATTCGCCTGATTCAGAGCGCCCAGGACAGCAAAGCTCCTTCGCAGAGCTTCACTGATAAATTTGGAACCGGTTACACTTGGAGCGTTCTGGCCTTGACGCTCACGATGTTTTTGGTCTGGTGGCTGGGCTTCGGAATTGCGCCGCTTCAATCGACCCCGGAAAGCTTTTCGGCACTCTATCGCGCCATGACCCTCCTGGTCGTCGTGAGCCCTTGCGCTCTCGTTCTCTCCATTCCATCGGCCATTCTCGCCGCGATCGCGTGGGGTGCCAAGCATGGCGTTCTTTTTCGTGGCGGAGCTGCGGTCGAGAAGTTGGCCCAGATTGATACCGTCGCCATGGATAAGACCGGTACGCTCACCACCGGAAATCTCCGGGTGCAGAAGATCGAAAGCTTTCCTCCCGGGAATGAAGATCGCTTGCTAGGAATCGCGTGTAGTTTGGAATCCAACTCGACCCATCCGATCGCGAGAGCAATCCTGTCCTATGGAGAAGAATCAAGCGTGCCCCTCGTCGATGTTACTAATTTTCAGTCTCTTACCGGAATGGGCCTTCGCGGTCTCACCGCAGAAGGGGAAGTCTTTCTGGGTCGCCGCGATCTCCTGAAGGACGGACCTCTCAAGGATCTTGTTGGCAATGCCGCCACTCTCCGGTTGGGATACTCCGAAGTCTGGATCATTGCCCCGGACGCAGCGGGCCGTTTCATTCTCAAGGATGAGATCCGCGAATCGTCAGCGGCTGTTCTGGACACTCTCAAGAAGTCGAATATTCGGCCGCTCATGCTGACGGGCGATCGTTCCGAAGCGGCTTTGGAAGTGGCCAAGCAACTTTCGCTCGACGAAGTCGATGTCCATGCCGGGCTTTTCCCGGAGGACAAGGTTGCCATGATCCAGAAGCTCGGAAGCGAAGGCCGTAAAGTTGCCATGGTCGGCGACGGCGTGAATGATGCTCCCAGTTTGGCGGCCGCGTTCGTCTCCGTCGCGATGGGAGGAAGGGGGAGCGATGCCGCGCTCGAACAGAGCGAGGTCGTCCTTATGAATGATCGCATCGAAGGCTTCCTTGATGCCCTCCGACTCAGTCGTAAAGCCCGTCGAATCATCCGACAGAATCTCGTCATCAGCCTAGGAACTGTCATCCTAATGCTTTTCTTGGCCCTTGGCGGTCAACTCCCGCTGACTCTCGGAGTCTTCGCCCACGAAGGAAGCACCGTCTTGGTTTGTCTTAATAGCCTCAGGCTCCTCTTTGGCAGGATCTGATCGAAAGGGCACTGCGTTGAGAGATCTCACCACTCCTGGGCTGAAATTCGGAATCTCGTTGGGGTTGGGGCGAAACTTTGGGATTGCGGAGTCTTTGACGGGAGAGCCTGAATTTAAACTTCGGGAGGTGATTGCTCGGGCCTGGGAGCAGTTGAAGTAGAATGGCGAGATTTTTCTGATTTTGTGGGGACGATTGGGTGGGGTGCGGCAGTAGTTTGGGAAAGAGTATGGCGTATTCATCATCTAAAGATCTTCGGGAGCTGCTGCGTGACTTTCTGACCGGTCAAAATCGAGAGGAGAGTTTTCGGGCGGTTTCGGAGCGTCTCAGTGGGTTGATTTATCATGCCGCCTACCGGCAGTTGGGCGATGCCACGGTGGCGGAGGAGGTGACGCAGAATGTTTTGATTCAGGTGTCGCGAAAGGCGGGGAAGCATCCGGAGATTTTGGCTTGGATGCATGAGGCGACGCGGCTGGAGGTTTTACAAATACGGAGTGGCTATGCGCGGAGGAAAAAACGTGAAGAAAAGGCGATGAAGGAGATGGCAGGTTGGTTTGGGAAGAAGGGGGTGACGCTTTCGGTTGTGGGATTGACGACGGTGCTTTCAACGAAGATGGGGAAGGCGGCTCCGGTGGGGTTGAGCTTGCTTGCGGGGGGAAGTCAGTTGCCGGCCTCGGCGCTTGGCGGGGTGGGATCGGGGAAGTTGGCGCTTGTTTTTCTTTGCTTGTGACGGCGGCGTTTGGAGTTCCTTTGGTTTCAAAGTGGAATGACTTGAAGGATTTGGAGGCGCGATACACGGAGTTGAATGGTTCACAGATTACGCTTTCGGAGCGGAATGGAGGGGGGCGAAATTCGCAGCGATCCGGGCGTGCCGTGATCAGTGATCTGAAAGCTCTGTTTGAGCAGGGGGAAATCCCGGAGATCGCCGAGCGGCTTTTGAGAAATGAATATTATAATGAACCGTTGGAATCTGAATTGCTGATCAGGCAGGTAGAAGGGCTGGGCGTCGAAGAACTGAAGCAGCTTACGCAGCTTACGCAGCGAGTGAATATCCCCCAGAATCGAGATACCGCTAATTCGATCCAACTCATTGGGAAAGTGCTCGCTGAACGGGTGGGGTATGAAGAGTGCTTTGAGCTTTTTGGTTTCATCAAAAGCGGGCGTGCCGGGAACGGGAGAGTTGTTCCGGGCATGGTGTGAGAAGGTGGGAGTTGATGAGCCAGGCCAATGGCTGGAGCAAGCTCATCGGGGGCCGGAGTTTCGGGGGGTAGCGGCGTTTCATGATCATAAAAAGAGGTTGTGGAATATTTACCTAGAATTTCTTGCGAAGGAGAACTTTGAAGCGGCAGTGAAGCAATTCAATCAGGCTGATTTAAGAGATGATCAGCGGGGTGAGGTGATTCAGGCACTATGGCGATATTCAAAAAATAAGATGGAGCTGTTGGTGGAGCTTTTGAAAACGACGGCGAGGGAAGAGCGGCAGTCATGGGTTGGAATTTGCGTGCGAAGCTTGCCTGACAGCAGCCTTGATAATTTTAGCGAGATTGTCGGAAGGTATGATTTTGAGGAGGACGTGGTTGATTCTCTGACTCATCGAATTATGGAAGATGTGATTTTTAAAAAGAGAGATTTCAAGAACCGACTGGCCTGGCTTCAGGAGCTTTGATTTGTTCGCGTGGATTTACCCCGCGCCGAGGCCACAGGGCTATGGACCTGTGCGCACCTTCGGAGCTGGGGAGTGCCTCCGGAGAAGAGAATGGAGGCCTGGAGAAGCAGGAAGAAACAAAGTGATCCCTCAAATGGGGACCACTCCTGGTGCGCGACGGTCGACATTCTGCCAGATTGAGCTTCTCGATCGTTCGCAGATCATTTAACCAAGGGGACATTTTAAATACTGATTCGAACAATGAAGAAATTACTCATCACGATTGCCGCGACTCTGAATGTCCTGCCGGTGCTAGCTCACGAAGGAGCTGATCATACTCATGCGGCACCTGTGGCCGATAAGAAGCTTCCCTATGTCGCCAGTGCCTGGGGTGAGCTGAAGTTTAGAGATGCCACCGAGTATTCTCTTCCTGCCGATGCGGCGCTCGCGGGCTACTTGAAGGGAAATCACGGTGGAAGTGATGTTGATCCGGTGACGAGTGCGCTTTACACTACGATAGGAGCAAAGGTCATTCGCTTTAACACCGCTGCGGGTGCGGGCGTCATTCTGAGTGATGATGAGAAATTCGGCCAAGGGAACTTCCACGGTCTGGCCGTCGTGAAGGGGGGGGAGAAGCCCAGCTTCTATTTCTCTGATAATGTGCGGCACTTGGTTCGTCATCGGGACTATACCGATGGGACGGGCTTTGATTTGGCTCCCAAGGCGGACGCCATTCCCTACTTTGACAAGGCTGGGAAGTTCAATCCGACGGACGTCGAGATTCATCCGAAGACCGGCAACCCATGGGCCTTCGATGGATACGGCAGTAGTTTGGTCTTTGATGTTCAGGATCAAAAGGAGATTTTCGGAGGGAAGAAGCAATTTAACACTTCGCACGGTGGTGCCTTTCACAAGGAGAAGCTTGTCGTTTGTAGCCGGGGTTCCGGTGAGATCTGTACCCTGAGCCTCAAGGGTGAAATCGAAGAGCGATTCCTGGTGCTGAAGGGGACGAATCCCTGCGATATTGATTTCTTTGGCGATTACGCCTTGGTGGGCTGCTTGAAAGGTCCCGGTGCCAACGAGGCCAAGTATCCCGGAGCTCCGTGCTATATCTATCACTGGCCAACCAAGAAGGTGGTGTCAGTCATCACTCCCAAGGGGGACTTCGGCCATGAGAATGGGCGGCACATTCATAACGCCGCCTGGTGGCCGCAGATCGTTGATGGAAAGGTCGTGAAGCTTTTCATCGCCTTTAGCTACTGGAATCCCGGCGACTTCAAGCTTGTTGAGGTGACGGGTCTTCCCCTGAAGTGAGAGCTGTTTTTGAGTGATTCTATTGAGAAGGAGATCCTGAGAAGGGTCTCTTTTTTTCTTGGTTTTTCGCGAGATAGGCATGACGGAGTTTTTGGAATTCAGGTGGTATCGCTCTTGCCGAAAGGTTCAAAACGGGTGAGGAAAACCTTGCTGCAAATCGCTTCACTTTTAAAATGCCCCATCGCAAAACAGATGCTGGCGATGTGAGTTGGGCTAGATCGAGACTGGGAGGTCGGAAGTCGCGAATCTCAAGGAGCGCCGAAGGTGCGTCGGCACGGGTAGGGCCAGATCATATCGTCAACAAACCCAGGTGGGAGGAGAGAGCGGTGACTGTTTCGGCCATGGCGAAAATGGGTTGACGGTTCGCAAGACGCCGACGCACCTTCGGAGCTTCCCGAGGGTGCGGTTCTGGAACCCCGAGCCAAGGCTCGGGGCTATTGACCTGCGCACCTTCGAAGCTGGGAGAGCCATCGGTTTCGATCTTAGATTTCCGTCCACCGAGCACCGATTTTCGATTCTCGACGACCGGCTTCCGACCAGTGAGCTGATTGAGAGTGTTAGGAGAGGAGAGTTTCGGTGGCGTTGCCGAGCCATGTTGCAATGCAAAGGATGAGCGGCGCGGTGATGGCGAGAAGGAGGCAGTTCTTTAGGCTGAGATTTCCAATGAGGGTGGTGAGGGCAAGGGAGGCGAGTCCGCAGGCGATTGATCCACCCACGTAGCTGCCGTTGAATGTTCCACAAGCTCCAGCGAGTAGAGGAATGAAAATGAATAGAGTTCCATATTGCTGAAAGCTGTCGTCTTCGTTTCGGCAGATTCGAGAAGCAATGAAGCCCATCAGGGGTAGGGAGACCACGAAAGTGGTGAAGCTGGCGATGCTGTAGGGGGAGATAGACATGAAAAAAAATTGGGGCGGTGGGGTCAGCGCCTTGTGACGGAACGCTCTGGAGAGCGTCACTCCCTTAGGCTTGGCAGGTGGGGCACCAGGCGGTGGTGCGGGTGGCGATGGTGTCTCGTGCGAGGTCGGTTTTGCATTTTGGGCAGGTGCCGCCTTTTTTCCAACGGTGCTGGAAGAGCCAGCTTTTTGGCGGAACGTTGGCGACGTAGGAGCCGGGAGCGAAGCCATCGACCGAGGCGGTTTCGTTTTTTTCGGCGACGTGTTTGAGGGCCCCGAGGGTGACGAAGCGGATTTCTTTTCGCAGCGAGGCCGCTTCGAGTTGGGCGGTGGGGATACCGGGGTAGAGGCCGAGGCGCCAGCAGATTTCATCGGCCATCCAGTTGCCGATGCCGGGGCAGGCTTTTTGGTCGAGGAGGAGGGCTTTAAGGGGCTTTTTGGGGTGGCGCTCGATGAGTTTGCGAACGCGGGCGAGGGAGAACTTGGAATCCTGGGGCTGGGGCGGGAAGTCGGCCCAGGGATCGGCGCAGTCGTGGAGCATGACGCGGCCGAACATGCGGTAGTCGTTGAAAATGAGGGTGGAGTTGCCGGTGCGGAGGATGAGGTGGTCGTGTTTGTGTTCCTCGTGATCGAGCGGGGCGGTGGCGAGCTTGCCGGACATCCCGAGGTGGACTTCGAGGTGGACTTCGGGGGCGAAGGTGAAGAGCATGCGTTTGCCGTGGGCCTTTGAGGAAAGGAGTTTTTGGCCTTTGAGGAAACCGAGAGCCGGAGCGGGGCAGTCGCGGTAGATGCGGGCCTTGGGGTGGACTTCCACCGAGGTGATGGTGTCTCCGTGATAAGCGGCCCACTGACGGCGGGCGAGTTCGACTTCGGCGAGTTCGGGCATGGGGTGATCATAGGGGCATTCGGGAATTTTGAAATCGGGATTTGGCACGGGATGCGCTAGGAGATTGTGAATGGCAGAGCAAACGTTGAAATTATTAGTGGTGAGCGACCTGGATGGGACTTTGCTGGACTCTGATGATTACTCCTTTGAGGCCGTTTTGCCGGTTTTGGATCGGATGGATGCTGCGGGCATTCCGCTCATGGCCAATACGAGCAAGACGCGGGCGGAATGGCTGGCGATGCGTGGGGATTTTGGGAATACGCAGCCGTATGTCGTTGAGAATGGGGCGGTCCTTTACGAGGGCGAGGAGGCTACCGTTTTTGGGACGCCACGGGCCGAGATTTTGGAGGTTTTGAAACCTTTGCGAGGGCTTTTTAAGTTTAAGGGGTATGCCGACGCGACGATATCAGAAATCATCGAGTGGACCGGCTTAAGCCGACAATCAGCGGAGAGGTCTGCGGATCGGCATTTTAGTGAGCCCTTGCTCTGGCAAGATACCGCGGAGAAGCAGGAGGAGTTTTGCAAAATGGTGGAGGAGCGCGGGCTGAGAACGCTCCACGGGGGGCGCTTTTTACATGTCTCGGGGCAGACGGATAAGGGCACTCCTTTGGCGCATTTTCGAAAAAAAGAGGTCGCGATTATCGCGCTGGGAGATCGCCCAAATGATCTTGCGATGCTGAAGATCGCGGACATTGGCGTGATCATCGCGAGTAAGGGTGACTTCGTCCTCGAAGCCGAAGGAGTGCTGCGAAGCACTCAAATTGGTCCACTCGGGTGGGCTGAGATGATGACGCAAATTCTCGATCAATTTCAAATTCCACATTTAACAACACTTACCGAAACTAACGATGGCTGATTTTCACCAGGGCGGCTCGGTCGCCACACTTCATAATTTGACGCGAAGACCGCTCGCAGAGCTCGAGGCTGAGTTGGTCAGTTTTTCCAAGAAGCGTCCGATGGGACTTCTGCTCCCCTCACTTTTTTCAGAGCTGGAAACAAAGGCGATGCCAAAGATTTTGGAGGAAGTCAAAAAGGTTCCCTACTTGGACCAAATCGTCATTGGCTTGGATCGGGCGGACGAGAGTCAATACCGCCAGGCGCTGAAGTTCTTTGGAGAATTGCCCCAGCATCATCGCGTGCTTTGGAATGATGGTCCGCGCCTGCGGGCCCTCGATGCAAAGTTGGCGGCACAGGGCTTGGCTCCCGAGGAGGAGGGCAAGGGACGCAACGTTTGGTATTGCTTGGGATACATGCTGGCGACCGATAAAGCGGAAGCGATCGCGCTCCACGACTGCGATATCGTGACTTACGATCGTTCGCTCCTGGCGCGGTTGATTTACCCGATGGCAAACCCGCATTTTAGCTATCAGTTTGCCAAGGGGTATTACCCCCGGATTGCGGAGGGGAGTTTGAACGGGCGGGTGACGCGTCTTTTAATCACGCCCCTGTTACGCTCGCTTGAGCAGGTGACCGGAGAGAGCGAATATCTAACGTATTTGGATAGTTTTCGTTATCCTTTGGCCGGAGAGTTTTCTTTTCGGAAGGGCGTGATTCCTGATATCCGGATGCCGAGTGATTGGGGTTTGGAGATGGGGACGCTTTCGGAAATGTTCCGTAACTATTCCAGTAATAAGCTTTGTCAGGTCGATATCGCGGATGTTTACGATCATAAACATCAGGACATCTCGATCGATGATCGGGCGAAGGGGCTCTCCAAGATGTCGATTGATATCTGTAAGTTGGTCTATCGTAAGATGGCGGTGATGGGGACGGTCTTCAGTAAGGAGGTTTTCCGCACCTTGAAGGCGGCCTACTTTCGAAATGCTTTGGATTTCGTGGAGCGGTATAAGAATGACGCGATTATGAACGGGCTCGATCTTGATGTTCATAAGGAAGAGGAAGCGGTGGAACTTTTTGCGGAGAACATTATCACGGCAGGTAAGATGTTTTTGAGTTCGCCGCACGAGAAGCCATTCATTCCGAGTTGGTCAAGGGTGCGGAGTGCGATGCCTGACATTTACGAACGATTAATCGAGGCAGTAGAGGCCGACCAAAAAGAATTTTCATAAGAGATGAGTCCCTTAGAGCAACTGATTGTAAGAATTGAAACCCATCTCACCGTAATTTACGGTGAGGAAGATCACTCGGGGTTGGTGAATCGCGTGATCGATGAGATGCGTCTCCGTGAACATTTCTTTGAGCCGACACCTCACACGAATCACTGGACAGAGGGCGATGTCGCGCTGATCACTTATGGTGACACGCTGTTGCCGAAGGAAGGTGCGCCCTTGAAGGAGTTGGCGTCATTTATCCGTGAACGACTGGGTGATGCGATCTCGATCGTGCATGTCCTGCCCTTCTTCCCCTGGACATCTGATGATGGCTTCGCGGTCTCGGATTACGATCGGGTGGATCCCGCGCTCGGTGATTGGTCGGATCTGGAAGACCTCTCGCAGGATTACCGCATCATGTCGGATTTGGTGGTGAACCATTGTTCGACGTCTCATGAGTGGTTTCAGCAATTCGAGAGAGATGAGGAACCGGGGCGAAATTACTTCGTCGAGGCTTCGCCGATTGCGGATTTGCGCGAGGTCGTCAGGCCCCGTACGAGTGATCTTCTCCGACCAACCGAGACGCCTTCCGGAACGAAGCATGTCTGGTGCACCTTCGGTCATGACCAAGTGGATCTTAACTTTGCAGATCATAATCTCTTGGTGGAGTTGGTGAAAATTATCCGGCATCATTTGGATCGTGGAATTGGGGTTTTTCGGCTCGATGCGGTCGCCTTTATCTGGAAGGAGATTGGCACGAGTTGTATCAATCTTCCGCAAACCCATGAGTTGGTGCGGCTTTTCCGGACTCTTATCGAGCACGTGAAGCCTGACGCGGTGATTATCACCGAGACTAATATCCCGAATCAGGAGAACCTCTCATATTTCGGAAATGGAAACGAGGCCCACGGGATCTATAATTTTTCCCTGCCTCCGTTATTGCTCTATGCTCTCACGACCGGGAATTGCCGGTGCCTCATTCAGTGGTTGATGAGGATGCCGCCGGCGCAGCCCGGAACGATGTATTTTAATTTTATCGCGTCACATGATGGCATTGGCCTGAGGCCTGCGGAGGGTCTTCTTTCCCACGACGAGATCCAGTCATTGGTCGATCAGATGTTGGAGAATGGGGGATTCGTTTCGGAAAGAACGCTGCCGGATGGGGGGAAGCGGCCCTATGAGATTAATATCAGCCTTTTCGATGCTCTTCAGACCGAGGAGAAATTTCTCTGTGCCCACACCATCCTTTTGGCTCTGGAAGGGGTGCCGGCATTCTACATCCATAGTCTCTTGGGGACGCGTAATGACCGAGAGAGAGTAGCGGAAACAGGGGTTAGGAGGCACATCAACCGTCGGCAGTGGGATGCGGATGTGCTGCGAGAGGAGCTTGATCGCGAAGGCTCACCTCATGCGAGCGTCTTGAAGAAGCTTCTGGTTCTTATCCAGCTGAGGAAAGAGCAGCCTGCTTTTCACCCCAATGCGACTCAGTTTACCTTGCATGTGGGAGACCAGGTTTTTGCCTTTTGGCGGCAGTCGTGGGATAGGCGTCGCAATGTTTTCTGCCTCCATAACGTCTCGGATGAAGAGCAACGGATTTCGGTGGCAACGATGAACTTGATTGGAACGGAGGATTGGTTTGACTTGATCTCAGGTGAGTCGCTTGCCGAGGATGCTTCAGAAGTCACACTTGCGCCTTACCAATCTCTTTGGCTCGCGAATCGGCGGAAGCATCTCCCGTATTAGGTCCGGAGACTGTCGAGGAATTGCGCAACCTTAGCTGAGTCTTCGGAGGGTGACCATGGCGCGAACTCCTTGTCGGTAGCAGGATTGTAAGGGCCTTGTTTGACTTCGAAGATGATGGTGTCGGGCTCATGGACGAGCATGCCGTGCCAAGTTCCGGGTTCGAGGTCGATGAGAGGATTTGTCGAAGTGAGATGATGTCGTTCTTTGATTGGGCCATCAGCGTCGAAGATCAGGACTTCGAGATGGCCCGCAAGGAGGCAGACTGATTCGGTGGCGTGAGGGAGCGGGTGGCAGTGGGGGCGGATATATGTGCCGGGTTGAAGGAAGTTGAGGAGGCGTTGGACCTTGGCTTCCTGAGTGCGTTGGACGGGGAGGATGATGCGCTTTCGGTCACTCGTTCGGGAGGCTTTGCGCCCTTCTGCGATCAAGGAATTCTGCAGCAAAAAGACATCACCGGTGGGGTTTGGGAGCGCGTTCGGCATCGTGGAGAGAGGGTAATCCGGTTGGTAGGGCCTTGCGATGCGATATTTTAGGTGGATTAAGGATTATTTTGGAGTAAATCTTTGTCATGAAATTTTCCCAAAGAATTGTCGGACTTTTAATGATTGGAAGCTTCGCTATGACATCCTGCCAAACGGCCAATCCTTATACGGGTGAAGGTCAGAGGGCGAAAGCTACGAGCGGAGCGCTCGTTGGTGGCCTCATCGGAGCAGGAATAGGCCTTCTGGCTGGCGGTAACGCCCAGGAGCGCGGGCAGAGGGCCTTGATTGGAGCTGGCGTGGGGGCGCTTGCGGGTGGTGGGATCGGTGCCTACATGGACAAGCAGGAAGCTGAACTGCGACGTGAACTTGAGGGGACCGGCGTCGGAATCAGTCGTTCCGGAAATAACATCAGCCTGGTGATGCCCGGTGACATTACTTTTTCGACCGGGAGCTCTGGCATAAGCGGTGAGTTTTATCCAACGCTGACCTCGGTCTCCAAGGTGCTCAATAAATACAACCAGACCATGGTCGCGATCGTCGGACATACCGATAACGTCGGGGAACGAAACTATAATTACCGTCTTTCCGAGTCTCGTGCGAATAGCGTCGCGAGCTTCTTGAGGACCCAAAAGGTCGCGGCCCAACGCTTCTTGGTGAGTGGTCAGGGGCCTGATGCTCCGCTCGCCAACAATAGTTCGGCGGCAGGACGGCAGGCGAATCGGCGGGTGTCGGTTCAGCTCGCTCCGATGAACTGATTCCTGCGAACTTTTTAAAAGACGGTGGAGTGGTTTTACGCTCCACCGACTTTTTGCTTTGCGCGAGCGGCCGCCGGTTGTTTCGAGAGATAGCCGACACAAGCGATGAGTTCCGGAGCGTTTACAAGGTGGCCGGTCATTGTTCTCAGGGCCCGTTTTTGCGCCAAACCCGATGAAACTCTTGCTCACGATCCTCGCATTTCTTCTGAATGCGTGTGCTCAGCGGTTGGCAGGAGATCGCCAAGATGATGCCATGGTTGCAAGGGACGAGGGTGTCCGGTTCATTACTCCTTGGAATGGCGAGGACGGGATGTCTCTCTATGCGTGGATCGACGGAACCAATCATCTCATTCAAGATGAGGTGCAGAGCTTCACGATGATTCCTGCCAAGGGATATGCCGAGCGTGGCATCCCGGAGACTGCCGTCACGGCCGCGATTTTCCTCGAGACGGTGGACTCGAAGTTGGACTATCAGGGGGTTTACGTGATTCGCGATAAAACTGGTCCGAAGATTTATCGTGGGTTCTACCTACCCGGATGGGAGAATGAGGTCGCGTGGGAGAGTGTTAAGTTGTGGTTTGATTGAGCCGGGCCTCGTCAGTCTTCCAATCAACGGCCTCCTTCGGGCTGGACTTTGAGAGGGGATCCCGTGGGTGCTTCGAGTGCGACTCTGATTCCAATTCCACGCGGGCGGTTTTTTGATCAATCCGGAAGGTGAGGGCGGGACGACCTAACTTGAGATCTTCCGGCGGCCATGAGCCTTCGACTTTACGAGAGGCGGGAAGCGATTCTGCGGATGTCTTCGGCGGATTACCGGTTCCAGTTGCGAGCAGGTTGGGAATCCCGCTCTTAAGAGGGTAGGCTTGCCTGTTTTGCTTCTTCCCCCGAGCAGCGAGTGAAGTTGCGGGGAGTCACAGGGACTTCATGGTGAGTGTTGGGGGGCTGGTCGATGGCGGAGCAGACTAAAGTCTACGCTCCGTTGCTGGGCTAGATGAATTCTTGGTAGGTCGGCTTGATGACGAGTTCGGGGACAACGACGTGTTTGGGAAGTTGGGCGATGGCGACGATGAGGGCGGCAATGTCCTCGGGGTGGACCATGCGGGCTTTCTGTTCGTCGGGGACTTTGACGGGGCGTTCGTCGAGGATGGGGGTGTTGATCTCGCCGGGAAAGATGCTGGTGACGCGGATGCCATTCTCCGCTTCCTCGGCATTGATGGCGGAGGCCATGCCGGTGACTCCGAATTTCGAGGTCGCGTAGGCCATGCCGGCGAGGGGGTAAGCGCGTTTGCCGGCGACGGAGGAGATGTTGAAAATGAGGCCATCCTGGCGCTTGCGCATCGCGGGGAGGGCGGCGTGGATGAGGTTGAAGAAGCCGGTGCAGTTGATCGCGAGGAGCTTGTCGAAGTCGTCGGGGTCGATCTCGCTGACCTTGCGTTTGGCGATATTGACGCCAGCGGAGTTGATGAGGATATCGGGTGCACCGAGTTTGGCGATGAGGGCGTTGACTTCTTCGCGATTCGAAATGTCGCAGGGTTCGACGGCGAGATCGTCGCCCGCGACGGCTTGGAGTTTTTCGAGATTGCGTCCGCAGATCGTGACGGAGGCTCCGGCT
The DNA here is from genome assembly GCA_047634075.1 of Akkermansiaceae bacterium. Classification (GTDB taxonomy): domain Bacteria; phylum Verrucomicrobiota; class Verrucomicrobiia; order Verrucomicrobiales; family Akkermansiaceae; genus SW10. The sequence continues at coordinate 15,611 of JBLIDI010000030.1, forward strand.
GCGGCGAGGGCGCGGGCGGTGCCGAGTCCGACGCCGCTGCCTCCGCCGGTGACGAGAGCAGTTTTTCCTGAGAGTGGTTTCATATGATTAATCAAAGATGGGGTAGAAGGTGTTGAAGGCATTTTCGCCGAAGACGGCGGGGTCGTTAAAGCGTTTGTGTTGATCGAGGGCGGAGAGGGCGTCGAGTTCGGCGCCGGTGAGGGTGAAATCGAAGAGGTCGAAATTCTCGCGAAGATGGTCAGGCGACTGGGTTTTGGGGATGGGAATGGCGCCTCGTTGCATGGCCCAGCGGAGGGCGACTTGGGCGGTGGATTTTCGGTGGGTCGTGGCAATTTTTTCGATGACGGGATTGGCGAGGAGGCGCTCGGACTCGGTCGCCATGCCGAGGGGGAGGTAGGAGTCGGCCCCGAAGGGGGAGAAGGCGGTGACGGCGACGTCTTCTTCCGTGCAATAGCGGAGGAGGTTTTCCTGGCGAAGATACGGGTGCATTTCGACCTGAAGAACGGCAGGCTTGATGCGCGCGTAGGAAAGGACCTCGCGGAGCATGGCGGTGCCGAGATTGGAGACTCCGATTCTTTTGGTGAGGCCGGCATCGACGAGTTCTTCCATGGCGCGCCAGGTGTCGGAGTAGGGAACCTTAATGGGGCTCATGGCATTGGCCCCGGCGGTCCAACCGGGAGGATACATCGTGTCGAAGGGGACGAATTCGAGGGCGATGGGGAAGTGGATGAGGTAGAGGTCGAGTTGCTCGAGGCCGAGGTCGGCGAGGGTCCGTTCGCAGGCGGCGCGGACGTGTTGGGGTTCGTGGTAGGTGTTCCAGAGCTTGCTTGTGACCCAGAGGTCGTCGCGGGTGCAGAGTCCGGCCTTGAGGGCGCTGGCGATGCCTTTGCCGACGAGTTTTTCATTGCCGTAGTCGGCAGCGCAGTCGAGATGGCGGTAGCCGGCTTCGATGGCTTGGTGGACGATCTCCGGGGTGAGTTCGTCTGGAATTTTCCAAGTGCCAAGACCGGGAGAAGGGAGGGCGGAGCCATCGGGAAAGAGGTGAGCAGACATGTCGGCAAGAGACTAGGAAATGAGGTCGGCTTTACGCCATAAAAAAGCCACCTGCTTCGAAAAGCAGATGGCGGGAAAGAAAAAATGCCAGGAAGCCACGGCAATGAAGGACAAGCTGCGGCTGCTACGTTTCCGTCCTGACCGAATCCACAAGCCGACACTCCGTAACTCCTGACGAGGGAGGGATTAAAGGAGTGGGGTGGGAAGGGCAATGATTTTTATTTTGTGAGACTCAATAGTGTCAGTTTTCGGAGTGCTTCACGACCATCATGATGATCCAAAGGGTGGTGGTGATCAGGGAAATGCCACCCAGAAGAGCCCAACCCGAGCGGGTGGTTGAGAGGGAAGTTCCTTTCGGGTTGAGAGGCTTTTTGCCGGGGAGAAACTTTTTTAAGCTGATCCGGCTGCTTGATTTTCTGGAGGAGGTGTTACTCCTGGACTCCGCATAGCGATCGGCGTAGGAGCGTGAACCGAGGCCTTTCGGAGCGGGAAAATTTTTTCTCATAGCGGGATTATTGGCGATGAGGAGGGGGGCCGCGATGGTAATGGGGGCGCTTGTTTGTAATCTGTGTGGCGATGAGATGACTGGGCTTATGACGCTGGCCCTCAGTCAACCGGGGAAGATGGAGGCGAAACCCAGCGCGTTGTAACCACGGTGATCGTGTTTTGGTGGTGGGTGAAAGGATGTTGATGAGGTGTTTTATACAAGTGTCCGAATTATTTTTTGACAGGGTGGCGGTGGTAAAGATAGAGGGCTCCTTAGGTCCAGTTGCGCTTCGGCATCCTAGGGAAGTTAGCGCGGTCCATCATGAGGGCAATGTAGGGTGCAGGGTAGCCTGCGGGAAGGGGGATGACGTTGGTCCAGATGCGGGTGCCGTGGTCGTCATTCCAAGGGGGCATCTCGATCTTCAACTCACCGGCGGGTTCAAGATCGGGGTAGGTCCGGATGTAGATTTTGCGATCGGAGCTGCCGAAAAGGGCGAAGCGTTTGCTACCAAAGGTTTGAATCATGGTGCCGGTGCTGTCCACTTCGACGGGGCCGGAGAGCCGCTTGAAGTCACGGTCCCAGTGGTCGCTTTCCCACATTCCGGCTTGATATTTTTTATAGTGTTCACAGAGGATGAGCCGCTATTTGCCAGAGGCGGTGTCGTAGACGCCGTGGCGGTCTTGGTGCGCGCCGATGATGCCGATGGGTTTCGCTTTCATGATGGAGAATCCTTTCGGTGGATCGCGCACCGAAGAGACCGCGAGGATCGTTTTTGAATCGCCACGACCGGTTCCTCCGAGGGCACTGAAGCCGGTGGTCCAGCCGCGCCACTCTCCGGATTTAGAATCGCGGAAAAGGTGGGAGGCCAGTTCGTTGCGGAGGAGGCCATCATCCATGTCGAAGACGATGATGCCCTCGAAGCGGATGTCGAAGACCGAGGGGTTGAGGGAGAAGACACCTTGGAGGGGAAGGGGGAGCGCGCGTCCGCGCACGGTGATAGTGAACCAGAGGCGGCCCTCGTCGAGAAGAGGTGCGCCTTGTTTACCAGCGAGGGTGACGGCCCATGAGATTGACATGGGCTTGCCTTCTTCGAAGTGCAGATTTGTGGCGAGGGTATCTCCGTTGGTGGAGTCGAGAAAGGTGATGCCGGTGGAGCCGCTGCCTTTGGTTTTATGGACGGCGAGGTCGTAGGTGGCAAAGGGGTTAAAGCCGCCGATCCAGCGTTGCGATTGACTTGCGGCCTTGGGGGAGGTTCCGACGAGATGGCCGTCTTTGAGATCCCAATTCACGTCGCTGGTGGGAAGCAATTCGGGGTGCATGAGATCCAGTTCAATGACTTTGGCGGGTCTCAGCGAGTTAAGCGGAGTTGCTTGGATGGAATCGAAGACGATGCGGGCGACGGGCTTTCGGCGGAACTTGATCTGAGCCGAGTGGCTTTCTCTAGGGGCCGTAAAATTTCTCGAGTAGGATGACCGCCACCAAGATGATTCCGAAGACGGCGAGCATGTAGAGAAAACCGGTGGGGGGCGGGGCGGTGTCGGCAGGGCCGAATTTCAGGGGCACCGAGCTGGGGGTGAGTTTTTTGAGATTCGGGGAAGGGGTGGTGGTCTTTTGACTGGCCTTGCGGGAGTCGGCATATTCGTCAGCGTAGGAGCGGCCACCAAGAGCGCGGAGGGCGGGGAAGCGTTTGATCATGTTGAGATGATCGCGGGCGGCCGAGATTCATGCTATGGTAATACGACCAGATTTTTATAATTTGGTTGGACTCATGAGCTTGGTCTACGGCCGACTGCAAGAAACACAAAAAAGTCAGAGTGCTGAATGTGATGGGCGGTTGTGCTCTGACTTCTGTCCTCTCTAGGCGGGAGGCCCGTGTTACTTTCCTTGGAGGCGGAAGGACCAGGTGTAGGTGCCGGTGGGTTTGATGCGGTATTGCGGGAGGACGCGGGCTCCCCAGGAGTTGATGCCGGCGACGCCCATTTGTTGGTGATCGAGGTTGAGGGTAACACTGTCGCGTTTCGGGATGTCGACGGGGTGGCGTCGGCCTTCGAGATCGGACATGAGGCAGGGGTAGGTCCCGCCGGAGAGGAGGTGTTTTCCGAGGGCGGTGGCGGTGAGGCCTTGTCCGTCGGAGTTGGTGAGGGAGAGAGTGCGGAGGTCGGTGAGATTACCGGTTTCCTGAGGTTCGAGGTAGGGGAAGAAGAGGTCCTCGACGGAGGATTCCCAGCGGCCAATGATGCCTCCAGCTTTGCGGTCGGCGTAGGTTTCATGCGGGCCGTTGCCGAACCAGGAGACTTGCTTGTAGGTTTTTGGGACGGTGCATTGCATGCCAAGGCGTGGGATGGGGCCGAGTTTGCCTTTTGGGGTGATGGTGACGTTGATGTCGAGTTTCCCCTCGGCTCCGATGGTGTAGGTGATGTTTCCGGTCGTGCCTCCGGCGGGGATTTTGAGGTCGAAGGAGAGGGCCATGTTGTCTGTTTTGGCCCGAATCTTGTGGCCAGTGCAGGTGGTGTTGGGGCCCGCGTTACGCCAAGCTCCGGAGCGGGTGCCAAACTTGTTGGAACGATCGTTGTCGACGGGGGGACGCCAAAAGTTGAGATGAAGCGGGCTGGTAAGGAACTCACGCCCATCAAGCGAGTAGGAGGTGAGCATTCCTGTCGCTTTGCTAATTTTAAGCAAGAGCTTTCCTGAACGGAAACCAATGAGCCCTTCTTCCTCGTAGTCGATCGATGGAGGTTCGTCGTGTTTTAGTGCCGAAGCTGGTGGTGCTTCTTGGATCTGGATTTGTTCACGAGCGACGACGTGGCCTTTTTTTGCCCAAGTGGTGTCTTCTTTGAGTCTAAGCTCGAGGGTGAGGTGCCGTTCGTATTGCGTCGATTTAGAGACGGTGACTGGGAGAGTGACGGAGCCTTGTTTGCCGGGAGCAATGTCGATGGGGGGGAGTTTTTCGGGGGTGAAAGCCTTGCCGTTGGCCGAGGTGTAGACGAAGGCGTCGTAAGCATTTAGGTTGATGAAAGTTGCGTTGTTTTTGAGTGTCCACTTGGATTCATAAGTGGAGGAGTCAGCCTGAACGAGGCGGAGGTTTTGGTAGGCGGCGAAGACTTCGGGGGCTTGGGGGGTGAGCTTGCGGTCGGAGGTGACGATGCCGTTGGCGCAGAAGTTATCGTCGTTCGGGAAGTCGCCGTAGTCGCCGCCGTAGGCGAAGAATTCGAGCTGGCCGAGAGGAGTGCTGAAGTTAGTGAATTCGAGAGTGAGAGGAACCTTTTGCGGCATGCTTGGGCCGTTGGCGGCTCTGGAGATTCGAGATTGGCGAGTTACGACTTCAACTTTCCTGATCTGTCCGTCGAACTGGCGATGTCCATCGTGTGTATTTTTGGCAATTCCAATGTCAGCTGTTGTGTTTTTAATCAAACCCTGAAATTTTCTGATCGATAACGTTTTATTATTAACAGAAAGACGTAGAATTCCCCCCGACAATGAGCCGTTTACTTGATGCCAGTTATTCTCCCAGTTATCGGGGAGTTTGGCCGTGACCGAGTGCCATGTTTTATCGAAGACGAAAAATTCGAGCTCGCGATTCGTATTTATTTTGAGTGCCCAAGATTCATCACCCTTAGTGATGATTGGATTATTTCCCCAGTTACTTCTTCCGGGGCGGACTTCCGCACTGACGGATAGAAATTTTGAAACTTGAAACTGATCGCTATTGGCGACCGTCGCGTATCCGGAGATTAGCCCATTTTCCTTGTGAAGTTGACCTTCGATCTGAACGCTGAGTTTGCTTGTTTCATGGAGTTTTCCGAAGGGAGATTTCGTTTTGCGTAATCCTTGGTCGGCCCAGTCCCAGATGGAGCCGCCTTGGAGGAGGCGTTCTTTTTCGAAGAGCATCCAGTAGTCGTAGAGGTTGCCGGAGGAGTTGCCCATGGCGTGGTTGTATTCGCACTGGATGAGGGGGCGTTGCTGGGCGAGGGGCTTCTTTTCCTCGGCGCGGGCGTATTTTTTGCAGGCTTCGAGGGAGGCATACATGGGGGTAAAAAGGTCGACGTGGGACTTTTGTTCGGCGCGTTCGTAGTGGATGGGGTATTGCACGGGGGATCTCCTTCTGATCCATTTGGAGCATTCCTCGAAGCAGATGCCATCGCCCGCTTCGTTGCCGAGGGACCACATGATGATGGCGGGGTGGTTCTTGATGGCATGAATCATGTTGGTGACGCGATCAAGATGGGCGGCGGTCCAGGTGGCGTCTTTGGCGAGAGATTCTTCTTTGTAGCCCATGCCGTGGGATTCGATGTTCGCTTCGGCGATGACGTAGAGGCCGTATTCGTCGCAAAGTTCGTAGAAGCGGGGATCGTTGGGATAGTGGGCGGTGCGGACGGTATTGATGTTGAGCTGCTTCATGAGCTCGAGGTCCAGGCGCATGCTGGCTTCGGTGACGTAGTGGCCGGTGTCAGGATCGTGGTCGTGGCGGTTAACGCCTTTGACGAGGATGGGCTTTCCGTTGATGAGGAGTTGGCCATTTTTGACTTCGGACGTTTTGAATCCGACCTTGTGGGAGTAGAAATGGGTGGGCTTTTTCCCAAGTTCGCCGACGCCCACGACGAGGGTGTAGAGGTGGGGCTTTTCGGCAGACCACGGGGTGATTTTGAGAGCTTCGGCGATGATTTGCCCGTCAGGAAGGAGGGTCGTGTTTTGGCCGGAGTTGGGAACTGCTTTTGGAGCGTAGATGACGGTGC
>JBLIDI010000031.1:0-21869 GCA_047634075.1 Akkermansiaceae bacterium
GTGTAAGAGGCTAATCCAGTAACGCCCGGAATTTCGGCGGCCTCAGTTCGCCCATAGAAGAGGCCAGCCTCTTGCGATGACGCCTCTTTCAAATGCTGTTTTTTTAGCTTTTAGAACTGTCGTATCCCGCTCACCTTTCGGAATGCCTTACCTCTTTGTTCTTGGGATTGCGGCTCTACTGCTCACCTCATGCTCGATCTCGTCGGTGCCTCGCGCCACCCCGCATCCACCCTTCGCGATTTCAGAACACGCTGAGTGCACTCCCCTTCTCGTCTTTTCGCACGGGCATCACACCGGCCTCGTCCTCCCTCGCAAGGCCTTGGCGAGCGGGCTTCCCGAAATTGCCACTCAGTTGACCGGAGATTGGCTCGAGTTTGGCTGGGGTGATGAGGGCTTCTACCGAAACGAAGCGGTGACCTTTCCCCTCGCCTTCCGCGCTCTAGCCTACCCCACTCCCGCCGTGATGCATGTCGTCACCAGCAACCGCCCGCTTCACCTCGACTACGCCTATGCGCCCGTCCACCTTTTTTATCTCACGAGCAAACAGCGGCAAATCCTTATCCAGCGACTTGCAGGCCAATTTGCGCGTGATGGTAAGGGACACCTCCTTCCTCTCGGGCCCGGACGTTACGGAGCGAGCCAATTCTACCGTGCTCGGGCCCCTTTTTTCTTCCCAAAGACCTGCAACGCTTGGACCGCAAACCACCTCCGTGCGATTGGCTTCGAAGTCAGTGCCGTCACTGCGCCAGGTTTATTTCGTAAACTCGCTAAATTGACACCCGAGCAAGTTCAATGATTCAAAGAAGAAATGGTGGAGGCGCTGGAAGGTGTCACCCTTCCAATCCTGCTGACGTATTCGCCAAGTCAACTTTCCCCTAAAGTGCTGAGGGTGCCCATCGTCGGGTCTCTGGATGAAACGCACATCCCCATCCACTGGCTTCCTCATTTGACATAGCATTCTAAACAGGCTTCTCTCTCCTTAAATCATGAAATTTCTTCCTCAGGCCATCTCCACCCTCTTCGGAGCAGCACTTTGCGCCCAGTCCCTGACCCTGGAGATCGAAAGAGACCTTATCACTGGAGGTCACCGACTGGAAATCAAAGGCGACCCCATTCCCGATTCAAACCTTCTCCTCCAGTTCAGTCCAGACGCCCAAACCTGGTTCCCCATCGCCGGATCCCAATCTCTCCCATGGCAGTTCCTTGATACCGATTCCCTCGATCGTAACCGCGGCTTATATCGCTTCACTCAAAATCCCCTCGTTCCGATCTCATCCCATTCATCTTGGCGAAACACCGTTTCTTTACCCGACGATCCCTTCCGCTCCGATCCCGTCCTCACGGGCTTCGGCCAAACCGAAATCCGCTGGATTAAGTTTTCCATCCTCCTCGACAATGCGCCCACCGTCTACTTCCAGGACGGAAGCGAATATCAATTCCACTACAACTTCGCCAACCGCCGCCTCGATCCCTTCTCCGGCATCTCCCCTAAGGACTTCAACGCCGCCTCTCTCTACCCCCCAGAACAAGAAGTCGTCCTCGGGGCCCTTCTCTTCGCCCCCGCTCACCAAGAATTCGCCGTCGAGTTCGTTGGCCAAAACGCCTACCCGCTTGCGATGCTCCGCTACCTCTACCAACTCGTGGACAACGTCGTCGAACGACCCCATGATTGGTCCGGTCTCTACTTCCCCACCTTCGAACAAGCTGAAAGCGCCCGCGAAAACGCCGACTACTTCCAACGCAACAACATCGCTCTCGGCAGCATCGCCCGATGGCAAAACTCCGACGCCTGCTATTCTTCCGGCTGGGCTCTCGGCCGCCTTGTCTTCGTTCCCGGGGCTGAAATTGACGAAGCATTCCTTAACGGCACCCTTCTCTCCACCGACATCCTCATCACCGACGGAGTCCCCGCCGAAATCCCATACCTCGCCGGCCTCATTACGACCACACCCGGCACTCCCAATTCACACGTCGCCCTTCTCACCCGCTCCTACGGCGTCCCCTTCGTTTTCCTTTCGGGTCAAGCCGATGTCGATGCCGCACTCGCCCTCGACGGTCAGGATGTCATCCTCCGTGGAGCGTCCCAATATTCCGGCGAATGTCACGTCGATGTCTTCGAGGCCAAGGATACAAGTCTCACTTATCATTCCGCCATTCTTGATCTCAAAAGCACCCCACCCCTCGAACTCACTCCCCGCGAAGACGCCAGGGCCCTCACCATGGAGGTGGCCTCCGCCGAACTTTCCGACATCCGATACATCGGAGGAAAGTCTGCCAACTTTGGCCTTCTCCGACGAACCATCCCCTTGTCCTCGCCCCCGGCCCTCGCTTTCACCTTCGACCTTTGGGAAAGCTACCTCGCCAAATCCATCAACGGAACCTCCCTCGAAAACCTCATCACCACTCGACTCGCCCCCTACACTTACCCCCCCAACATCGCCGCCCTCGATGCCGATCTCAAAGCCATCCGCGATCTCATGAAAGATGACGCTGACTTCTCCGCGATCGAAAAATCTGCCATCATCTCCGCACTCCAAACCTCTGGGTTCGACCCGCTCAAAAAACTCCGTTTCCGCAGCTCCACCAACGTTGAAGACTCCGATCAATTCATCGGCGCCGGCCTTTACGACAGCTACAGCGGCTGCCTCCAAGATGATCTCGATGACGACAACGAGGGCCCTTCCCATTGCGACCCCAGCAAAGAGAACGAACGCGGCGTCTTCCGTGCCATCCGAAAAGTTTACGCCAGTTTCTACAACCTCAATGCCTACCTCGAACGACTCCGACGCGGTCTCGATGAAGACCAGGTCGGCATGGCCATCCTTGTTCACCACTCCTTCCCCGACGACACCGAAGTCGCCAATGGAGTCATCACCGGCAGTTTCCAATCTGCAGGAAAATCCTCTTATCTCTTTAGCGAAATCGTAACCCAACTCGGGGCGAATTCCGTCACCAACCCCAGCGGAAACAGCATCCCCGAACTCATCGAAAGCAACTGCTCGAAGAGTATTTCCGGAACGAACTGCAGCAATTTTTTACAGCAACGCTCCAGCCTCCTCCCCTTCGGCCAATTCTCGCTCATGACTTGGCAGGACGACTACCGCGACCTCAATTTGCTCGCTCTCAACGTCGCCCAAGCTTATGAGATCGCCTCCGGAATCGCTCGCTTCAACCTGGAATTTGAATTCAAGAAACTCACCGACGGCACCCTCATCATTAAACAGGTGCGAAAACTCCCCGAGCCCGAAGCTTCCGGCACCAAAGACCCAGCCCTCGTCAATCGTCCCGTCACTTTCGAGGTCTTCCAAGGCGAAGCCGTCGATCTATTCTCCAACCATAATCTAAAACTCCGTCTTGACGCTGAAACAACGAGCCGTTTTCTCGCATCAAGCGACACCACCAGCTTCCTGACCAAGTCAGACTGGCTTCATCATAACGAAGGCACAATTCAACAAAAAAGCGGGAACGTCCCAACCTGGAACAGGGCGGACTTCGCAATCCGCGATTTCTTCGGCCACAACTTCGCCGTCGATTCCTGGCTCGAAACCGATTTCAAGGGCGGCCGCACCGAGCTTGAGCTCCGTTTCAAAATGCCCACGCCCAGCACCCTCACTTTCCAACCCGTGCGCATCCTCAGCGACTTTCGCACCGAGTTCCACGCCACCTTCACCACCCCCCAGACTACCCGGACCTTCAGTGACGGCTTCACCACAACCACTTCACAAGTCGTCATTCTAACCCCGAGTGTCACCGACCAACCCCTCCCGCCCGGCTCCACCTTGGAGACTAGACATCACAACTTTCGGTCCGGCACCCAAGTTGAAGTCAACTTCTACTGGCCTCCAAGTCCAGGCGGACTCACCGCCGGCTACACCGCACCTCTCCAAAAATGGGACGTCACCACGATCAGGGGACTCACCACCACACCCATCGAGCTTCGTGGCTACTTTTCACAGACCTACCGCCCCGGCCACCACAACTTCACCGAAGAATTCCTCTTCGAACCCCGTCTCGAAGAAGGCCTCAGCCCCGTTACCCTCACCGAACTTGAGGCACTCAACATCAAGCAATTCTACCTCGAATTTGGGGGAAGTGTTCCAGTTTTCAAAGCCATTGGTTTTGCGAACCGGGTTCGAAATTTAGACGAGAGTGAATTCCCCTTACTTCAGGAAGAGACTCCCAAGATAACTCACCGCAAAAAAAATCCGCCAAGCATACCAAACGAGAAGCTCCAGTAATTACAATCGTTTCAGACGTTTAGGCCCCCTTCTATTTCGAAAAGGATTGAAGGTCGCTGGGTTGGGCAGCGCAGAGAGGCCCCGAACCTTTCGCTATCGCACCACATCGGCCCTCACTTATATCGCTGACCGGAGGAATGTCCAATCTCCTATTCACCGACAACCAAGCTCACACTCGATTCAACGTTCCCGTGATCCCGGCGAACGAATCCGCCTCGACACCGAGCCTTTGCAAGACGGAAACAAAGAGGTGGGACAGCGGGAGCTCTTCCGCCTCGACTTGGCCTTGCCATCCGCGGTCGGTCACGATTCCGGCACCGGCCTGGTTGTCTTCATTCCCTTTGCCAAATTTGAGATACCGGCCATTCTCAAAGCCGAGGTTTTTCCCACCGGCAGAGATGATGGGATAGTTGCGCGAAAGGTGGAAACTGCTGGAGGCAGAACCATGCATCGCAAAGGTGTTGTCGAGCAAACTCCCCTGCCCGCTTGGCTCCGAAGTGTCCTTGAGCTTCTGCACGAAGCGGCCGAATTCTTCCGCTTGATAGCGATTGTAGCTGCCGAGGTTTTCCCAACCTTTTGGCTTTTTAACCGCATGAGTCAAGCCATGGGCATTCTCAAGTCCCACCGCCTTTGAGAGCAGGTCGTGTGTCCCGCCCCCATTCTCCCGACCCAGCTGAAAGGTCGCCACGCGAGTTGAATCACTCAGGAAGGAGAGATAGATCAGTTCATACATCGTCTTAAAGTAAAGCCGAGCCTCTTTGGGATCTGCGTCCAAGCTCAGATGACGGGTCGCCACCTTGGGGACCGGGGTATCAATCCATTTCCGGGCCTTCTCCAACTTTACTTCGGTATCGCGAACGGCATCGAGATATTGCGCGAGCGTTTCCTGATCATGCTTGGAAAGCCTGCGACCAAATGAGCGCGTATTGGCAATGAGGAGATCAAGCGCACTCTTGCTTCTAGCCAGTTTTGCGGCGGCATCCTTACCGCTCGTCACAAAAAGCATGTCGAAGATCTGCTTGGGGTTGTTTAAGGCCGGGATCGGACGTCCTTCACGATTGTATGATTGAGTCTGTGCACCACGCGGCCCACCCACCCCCCCATTGGTGGACATCACCAGCGAAGAATGGCGCGTGGACTCTCCCGCTAGCTCGGCATAAACTTGGTCAAGGGAGACCGAATTCTTGTAGGCTCCGTGCCCTCCGGTTGCGGCACCCGTGAGATACTGATCGGCATTTGAATGACCATGAACCGTTCGTGCTGCCGGGTGCGAAAGCCCTGAATAAATTGTGATTTCACGGCGCAAAGGCTCAAGGACATCAAGCACTTTGGTCAGTTCGAAATCTCTCTCGCCGCCCCGGGGAAACCAACTCCAATCCCTCCAGGCCGGATCCGCTTTCACCGGCAACCCGACGCCATCAGGATGGTAGACACTCACAAATCGTTTCGGCGCAGAGTCTCGGAGGGATTCATTTGCGGCAAACGTTTCAAACCATGGCAGCCCGAGAGCGATACCTGCCCCCCGAAGAAATTTCCTACGATTGAGAGAACTTACTTTGTGATTCATCATGAGACTCTTACTTTGAATGGAAGATGCGACTGGTTATGATCAGGGAAATGAGATCACCCAAGCGATCCCCCTTCTTTCTGAATTGGGCGGACAAACTTTCGATATCGGCACGATCGCCAAAAGACAAGGGCCGACCGAGGGCATACGCGGTCAACTTATGAACCATCGCTCTCGAGAATTGATCTTGCCGATCCGCAAGGAGGTAGCGCTTCAAACCATCCATCCCCGCCAATTCCTGCTTGTTGAAAAGTGCTGCGGTGGCATCCACCGGCTTATCCTCAATTTTCGTACGGAAGGAGCCCAAAGCGTCGTAGTTTTCGAAAGCAATTCCCCACGGATCGATCTTTGCATGGCACGAAATACAGGCCGGCTTATTCCGATGATCTGCGATGCGCTCTTTGAGAGTCATTTGCAAAATTCTCGGATCAGTGAGGTCGACTTCCGGGACATTGGGCGGTGGTGGTGGCGGAGGATCGTCGAGGATACGTTCCAACATCCATACGCCCCGTTTAAGAGGATGCGAATCTTTGCCGTCAGAATTCATCGCGAGAATAGCGGCACCGGTCAAAATCCCGCCACGATTCGCTTCAGGCTTGATTGACACTTTGCGGAAATGTGGCCCGTAAACGTCTCTCATTTGATAGTGGCTCGCGAGGCGCTCGTTAACCACGGCATAGTCCGAGTGAATGAAGTCCATGACGCTGCTGTTACGATCTAAAACTTCCTCAAAGAAGGCAATGGGCTCTTCCGCCATCGCTTCCTTAAGTGAGCTCTCGTTCACATGGGTGACACTCTCCAGTCCATCCATACCAAGCCATTGATGCACGAAATTTTCAGAGAATCGCCGCGAGCGAGAGTCCGCCAACATCCGTTTGACTTGCGCCGCCAAGACGATTGCATCCTTGAGTTCTCCCTTCGAGGCGAGGTAGAGCAATTCCACGTCAGGGACACTCGACCACAGAAAAAACGAGAGCCGGCTAGCCAATTCCAATTCACTGATTGTCGTTGGACTTTCCGCATCACTTGCGGGGATCTCTTGAGCTAAGTAGAGAAATTCCGGCGTCGCCAGGACTGTTGCCAACACTTCCAACATGGCCTCTTCCAAGCTCGCAAAGTCAGGGCGATACCCGGTGAAAAGAGCCATGAATGGCTCCACTTCCTTCGAGGTGACGGGACGGCGCCAGGCCCGCGCCATGAATCGAGTCAAAACTTCGCGACCATAAACCTGCTCGTTCGTTTTATTGCCACTCTCAATGAAAATCTCCCGATGGCTTTGGGGCGGCCATTGCGCGAAGAAGGGCGCGCTGATTTCAATGAAATCAACCGGGACACTCAGAAGTTCGTTGTCTTTACGGGTGCTGGCAATAGCACGAATCGTTAGGAACTCATCCCGCCGAGGGAATTTTTCGGTATTATTTCGGAAGGGATTGCGTTGAATTTCGCTGAGAGGAATATCAAAATGAAGGAATTGTGGATCGTCGGCAGATGCCGTCACGGGAACATCACGCGCACTGACCACTTGGGAAAAATTGGCGTTATTGCTGGTATGGGCACTGAAGTCCAAACGCAGGCTCATGTAGTCGTCGGCATTCAGGGTCGACCGCCCGGCGCGCACCGTCACGCGCATCACTCCTTCATCAGGGAGGTGATTACTCAGATTCAATTTCAACGAATGGTTCCTCTGATCAAATGAGATCTTCTTCTCAACTTCTTCACCCTTTTTAGCTTTTTTAGCCTTCTGAGTGAGCGCAAGAACCTCCCCAATATTTTCATTATCGAGTGACGACAATTTGTCGTCCTGCCCCGGCAGACGATAAACTACCATTTTAGGACGATCGCCCGTGGCGGTCGCATGTTTCAGAGCTTTCAGGCCAATCTCACGATAAATCTCGAATTGCATGGCCGACATCTGCAACATTTCTGAACTGTTCTTGAAGCCATCCTCAGATGCCGTTTCCGGAGGAAGGCGATCAACGAGGGAATAGGGCAAGCCGAGGAGGTCCTGAAGTGCGTAGTCGTATTCGTATCGCGCCATGCGACGAAATGACGAATGGCTTTTTTCGCGACGCGGCCCCGTCGAGGCCTTCTGAATCTCCGGCCCCAGCCACTCGATGATTTTGCGGAGGTCCGTATCCGCCAGTTCGACCTTGGCATCGTCAGGCGGCATTTCGCCGTTGCTCAAGACATCGAGGACTTCCAGCCACCAATCGACGTCATCTCCATTCATGAGATCCGGATCCAGAGTATCGATTCGGAATTTACCCTTGCTCTTTTTTGGACCGTGACACGCCACGCAAGTCTTGGTGAGCACCGGCGCGATGTGCTTCTTGAAGTCGACAAGATTGGCCGTCGGAGGCCCCGCAGGCAGAGATCTTTCTTTGGGTGATCCGGACGCTAGCAAAGCTGACTTTGAGCGTCCCACTTCCCTCGCTTTGGACAAGGGGGGCAACTCACTTGCAGAAGAACTCCCGGCAAGGCTCGGTTCCGCTCCGCCTGCGGCGGCCGATAAACACAGCGCCGCAATGCCGCTCAAGGCTGCAACTCTATTCAGGATAACGGTGCCGATTCTTCTCATTGTGGATTACCGTTTTCGGCGAATTGGTCATCATCTCCTCCCTCCAACGGGGCTTTCACACTTTGCCCCAGGCTCGTCGACCGAAACGACGCCACAAGCAATGGAATGAGGGCGATCTTCTTCACTCCTCTAACTACAGCCCACAAATGCCGAAATCTATCGGCTAAAGTCTGATAGGAAGCGGGAATCGTGTTCATCACGTGAATCACGAAGCGTTTTGGGTGAGCCCTGGCAGTATTATTGGAGCAAGGGACCGCCCTGCAGTCACCCGGTGTTCTCTCGCTTTTGGGGCGTTTCCCTCCTCCTGATTTCCATTTCAACCAAGCCAGAACTCCGCGAGGATCCTCTTGACTCCAACCTGCTAGCAAGCGCCCAAGGTATGTTCGACGAGGCGATCCTACAACTTGTAACGATCGCGTTGTCTGCTACATATCCTCTCATCTTAGGACCATGCCGAACATCACCCATCCGAAACGTTTACTAGCCGCTTGTTGCCTCGTGTTCTCTGGACCCATCGGTCCGGTCATCGCTGACGACGCCAGTAAAGCCCAAGCCGCCTACCCGGGCTCTTTTTCACGCCCGCCCTCCCAAGGTGAAAATTACAACACCTGGAGTGATGCCGCCGGGCCTGATATTGGCGCAACCAAAGTCGACCCCGGTCGTTTGCCGTCACGCGTCGACAACTCCAGTCGACCCCAGTTCCCCCCGGTCTACAAACAGAAATGGGGCGCTTGCGGCCAGTTCGCGGCAGCGGCCTCGATCTTCACCTACGAAATGAATGTCTTGAATGGCACCGTCGCAGACACCGAAGCGACACGATTCCCAGCCCACTTCTCATGGAATATGATGAACCACGCGGAAAACAAGGGTTCAGAGGCCTATCACGGTTGGGAAGTGGCCAAGCGCATCGGCCTACCCACCGCCAAGACCTACGGCGGAGTCCGCCTCAATAAAATCGGGGTATGGCCAAACGGATACCAGATCTGGCGCGAAGCAATGGAGTATCGCGTCTCAGGGTATCGCTACACCCCCGCCACCACCATTGACCAACTCAACGAAGCCCGTGGTTGGCTTCATGACCGCAATCAACCCAAGCCAGACCAGCCGACCCTCGGCGGACTGTTCGCCTTGGACGGGCGTATGGGCGAATTAAAAAAAGTCACCGTAACCATTCCAAAGGGTCAGCATTCGGCGGGCGAAGACATCTGGACCAAATGGGGGCCCAGCGGCTTCGGGCACGGCATCACCTGCGTCGGATATGATGATCAAGTCGGCTACGACCTAAACGGCGACGGCAAAATCAGCAACGATCTTGATCTCAACGACGACGGCAAAATCACCCTCGCCGACTGGGAACGCGGAGCCTACATCGTCGTCAACTCATGGGGGGAGCAGTGGTCCAAAGACGGTCGCATCTATCTCCTTTACAGCGCGATGATTGACCCAACCTGGAAGCGCGGAAACTATCTCGGCCGGGTCGAAGTTGCCCGCTATCTCCCCGGCATGACCTTGAGGCTCAAGCTCGCTTGCAGCGACCGCACCGACCTCCGCATGACCATTGGCCTTGCCGGTAACAAGGATGCCACCGCTCCCGAGCACGAGTTCGCCCCGGAAGCATTCAATGGTTGGCCCCTCTTCGGTGGAGGCAATGCCGGCCACGTCCCCATGGCAGGTCCGGAGGATCATACCCCGCTCGAAGTCGGGATCGATCTCACTTCCCTCCTGAAGGAATTGCGCCCCGACAAGGACAACCAAGGCCGACTCTTTCTCGAACTCAGCCGAGCCGATGGGAGCGACGCCACCGGCGAGCTCCAAGAATGCGCGGTGCGCACCTATGACACCAAGGGCATGTTCCTCCACGAATCGCCCCTGGAAATCAAAAAAGGAAAGTTTGGCAAATCAGCACTCAAGATTGATACGATTATCAATGATTTGGTAAGCGAGTGATTACTAATCAATACAAAAGGATAACATGCCTGACATTTTTTGATCGATCAGAGGATGCGATCTTGGTTGACCGCTCTTTAGAGGGCTTTTTCTTGGTGGCCTTCCAGTAGTTCGAGCTTCGTGATTTTGGGGTTTTTGAAGCTGTTGTAGCCGGCGATCGTTTCGGCTTCGGAGGTGAAAGTGGCATTGATGGATTGATCGGGGGCCTGGCTCATCTTCTCAATCATGCCGAAGCATCTCTTAACAAGTCGTGCGTCGCCAAGGGGCGAAGTGGCCAGTTCTTGTTCAATCGAGGCGGAGTCAAGGGTAAGAGGTAGAATGGGCATGTATCAATTATCGCAAAGTGTTCGGAAGAGTGCATTTAAAAGTTAAAATTTATGTATGAAAATCAGGACTTCAGTCTGGGTGGAACGGTTCAGAAAAGGACGGCGTCCTGAAGGGACACTGAAAGCCTCCGCTCCCCTTCGTCACCTTCAAACTTGCGTAGCCACTTCTCCCGATCCGGAACCTTCGCCAACACGTGAAAATGATTATCCATCACCACATAAGTGAGCACCTCGACCCCTGAAAAGGCCGCCCTTCGCCACATCATCCGCCGGAATGCCTCCTTTTCCGTCGGACCGAAGAGAAACTCCCCATTCACCGTCCGCGACATGACATGATAGCAAGTCGCGCGGCCCTCAAACTTCAACCGCCGCCGCGACAAAACCCCCTTCGCCTGCCAAATCGAGCCAATTCTGCGGGGCGTCTTCACCTCCGCCAGCTCTAACGGCGTCCAAACCCTTCCCTCCCCACCACTCTCATCATCAGGCACTCGCGACTTCATCCCACCACCCTACACCCTTCCATCAGCCAGCCGACCTTAAAACATGCCAGGCTTTTTTTGGTCCAGCACATCAGAAAGGTGATCATCGCTCGCGCCGTGGTTTTTGGCGGAGGCTTTTGGGCTTGGGTTGGTTGGTGAAATTCCTCTTGTCGGTCGAGGAGGGGGCTGCTGCTGCTTTATGCCGTTGCGTGGCAGGTGTCTGGCATTCCCGTATTTCAGGATGATGACTCCCGAGAGCTGGCTCATGAGCAGGTAGCTTGTCGGGCGTTTCGCAGGCTTTTTGTTGAGATCCTTGAGGCGTCCCATGCGCCCTTGCTCGCTTTTTCTGAGCTCCCTTTGCATGAGGTTTCAGATCATCAGACTCACTAAGAGGATGAAGGTTAGGGCGTCTATTCGGGAGGGCTTTTTCAAGAAGGTATCGTTGCCGATCAGTGGCTCTTTGAGGAAGGAAAAGTTTTTCTCCACTCCGTATTGTTGTTCGTAGGTCTTGAGAACTTCCCTGGCCGACAGTTTTTCTTGTGCGGTGTTGGTGATCATGACAAAGCAGCCGGCTTTCTTGAGTTTTTGCTCATAGCGTTGGGTGTTTTCCTCAGGCTGGAGGCGGTGGTGGTATTTGCGGTCGCTTCTCCGATGACCCTATCGTGTTCTTCGAAGTTGGCGGCAAAACGCGAGATGAAGAGAAGGTCTCGGAGTTACCTCAGATTACCGGTGGTGATGAGTTTGCAATCGCCGATGTAGGTGAGTTCTCCGATGTTTTCTTCTAACAGCTTGAGCAGTTTGGCGATGCGTTGGAGCTCCACGTTGTTGAGTGTTTCGTCACTGGAGTTCCCGTTCTGCATTTTCCCGGAGATGGGGATGTTGCCTTCCACGCAGAGCATCGAGACCATGAATTGCTGGAGGTCGGGGCGCTTGTCCTTGCGGTATCCGTAGGTGATGTGGGGGGCTTTTTTTCCGGAAAGACTGTTGTTGTAGTCCCCCCAGACGTTGACACTGGTGGTATCAAAACTGCACTGGGAGGTGTCGAGATCGAAGACGGTGGCCGCTCTGAGAGCGAGTTAGATAAAGAAAATATTCCCGTATTTCATGGTGCGGAATGCCTGTTCAAGTTCGTTGATCCGCTTTTCCAAAACCTCGACGCGATCCCGGAGCGTGAGAACGAGATCCGCGATGGCTTCGGGGTCAGCCTTGGCCAGAGCGATGAGTTCGTCACGATTCCGTCGTTGCACGATGAGTCTACGCAACGAAGATGCTTAAGCTTTCTTGAAGACCTAAGTAGTCGCCACAAGCAAACACTATTTCAAAATATAAAATAACGCTCGCCTGACCGTTCGCGTAGAAAGTTGAAGCATTCGAGAAAGATTCGCGTATGAACAAATCTATGAACTTACGTTCCCTGATTCTTGGAGGCGCCCTGCTTTCATCACCCCTCTCCGCCGAAGTCACTGGTTGGCTCAATTGGCGGGGTCCCTTCCAAAATGGCACCTCTGCCGAAACTGGTCTTCCCGACACCTGGAAGCCCGGCGCAGAGAACCAACTCTGGAAATACAACCTCAACAGTGCCGGAGCCCCCGTCATCGCCAATGGCAACCTCTACGCCTTTGGATATGGACAAGACGGCAGCGATCCGGCCGAAGACGTGCAAGAAATCCTCCTCTGCCTCGATGCCGTTACCGGAGAGAAAAAATGGGAGAAACGCTTTTCCGACTATATCTCCGACGTTGTCTACAACCGCTACGGCGTCGGATCCCCGGTCATCGACGCCGAAACCGGTAACATTTACCTACAAACCTCCAACGGTCGCTGCGTCGCCTTCACGCCTGATGGTGAACTCGTCTGGGAAATCTCCCTCATCGAAGAACTGGCCCGCCTCACCTTCCCCAACGGCCGCACCGGCTCCCCTGCGGTTGACGGACCACTCGTCATCTTCCACTGCGTCACCGCCAACTGGGGCACCACCGGCCCAGCCCAGGATCGCTTCTACGCCTTCGACAAAATCACCGGCGAACTCGTCTGGTATTCTAGCCCCGGACTGAGTCCCGTCGATAGCTCATATGGCATGCCCGTCTTCGGCGAACTCGGCAACCAGCGCGTTTTCTACGCTGGCACCGGCTGCGGACACATCGTCTGCGTCAATGCCCGTACCGGCCAGCCCGTCTGGCGTTTCAAACTCTCAGGTGGCGGGGTGAACTCCCAAATCCTCCTCCTCGGCAATGACAAACTCATCGCGATCCACGGAGCTGAAAACGTCGATGCCTCCTCACAGGGTCGTCTCGTCTGCCTCAAGATCCCCACCAAGTATCCTACCGACCTCGCTGAGCCCGTGACCCTTACACATGACGACGAAGCCTGGCGCAACAGCGACCTCTGCAACTTCTCCAGCTCCCCCATCCTCGTTAGGGATAAGGTCTACGTGACCAACGCCACTGGCGAACTCATCTCGGTCGACGCCAACTCCGGCAAAACTCTCTGGCAGGAAAAACTTGGGCCCGACCAAATTCACGCCTCCCCAGTCTACGGCGACGGAAAAATCTACACCGCCATGTTTGAAGGCTCCTTCAACATCGTGAAACCCGCTACCAACAAAGGAAAACTCCTCTCCCACGCCGAGATCAAAACCGCGGTAGGAACAGGTGTCGCCTGCCTCGCCGCTCCCACCGTCTGGGCCGGTAAGGTTTACCTCGCGACCCGAGACGGCCTCTACTGCTTCGGCAATAAAGCCGGCAAGTTCGTCGATGCCAAGCCCGTGCCCACCATGAAACCCGGCACAGTTAGCCAACTCCAGATCGTGCCCGCCGAATTCGCGATCGCTCCGGGCCAATCCCAGGCGTTCAAAGTCTGGGGCCTCGATGCTTCCGGTCGCCGCGTGAAAATCATCTCCGCTGGGATGAGCTGGGCCAAGTTCATCCCTCCCACCGCCAAGGTGAAGTCCGAGGTCGACGCCACACTCGATCCCAAAACCGGCAAGGTCAGCGCTGCTGCTGATGCCAAAATTTCCGCCGGTGCTCTCAAGGTCACCTACAAGGGGATGGCTGCGACTACTCGCGGCCGCGTCGAAGCCACCCTTGGCTACTCGGCTGACTTCGAGGACACCGCGCTCATGATAGATTCACCCGAAGGTGAAAAGGTCAACTTCCCACCGCTCGCATGGCTCGGTGCCCGTGTCAAATGGTGGGTTCTCGAAAAGGATGGCTCCAACGTCATCGCCAACCGGCTCGACAACGTCCTCTTCCAACGCACCATGAATTTCTTCGGTGGCGAAGACATGAAAGATTATCTTCTCGAAGCCGATGTCATGACCGACGGCAACCGCCGCATCAAGTCCACCGTGGGATTTGTGAACCAACGCTACCTCATCACACTCGTCGGCAACCAAAACATCCTGGAAGTCTCCAGTAACCACGAGCGCGTCAAGCAGTCCGTCAAATTCTCCATTGCCGCCAACACCTGGTATCACCTTAAGACCAACGTCAAAGCAAATGCCGATGGCTCCGGCCAAGTCTTCGCCAAAGCCTGGCCCAGGAGTGAAGCCGAGCCTGCCGAATGGACGATCACGGTTCCCGTCAAGCGCTGCCACCCACAGGGCGCTCCCGGCATCTTCGCCTTCTCACCCCAATCTCAAAAACGCGTCTACATTGACAATCTCAAACTCAGTGCAAACAAGTAAGTACTAAAAAAAGCTGGCCATTTTGCGCTTGCTGCCGCCTCTGCATCTCCGCCTCACCGGCACCAAGAGGCGCCGGGTCAGAATAGCAATTCTCTCGTAAGAAATCTCCCTGTGTCGATTGGCTGGCAATCTAAATACTCTTCCGTGCCAAACCGTCCCAGCTTGAGTGAAGCCGGCAGACGACGAGGAACTGCAAGCTCTGATCAAAGACATAATCAATGGTTCAGGACGCGATTCGGCTCACCGGGCCAAGACAATGAGAGAGGATGACTTTGCTCTTCAAGCCGGTGATATTGCGTGCCCCCCCCCTCGGGAAGCTGATGTCATGGTCCGATATCCCGTGCGGGTTCCGGCTTCCCCGGCCTCGGATACGCTGAGTCGGTTCGAGCCTTGTCCGCCGGAGTTCCGACCGGCGCAGGGGGCGCGATCGGGACATTGCAAAAGGTCAAGGCGGCGAGCCCATTGGCGCCTTTTAAGATCTCATCTTGCTTCCAGGACATCTCTTTCAAATAGGTGATCTTCTTGAAGGTGGCCGGCTTGTTCAAGGTCAGGGTCAGGACCTTGCCCGACACCTCGCCACGCACGACGGCTCCGTCAAGGTCGTCGAGGTAAAACTGCGCGGCTAACATGGCGTCGTCCCAGATCACGGGCTGGTCGAATTCCAGAGCGATCGCATCGCTGGTCTACGAAGCTTGCTTGAGGTTCGGCGCGGTAGCGGCCGCGGTGAGCTCCCGACCGAAGAAATCCCGCTCGATTAGGGGCTGGACCATGCTCGCAAATTCCGACCAACCGGCGAGCGGGTAATGGCAGCCCCCGGGCGGCTTGATCCCAAGAGTCGAAAGGATCTCCATATTGGAATAGAGGTGGGGCAGGGTCCGCTGCACCTCCCTCATCATGTCCCCGTTCCCGCCACCCATGCTGCAGGCGTTCGGCCAGATTTGGAACAGGTAGTGCTGGCTGAGGTTTGGGAAATCCCGCTTCCAGTCAGCCGACATCTCGACGAAGTAGCGCTAATAACTCTCCCATCCGTATCCACCATCTGTCCATAACTGCGCACCCATTCGTTGGTCGCTCGCGGAGATTCTTCGCGCGTGTCGGTTGCGAGGGCATTGGATTGGCCCTCGATGAGGTAGGCATCTCCACAGACGATATCGCCCGCCCGATAAAGGATCGTCTCCTTTCCTCCGGTCCGGGTCCCAAACTCGACGCGGTATTTCACGATGGCCGCATCGAGCTTAATCGCGAAGGCGTAGGACCCCTTCTTTCCGGGCGAACTCCTATCTTCGCGCTACTTTTGGTCACCCGCAAAGACCCGCAAGAAAACCTTCTCCGCACTTTCCTTCAACACGCCCTTACAATGCAAGGTCCCTTGACCGCTCTCGTCGCGGGCGTAAAATTGACCCTCCATGGGCATCTCAGTGTCACCGGGAACCCTGGGAACCCAAGGGTCCGTCTTTGGCTCGCGAACGATAACCTTCGTGGATGCCATGACGGCATCACCACCGTTGGCCACGAAGAGCTTCACCGTCATCGTGCCGCTGTTTTGGGCACGGTTAAGGATCAGCTTACCAGGAGCCTCGTCCTTGCTTATCGCCAACCCGGACACTTCCCAGCGATAGTCCAGCGCATCGACGCCGGCCTCCCGCATCGCTTCCAGATTACTGATCTTCGGCTGAATCTCGATCGTCTCGCGCCCATCCCATTTGGACGGAGCCTTGAGAACGAATTCGGGCTCGGGCAGCGCCTCCTTGATGGTCACGGGAACTTCGATCGACCGAACCCCATTCGGGTAAACCGCCTCGAAGCGAATCTTGAAGGCCCGGTCCCCGTTGACCCGTCCCGCATCGAGGGGAATACGGAATCGATCGGTGGCAATCACCGTTTCCTCATCCCCTTGCAGCAAGGACCAGGAAACCTTCTGGGCTCCACCCGCCTGGGCCGTAAGTTCGACGACTCCGCCTTCCTTCATCGTCACGCTCTTTGGTGACACCGAAAACGCGCTCCCCTTCTGGACCATTGAGCCCACCAAGGTCTGCCTCGGTTTCTGATTTTGATACTCGAGACGCACCCAATCGGCCGAGCGGGCCACCTTGGAGACGCGCACCTCGTCGATGTCCCCGGTGAAATCGTAGTGGTTATACCAGCCGCCAATCGACATTCGGGAGGGCCGTTCAAGGGCCATCGCACCGCCCCGGGGGTTACCTGTTCCGCACTTCTCGCCGTTGATATAAAGGACTGCCTGGCCGTCCTCGTAGGTGTGAACGACATGGTTCTATCCCCCCGCTTCGTCGGGGATTTCCGCGATGACATTGCCTGCCGAAAAATAGCAATCGACCCGTATCTGCGCCGGGCTTTGGCAGGTCAGTTGCACCTTTCCAGCTCGCTTCTCGTTGCCCCAGCAAACGATCCGCCCATTGGCGGCCTCCGAGCGGAACCAGGCCTGCGTGCTGTGGGGATCGTCGGCCGACGGGAGCGTCTCGATCTTCTGCCCGCAGAACACGCCGGCATTTTCCGCAAAGTGCCGCGCCCCACCGATCATACCCGATGACTCCGTCGTGCCCTTCTCCTCGGACTTCAAATTCCCCACCACGTCACGCACCTCGTTGCCGAGGTGCCAAACTCCGAGGTAGCCATTCGAGGCGTTGAAAACGGCCTCGGCCTGCGACCCGCTGGGTGTGCCAGCCTTGCCCTAATGGATCTTGATTTCCTGACGCTCGTTCCCCCGGATCTCGGGAATACTGATCCAGATACTGGCGGCACCGGCTTCGGCATCCCACTGCTCGATCTCGAAAGAGAGAGGCTTCCCGTCGGCAGAAAACCGGATGTCATTTCCATCCGCCGCCACCTCGCAAAAGGGAAAATGATCGCGATGCAAGCGGACGAGTAAGGGGAAGTCGGTCACCGAGGCCGAGGCCGGAAGGTCCGCACCCTCGGGCGTGGTCAGGATGTAAATCGATCCCGAATGCTTCCATTGAGCGTATTGTGCCGAAGCATTACTCCAGGTAAGGAGAAGCACCGCAATTCCCCACCTCATGTTGCGGATGCGGGATGGGCTTGCTTTAAAAAATTTCATGGTTTGTCTTGCGATGGGATGGCGAGCGGAAGCATTCGGCACTTCCATTAAAACGCATCGAGCCAGTCCTTGGTATCACCAATCATGGAAATCCTCTCAACTTCAGCACTGACCAGATGCGGCGACCTTTTGAGGCTGCTCACTCGAACGCTTGAATACTCGCCGCGATCTCCTCCTCTTTGCCGGGTTCGGTGCGGATGAAAAGTTCTTGCAGGCCCTTGGCGGACTGCGTGACGGCCTTCAGTCCTCCCGGGACCGTTCGCTGAATCCGGATCGCACCCGTCCTGCTGCCGCTTCCGAGTGACTTGCCACCGTAGGAGTAGCCGATGATAACCCCCACCACCCCGACCATCGCCTCGATCTTCCGAATCAGGACACGCCCCTCCTTAGAAGTACTTTGGTGACGTCCGCGTGAAGGCATAGGCTGGGGCGAGCCTCGCACCGCAACACCTGCAACACAAGAAAGGGCTCTCAATGATCTTGCCCGGGATGACGCCTGATTCGGCGGCTTGCGTAAGGGAAGAGCCCGGGTTCAAAGGCCCGTCCAAGTGTCCGCGACCCGGTATCCTTCCGGCCACGGATCATCCGGGTCGAGCATGAGCTGGTGGGTTCCGGTAATCCACGCCCGACCCGTCACCGTCGGCATGATCGCCTTGGTCTCCCCGATGGAAACCAACGAATCAATTCCACAGACAAATTCGGACCCAATGATCGAGCGCGCCCGGTAGCTCTCCCCGACCTTCATCTGCCCCCGGGCATGCAGCACCGCCATTCGCGCCCAACACCCGGTGCCGGTCGGCGAGCGGTCGATCTTACCAGGGCGGATACAGACCGCGTTCGCCCCCATCAACTCGCCGTTCTCCTCCGCCAGCGGACCTGCGAATTGGCAGAATGAGATAGGGTTCCACTCGGTCAGGATCGACGGTGAGAGTCCCTAGCCCCGCGACTTCCAGCGGTGCCGCGAGCTTGTCGGCAAAGGAGGGCACATTGGTGATCGTGATGCGCTCCGCTTTACCATTACGACAAAACGCACGCGCCCTCACCAAGCCTCCTGGCGCCTCCATCACCAACTCCGGTTCCGGTTCCGGTTCGGTCATGGGCACAATTCCGGTGTCGAGCACCACCGTCGCCACGCAGATTGAGTTCGACCCCGACATCGGCGGCAGATCAGCGGGCTCGAGAATAATCGACATTTACTCCAGGTCGATTCGTTCCAGTCGGTGGTGTTGCCCTCAAAATCGAAGGCCTCGCCGTCGCCACTGCCACCACCAATGCTCACGAATCCCCACTCGCAATCCTCAAACAGCCACTCCTTGCAGCGGAAGAACATCGACCCGGCTACGCCGTTGAAAGAGAGGAAATTATCGAGCCGTCCCATATCGTGCGTGACGCAGTTCCGCATCACGCCGGTATCGACGCCGCGAATCCCCTGCTGCCACTGGTATCCTTCCTCAAACAGGCAACCGTCCATAATCATGTTCTTAAAATTGTAAACGTGGGAGGCGTTCTTGTTGAAATTGTCCGGGCTATTGGTCCAGATCCCCGAGGCCAGACGAGGGAACACGCAGTCTTTGATCATGATGTCTTCGAGCACGATGCGCTTGTCTCGCTCGAACGAGAAGAAGCAGATGCCGAGGCCGATCTGGCGCTTCGGGTAGTCCTCGTAGTTCTGATAGAGCAGGGAGACGATGAGACAAAGAATCACGAGAAAAATGACCGACCCGCATCCGCAGGGAGTTTCGGGACGGCAATCTTAAGCAGGTAACGCTGGCCCTCCATTCCACCATGCCAAGGATTAATTTGGCTCCGCAACACGCGCAGATTGCGAACCTCTGCGGGCGGAGTCAGGAATCACCGAGGTTCAGGACTCGGCCATCGCCGAGGGGAATTTCCTTGGACTCCAGATGGGGCTTTGAGCGAATTTAGGATCAATCAGACAAGAACTTAGTGAAGGCCGTCTTGTTTTCTATCGGTGAAGTCTTCGGCCGGCCTAGGTCTTCCCGCGCGCCCTTGCGGACCATTATTTCCAACATCGCGGGCCCCTTCACGGCGCGAAGTTCGGCGACCTTTTGCGCGATATCATCAGCACGTTCAACACGCCACGCTTCGGTGTAGCCGCACGACTTCGCGATCTCCGTGAACGAGACCCGCAAACCAGCTGACGCCATCCCGCCCACGGAATCGTGCACGCCATTATTTAAAATAACGTGCTTGAAGTTCGCCACGCCGGCCGCGCCGACAATCGCGGTGCCGCCCATGTGCATCAGCATCGCGCCATCGCCGTCTAAGCAGAACACGTGTCGCTCGGGTTTGGCCAGAGCGATCCCCATCGCGATCTGCGAGGCATGCCCCATCCCACCAACCGTCAGGAACTCCCGCTGGTGGCTGTGGCCGCGGCGGGCCCGGTATTCGTAAAGTTCGCGGGAAATGTGCCCGGTGGTGGCAACGATCGCATCGCGTTCGCCCAGTTGCGCCGCGACCAATTCGATCGCTGTCTCGCGGCTCATCTCAAAGTCCCCGGAGGGCTGATCTTTTGCCGTGTAGGACGCAAAGGTGCCCTTTCGGACCAGCAACGCGACCGGCCGCTTCTCAGCAGCAGCGAGCGCCACCAATTCAGCGACATTCCGCCGGGCCGCATCGGACTCCGACTCAAGGACGCGCCAGGGAATGTCCATTGATTCGAGCAAATCGACAGTGACCTTACCCTGCTTGATGTGCTGAGGCTCGTCCTTCGTTCCGGGCTCGCCCCGCCACCCGATCAAGAGCAGCATGGGAATGCTGTAGACTTCGGGGTCAGCTAAGGACAGGAGTGGATTGATCGTGTTTCCCTGGCCGGAATTTTGCAGGTAGACGAGTGGCACTTTACCTGTGGCGAGATGGTATCCACACGCCAAAGCAACCGCGCCACCCTCATTTGCCGCCACCACATGTTTGTCGCCGGCGTGGTCTGCCAGGTAGAAACAAACCGGTTTGAGCAATGAATCCGGCACGCCGGCATAGAAATCGACACCGCTAGCAGCCAGCCAGCCGAGAAAGTCTTCACATGGAATCATAGTCTTATTTACGACCTTTCGGGAATGAGGCTGATGATATCCTTGATGGGCATGCAGAGGTCCTCGGCTTCGGACGCCCGGCCGTTCCGCAGAATGCTCTCGGCAACCTGAACCATGGCCGGATAGGCGCTTCGCAGAAGTTGGTTGGCGTAAATCACGATGCTAACACCGGCAGCTGCCAGTTCATCCTCGCTCGTTTGGGAATACGTCGACGGCACCACCACCAGCGGCACACGATCAGTGAACTTTGCGTAGGCCTTGCAAAAGGTGATGACCTCGTCGGAGGTTTTCTCCTTACTGTGTATCATGATGCCGTTCGCGCCGGCCGCGATGTAGGCTTCGGCGCGGGCCAGGGCATCGTCCATACCGGCCTTAAGAATCAGACTTTCGATACGGGCGATAATCATGAAATCATCGGTCACTTGTGCTTGCTTCCCGGAGGAGATTTTGAGGGCGAAGTCCTCGATGGTATCCTGAACCTGCCCGGCCCCGGTGCCGAACAGCGAGTTTCTCTTGAGCCCTTTCTTGTCTTCGATGATCACGGCCGAAACGCCGAGGCGCTCCAGGGTGCGAACCATGAATACGAAATGCTCTGTCACGCCACCGGTATCGCCGTCAAAAATGATGGGCTTAGTCGTGGTCTCAAGAATATCACCGACGGCGTTCATACGCTCGACATACTCGATGTCCGGCTTGGCCTTGACGGCCGAGTCGGTGAGGCTGCTCAGCCAGATCGCGTCGAACTCCCGAATTTGGTCATCGGATTTGACGGCCACGGTCTCGGCGATCAGTCCCGTCAGACCACTGTGCGCTTCGATCACACGAATCAACGGCTTGGCTTCTAACAGTCGTTTTAGCATCCCGCGGCGAACCTGCGGCGTAGTCCCGACTTCCCGAATCGCCAAGCTGAGCGACATGGATGT
>JBLIDI010000032.1:0-21849 GCA_047634075.1 Akkermansiaceae bacterium
GGGGGGGGGGGCGACGGGAGTGATTTTGTTTTCAGGCTTTAGCTTGGGATCCTTCTTGAGAAACTGCTGCGCAGAGAGGCCAGTTGGACGAGTGGTTGGATGATTTCGGCGTTGAGGAGCTTCGTGATTGGGTCGGCCTCGGCGGGTTTCGTCTCTGGGGCCTTTTTTTTGGTATTCCAGATCGAACTGACTGAGGCCGAGTTGGAGGGAACGGAAGGTGATGGCGGAGGTCACGAAGGCGAAAGACCGGCTGATCCAAACGTGGTGGGAGCGGAGGTTTTTACGGTAAATCGCGATCATCCCGAGGAGCAGGGTGAGAAGGAAGTAGAGGCGGCTCTCCCAGCAAATGAGTGCGGTCCCAACGAGGAGGACGAGGAAGAAGATCGTGATCTCGATTCGTTGGAAGGGGCTGACGCGTGCGGTGCCTGACATCGCCTCTATTGACACACGACCGGGCGATCCGTTGCGTAAAAAGTGTGTAAAATTTGCCTAGCCTGATGGGGGCAGGAAAAAGTCGCGCTAGGAAAAGCTGAGTCGGCGGTCGAGGGAGCGGTATTGGATGGCCTCGAGGACGTGGTCGGGGCCGAGCTCCCCTGCCCCGGCGAGATCGGCGATGGTGCGGGCGACCTTGAGAATGCGATCGTGGGCACGGGCGGAGAAGTTGAGGGCCTCCATCGCTTGCTCGAGAAGCTGGGAACACTCGGCGCTGACGGCGCAGTGCTGACGCATGATCTTGGGGCCCATGTCGGAGTTGGTGCGGACGTTGGGGAGTTCGGCAAAGCGGGAGCCTTGGAGATCGCGGCAAGTCATGACGCGCTGGCGCACGGTGGCGGAGGACTCGCTCTGTTCATTCGAGGAGAGTTGCTTGTAGTTGATGAGGGGGACTTCGACGTGGAGATCGATGCGGTCGAGAAGGGGGCCGGATATCTTGGCGCGGTAGGATACGACCTGTCGGGGACTACAACGGCACTGGCGGACGGGATCGCCATAGAAGCCGCAGGGACAGGGATTGAGGGCGCAGACGAGGAGAAATTTTGAAGAGAAATTGTAGGTTCCGGCGGCGCGGGAGATCGTGACTTTACCATCCTCGAGGGGTTGGCGGAGGACCTCGAGGGTGGAGCGCCGGTATTCGGGGAGTTCGTCGAGAAAAAGGACGCCATTATGAGCGAGGGAGATTTCGCCAGGGCCGGGGTTGGTGCCTCCGCCGATGAGGCCGACATCGGAAATGGTGTGGTGGGGTGAGCGGAAGGGACGGCCGGGGACGAGGCCTTCGCGGGCATCGAGGAGGCCGGCGACGGAGTGGATGCGGGTGGTTTCGATCGCTTCCTCCTCGGTGAGGTTGGGCATGATGGTGGGCATGCGTTTGGCGAGCATGGACTTGCCGGTGCCGGGAGGGCCGACCATGAGGATATTGTGCCCGCCGGCGGCGGCGATTTCGAGAGCGCGCTTGACGTTATGCTGGCCTTTGACTTCGTCGAGGTCGGCGGCATGTTCGAGGTTGTTGGACTGGACAATGGTGGGACGTGGTTCGGGCGCACGGGTGGAATCCTGACCGGTGACGAATTGCCAGGCTTCGTGGAGGGATTTGAGGCCATAGACTTCGAGGTCGGAGACGAGAGCGGCTTCGCGGGCATTTTCGGCGGGGAGGAGGAGGCGTTTCCGGCCTGCGGCTTTCGCACCAAGGGCGACGGAGAGGGCTCCCTTGACAGGGCGAAGGGTGCCATCGAGGGCGAGTTCACCGACGATCATGAGGTCACGGGCGTGGGGTAGTTCTTCTTCCTGCTCGCAGGCGATCATGGCGAGGGCAATAGGGAGATCGAATGATGGCCCTTCTTTCCGGAGGTCGGCGGGAGCGAGGTTTACGGTGTGGACGCCGTAGACGAAGTTCATCGCGGACGCGAGGATGGCGGTGGTCACGCGGTCGCCGGATTCGCGGACGGCGGCATCAGGAAGGCCGACGATATTGATACGTCCGGCATTTGAGCCATCGGCTTCACGCGCGGCGACCTCGACCTCAACCTCAACGGCTTCAACTCCCCTGAGGGCGGCACTGTAGACCTTAGCAATCATCCTAGTTTTTTACTGTTCAAACAAACAAGAGTCACGCTTTTGTTTCGTGAGGTTTGAGTCGCGGGAAAAAATCGCCTATGCTCTTTGCGTGCTACAAATTGTCTTCAATGAAATCAGTGCAGCTGAGATCTCCCAGCTCGACACCTTGCGACAGCTGGAACTCCTGGATGAGTTTAAGGTCACGCGGGATGATTTGGAACATTTGGACGACGAGCGGTTTGGAAAAATCGAGCGCGACGGTAAGACGCTTTATCGCTTCCGCACGCAGGAGTGGCGCTTTTATTTCGAAGTGGCGGAGGAGCTAGTGGTGGTGCATCGGGTGCTGCACCGGGGGACATTTTCGGACTTCCTATTTCGATCAAAGTTGCCGTTCGGGGAGGACGAGGCGCTGGCGGACTCCAAGCATTTCTGGAACTTGATCGACGAAGGCCGGAAGGCGCGGAAGAGCTGAGGGTGGAATCCGTTTATGATCGCGGTGATTCAGGGATGATGGTAGGTGTGAGCTCTCTCGTCTTGGTAGGAGTCCTTCTTTGGTTCTGTCTCGACTCCGGGAGCCTACGGGGCAGGCGGCTCGAGGCTATTCCGCTGATTCCCCTCGCGATGATTTGGTTTCCGGAAACGGCAGCGGGATACGTTAGCGATGGAAAACCACGGCAACGCTGGTCTCTTGGGTGGCGTGGGTGGCCCTAGGTTTCCTGATGATTTTAGCCATCCTGTCTTGGCTGCCCTAGAGACGTTCAGATAAGAAACGTCCTTTTCTTACCGGAGAAAATGAAACTTAGCTGTCTCAGAGCGAAGTCAAAAGCGAAGCCCTACGGGATCACGGCCGCGAACTAAGACCCATGCGGTGCCCTGTCGCCATACATGGTGAGGACGAGGGCCATCACCACTTCATTGCGGTAGACCTTAAATCCGCCGTGGTGATCATAAAATTTCAAGTTAAGCTAGAGACTAGCGATAGTTTTGCGATGAAGCTGGAGATTTCGACTGGATCATCCCGAAGGTCGGCGTCCATCGTGAAAATAGTCTCCCCCTTGGCCTCGCTGTATCCGAGGGCGCGGGCGTCGGACGTCCCGCGATTATGGCGGAAACGGAGGGCTCTGACGTGGAGTGGGTCCTCCGTGGCGAGTTCGCGCATCTTGTTCCAAGTGCCGTCGGTTGAGCCGTCGTCGATTAAGATCACCTCCCAGTCAGGTGCGAGCCTCTCGGCCTGAACGCGGATGCCGTGGTAGAGTTCTCCGAGGCTTTGCTCCTCGTTCATGGCGGTGATGACACAGCTCAGAGAAGAGGCGTTGATCTTGGAAGGAAGAATGAGATTGGGTCGGAAGTTCTTGCTTTGCATAGACATCAGATTTTGGTGCGGAATGTCCATTCGGCACTTCCCGTGCCAATCCCTGCCGGGTCGGCTCAAACCCCTATTCTATCTGGGGGGAAAGCAGAAAACTCCTCGTTTTATTTTTTGGTGGGATCCCAGAATCCGGTAGTTTTTACCGTGTTCGTAGCGGGGTTTTCGGTAAAAAGGTAAGGGTCTTCCCGAGACTCCGGATTTCCCTTTTCCGATTGGGCATGTTTGTCGGGTCTTTCCCTCCTGCTCGGTCAGTCCGAATTATGAAAAAGCGATCGTGAGAATGCCCGATCGTTGGACTTACTCGGTGGGCAAGGATCTCAAAACGAATAGAGGCAGCTCTAAAATTTGGTGGCGATGATTTTTGGATCCGACTTTGATCCGGCTCATCGAGCAGCCCCGCATTGGCAGCCCCGCATTGGCAATCCCAATATCAAAATTGCAGAGGCTCGGATCCGAAAGGCGTGGTATCCCTCTTTCATCCCAGAGACGGAGCTCTCACGGTGAGAACGTCGACCTGTTCAAGACGATCGAAGTTGATCTCGAGTTTGAGCGTAACACCGGGTTTGTCCACCCGAGCGCGGGGCCCCCTCTGCTCATGACAGAGGATTGCCACTCTAATACAATTTTCAGCCCCAAGGCGTTGGAACCCTTATAGAATCAAGTGGTACGGGATGACGGACTCGAACCGCCGACATACTCGGTGTAAACGAGTCGCTCTACCAACTGAGCTAATCCCGCGCGACCACTTGCGTGCGGCGCTACGTTAGGGGGAAACCGCCAAGGAGATCAAGTGATTTACGAGCTTGTGTGCAGATCTGTTCGATGATTCTGTGCGCGCGCGATGTATCTGCGATTCACTGACGAGGAATTGGCCACTCTGGTAGAGATGGTCAGCCTTGCCACGGAGATCGCGAATATGAATCCCGAGCGCGAAGAGACTGCCGGGTTCGCACAATTTGAAGGCATCGAGAACAAGGTCCTGGAGGCGGCGAAAAGCACGCGATTGGCGGAAATCATCGAGTATGACGCCGAACGAGAGAAGAACCGGGTGACGGAAAAATTCCAGGAGAATTCCTTTTTTCACAAGTGCCTAGATGAGCTTCGCAATGCCGTCTTTTGGGAAGAATTGATGATTCGCCTGGTTGAGAGAGACTTGGTGCGGCAGCTCGGAGAGAAGGATTTCCTGGCCTTAAACGATGAAGATCGGCGTGAAAAATCCGAACCACTGGAGAAGCGATACTGGGCGAAATTCCAGAAAGACGGAATGAATCCTCTTTTCTGGATTGATCCCAATGAGGATGCCTAGGACTCTATTGACGTGATTTCACGGCGTAAGAACTTCTATCCGATCTCGGACTCCCTGCTCAACTACCTCGCGCACTACGGGCGCCTTTCGGAAGTGCCGCTCGTTTACGACGAACTCCTGCGCTTCTCGGGATCGATCCCCTACGAAAATCCGGCTGGTGAAGAAACGCTGTGGCTGGAGGTGATGTATCCCCCGGAGGTGATGGCGGAGCTTCGGCCCAAGCTGACCAAAATCTATGCGATGCTGAAAATCGGCGGCGATCTCAGTCTGGCCGAACACCTCACCGTGGAGCGCATCGACTTCGGGGAATTTGGAAACTCGCGGCCGTTTCGAATCCGCATCACCAACCTCTTCAACGGAAATTCAGATTACTATTACGTGAAGCACGCCGATGCCTCGCGGCTTTTCGGGCTGGAGTTGGAGCACATCCTTTCACCCAATCGCATCAACTACCTCGTCAATGGCAATACCCTGATTGAGGAACACATCGCGGGAGTTCCGGGAGATGTCTTCATCCGTGACCACCTCGGAACGCCGGGTCTCAATCACGTCCGGGTGGCCAAGGAGTTCGTGAAATTTGGTGAGCGCTGCTTCGTGCGTCTGCTCGGGGATATGAGGACGGTAAACTACGTCGTCGACATCACGCCGGATTTTGAAGAGGTGCAATATCGCGTGCGTCCGATCGACTTTGACCAGCAATCCTATGAAGGCCGTATTTCAGTCTACCGCGCGCACATGTTTCCGGACAACAAGCCGGTCGAGGATCTGGTGCGCACGCACTTGAATAACCAAACGATTCTTCAGTATCGTGCGGAGGAACATTTGCAGATGTCCCGGCGGGCCAAGGTGGAAAGAAACCGGCTTAAGGCGGTCCTGACAGTGATGAACCGGACCACGCTGGCCCCGCATGAACACGTGGTGGCCTTGCGCGATTTCATGGTCGAACGCTATGGCTCCCACGCCTTTGAAGCGTGTGAATCGATGGGTGCGCTCACTGCGATCCACCTGCAAAAGGTCCTGAAGCTTACTCCACCGCGAAGGTTATGAAGCAGTCCTTTTCACCCAACTTTGCCATATCGGCCATCCAGGTCATTCGGAAAGAATTGTAGAGAGGGCCTTTGGTTTTCACATCGATGCGACCGGTCTTGTCACCGCCGATTTCCATGACGAACTTGTTCCCGAGAATGCCATCTGATTCGACTTCGATCTCGCTCGCACCGTCGGCCAAGTACTCTTCGCTGGTGATGTCATCTTCCACTTCATGAAACTTCACGCGGACACTCTTCTTGTCCTTGAGGCGGACGGCCTTGATGGAGTCACCGCCGACCTTCTTCTTGAGTTCGCGGGCATCAGGAGTTTCCTCAAAGCGATAAAGTCTTGGGAGAGCAAACTCCATCCCGATACGAATCTTATTCTCCGTTTTCTTCTCGAGAAGTTTGGGCATGACATTGATCTCCCCGCGGGAAACGAGGTGGGTCCACTCGACGCTTGTGCCGCCGGTCACGGTGGTGACCAAGACGACTGGCGTTTTAGGATCGAGCCCCTTTTCGTTCGCGCTGGCGACGCCAACTTTATCGAGAAGTTGGCGGCGCACCCACTTGCGATTGATCTCTTCTTCGATCACGTAGCGAATGCTGATCTCCTTGTGACCTATCCTTTTCCCACTCTTCTTGGGATGGAGGAGGGCCTCGCCATCGGCCCCGATTCCAAAATCAGCCGAGCGATCTTCCCAACCGACGAAATAGCCGAGCCATTCGGTCTTATCCGACATTTGAGGAAGTTCGGCAAAACAAGGAGCAATTGAAGCGACGAGAGTGAGGTAAAGGCGTTTCATAAAAGTGATTAAACACCCTTGAGCTGGTTCGTAAAGTTCGCTTACCGGGAATAGCTCCCTTCATCCAGATTCCGAACCCCATTAAAATGCTACTTTTCCTCACCCTACTGGTCGCCAGCGGCCATGGTGAACCGAAGCAACGGATGGAACTCGGCACCGTCAAGTGGTCGCGAGATCTCCCGGACTCGCTTGAAGCGTCGAAGAAATCAGGCAAACCGGTTTTACTTCTCTTTCAGGAAATCCGCGGATGAAGTGGCTGCCAGATCTTTGGGTCCAAAGTTCTCTCACACGCCTGCCTCGTCAGACTGATCGAGGCCCTTAAAAAAAGAAGCGCGAAGCCCCGAAGGAGCTTCGCGCTTTGGTCAAAAAGTAATCCCGATGCTTACTTCGCAGCAGCGAAGAGTTCTGCGACGACGTCCCAGTTGACGATATTCCAGAAGGCGGAGATGTAGTCAGGACGACGATTTTGGTAGTTCAAATAATAAGCATGCTCCCAGACATCGAGTCCGAGGATTGGCGTGCATCCGCAAGTTCCAGCAGCCTCACCCATGAGAGGGTTGTCCTGGTTTGGAGTGGAGCAAACGCCGAGAGCGCCGTCGGATTTCAAGCCGAGCCATGCCCAACCGGAACCAAAACGAGTGACCCCGGCCTTGGCGAATTCCTCTTTAAAAGCCTCGAAAGAACCGAAAGCGGAGTCAATCGCGGTGGCCAGGTCACCCGTGGGAGCGCTGGCACCGCCGGGAGCGAGCACCTTCCAGAAGAGGCTGTGATTGAAGTGACCTCCGCCATTGTTACGAAGCGGAGCGATTCCGGAGATCTTGGTCTGGAGTTCCTCAAGCGAAAGACCGGCGAGGTCGGGGTGACCTTCGAGCGCCTCGTTCAATTTTGTGACATAGGCATTGTGATGCTTGCCGTGGTGAATTTCCATGGTGGCCTTGTCGATGAAGGGCTCAAGGGCGTCGTGGGAGTATCCGAGTTCAGGAAGAGTGTGGGCCATAATCTAATTGGGTTTGATTTTGTAGGGATGCACTCACAGAGTAGTCGGGAGCTCCCTCGGCGTTAGAATTGCACTTTCTCCCTCAACCGCAAGAGACAAACCCCCATCCCATGACTGAATTTTTAGACAGCCCCTCTCTTATCCCCTCTCTCGTCGGCTTCTTGGCGGGTGTTCTTTTCACCGGCATTTTTTCCGCGATCAAGGGACACCTCGCCCGAACCGCCGTGCGAGCCCATGAAAAACTGACAGACGAAAAACTCGCCATTCTCAAATCGGAGAACTCCGCCTTGATGACCTAAATCGCGACTCTACGCTCCTCGGAGGCCCGCTTTTTGAAACATCAGGGTGAACTCGAAGCCCTCGCGAGAGGCGACCGGGAACGGCGCGAGGAGATGGATCGCTTTCTCGAATCCACCAAATCGACCTTGCAAGGCGAACTCAAGAAGCAGGAAAAAATCGTCATCGAGGCCATCAAAAACATCCCCCAGCCCGCGCCTCCGCAACCGATCATCCCAACTCCGGTTCCCACCCCGCCTGCACCGACACCGACACCCCCGGAAAAGCCTGCGATCGCCCGAGATGATCTCGATTTCGTCCCGATCAAGACCGCGACCGAATCCGGACAAACTCCGACGCCGGAAAAGTTCGAGGGATTTGCGATCGACAATAATGCCGAAAAGGCCGAATCCGCCGCCAATGTCTTCCGGGCTGCTCTCGAAGATACCGACTCATGAAAACCGCTCTTATCACTGGAGCCTCCTCGGGGATTGGGAAAGCCATCGCCGAAGCGCTGCTTGACGAAGGCATGACCGTCATCGGGCTCTGTCGATCCATCGAAAGCCTCCCTGCGGAGGTCATCCCCCTTCCCTGCGATCTTTTAAAACCAGAGGAAATCAAATTGGCATTCGCGGGCCTTGAGACGCTCGACATCCTCGTCAACTCCGCCGGGCTCGCTTACCTCTCCCGCCTCTGTGATGGCGATCCCGCACAATGGGAGGAGATGTGGCGGGTTAATGTGCACGCCCTTGGAATGTGCAGCCAGCTGGCCCTTCCGCTTTTCCCGGATAACGGAGGACATATTCTCAATCTTTCCTCGATGTCCGGACACCGGGTTCCGCCGACCGGAGGATTTTACGCGAGTACTAAGTTCGCGGTCCGCGCGGTCTCGGAAGCCCTCCGTGCCGAACTGAAGACGATCGGCAACAAAACCCGAATCTCCTGTCTCTCACCCGGGTTCGTAGACACTCCGCTTCTCGACAAATATTTCGCTGGTCGCGAGGACGAACTCGCCGCCACCCGGGCCAACATCAAGATGTTGACTCCGGAGGCAATCGCCGAAACGGCCGTGCACATTCTCACCTCACCCGAGGGTGTGGAGATCAATGATGTCCTGATGAGGAGTGCCGATCAGGCCGTTTGAGGACCATCGTCGATCTTTGCTTCGGGTTCTGGGCTGCTTTCCACGACAGGAGACTCCGGCACTTCGGGCTCGGGTTTCGGGCTGCTTTCCACGACAGGAGACTCCGGCACTTCGGGCTCGGGTTTCGGGCTGCTTTCCACGACAGGAGATTCCGGCACTTCGGGCTCGGGTTCCGGGCTGCTTTCCACGACAGGAGACTCCGGCACTTCGGGCTCGGGTTTCGGGCTGCTTTCCACGACAGGAGATTCCGGCACTTCGGGCTCGGTTTCCGGGCTGCTTTCCACGACAGGAGATTCCGGCACTTCGGGCTCGGGTTCCGGGCTGCTTTCCACGACAGGAGATTCCGGCACTTCTGGAGTCACGGTGGTCTTGGGCTCTGCAACTACGGGAACTTTCGCAGGCTCTGACTTCGCAACCGGAGTCCTTTCCTTGAGAGCGCTTCTAGACTTTTTCGCCGCCCTCTTTTGAGGTGGATTGTCACCATCACCTTTCTTGGCGATGTGAATTGTGGTATCTGCGAGCAGAATGATGTGCCCCTGACTCAAAAGCCACTGAAAGTCCTGCAACCAATCATGCTTTTGCTCGGCGGTGACACCTTTCGGCATGACGGCCTCCCAAAACTCCTTTAGGGCGACCCCTGAATGCTTAGAAAGATGATCAATGATGGTTCTTGGGCGTTCGGAAAGCGGAGTACTGTCGGGAACGGCATGCGGACGTGATGGCCCCACTTTGAGTTTTTTATTCCACTTAAAGACCGCAACATGACGACCCGAAAGCTGGCGGCAGACCAAAGGCATGAGCTTCGCGGGATAGCGCTTTTCTTCGGCGACACCACGCTTGAGGAGAGTCAACAATCCTGGAGAGAGGAGATTACCGCGGATATCACCGATCACCCAGGCACGGTTTGTCTCTTCAAATGCCACCTCGAAATTCTTCTCGGCAAAGTGACGCTCCACCGCGCGGGTATCGTCAAATAATTCGACCGGAGTTTCCTCGGCAGGCGTTTCTTCCTCGTTCGGGGCAGACTCTTCGGCTTCGGGAGTGGCTTCAGGCTCAGTGACGGGAGCTTCAACTGTGACTCCTTCAGACTCGTCTGCCGGAGCTCCGGCTTTAATTGCGACTTCATCGGCCGCAGGCTCTGCCACTTTCCCGGCGGACGCTTCGGCAGGGGCCTCTTCAGCAGGCTTCTCCCCGGAAACTTCCTCCTTGGCTTCGGGCTCCTCGCTTTTCGGCTCGGCGACCTTCCACTTCGTGACCGTCTTCATGCTCTCGAGCCATGCTTCGACCGCTTCTTCACCACGCTCCATGCGGACTTTGGCTTTATAAGCATCGAGCGACATGTTGGAAAATCGTTCGCGATGCAACGCGATCAATTTTTCCTGATAGCCATGATAGTTGGGTGGTCCGAGGAGTTCATTGCTGAGGCCACACCGGGCGACTGATGAAAAACTTCCCTTGGGAGCTTCGCCCTCCACCTTCACCTCTTCATAATATTTCCCGGTCCAATCTCCACGCCAGAGATGGCGAAGAGCCTCATCACGCGTGAGCCAGAGGGACTGGTCTTCACGACAGCGGTAAAATTTCTTCTCCGGAGAATCGAAAGTGACCCGGAAACGATCGCGGCTTTGCAGAAGCACCTTGGCGAGGTCGAAGACCGAAAAGGTCTGGCCGGAATCAATGACGCGCTTGGCGAGGAGATCGAGACTCTCCTCGGCCGGCATGAGACGGAGATTCACTCCTTCCGGCGGCTCCACTTCCTGACGGGGTGGTCGGCGATCGTCTTCGCGACGACCACGGCTTCCTCCGCCGCCTTGGTTTCCCCGGAATCCCCCTCCTCCGCCGCCACCTCCGCCGCCACCGCGTTGGTCACGGCGCGGACCTCCGCCCCCTCGATGATCATCGCGGCGACCTCCGCCCCCACGTTTATCATCGCGGTCACCGCGGTCTTTATATTTCTTTAGGCTTTTGGATTCCGATGGATCACGAGCCCACGCGGGGCCGAAATTCAAACTGGACAAATCAAGAGCTCCTTCGTTTTCGGGAGTTTGTGGAGTATCTTCACTCATAGGGGCAGGGGGAAATTCAATCACACGGACAGCAGGTTAGAAAGCATCCATCGTTGGTTTTTTCACAAAAGGTGAGACTCTCCCTCTGTGCCCAAAATCGTACAGCTCCGTGGCTTCATCGTTCATCACCACCTCATCATTGCGGAAGGTGGTATTGACCTGATCGACGGAGGCTTCCTTCTTGGAATTCGCAGGATCAAGAGAGCCCTCGCCAAACACGGCAAGACTCTCTCCGATGTCCGGAGTCTTCTCCTGACGCATGGCCATCTCGATCACACTCTGAATGTCGCCAAACTTCAAAAACTCACCGATTGCCAGGTTCATGCCCCCATCGCTGATCGCGACCATGTCCAAGGTCAACATCACTACCGGGGATGGAGTAAGGTCTGCGGCTGGCTGGAAAGAAGCGGTCGCTTCGTTCTGCGATACAAGGCCCCAAAAGTAGATCATTGGTTCCAGGAGGGTGAGACTATTGGCTGTCTCGAAGTCATCTCACTCCCCGGCCACACCGCGGGGCACTGCGGTTTTCTTTTGCACGAAGAGAAAATTCTCTTCGCAGGCGATCTTTTCGCAAACCACTTAGGGCATCCTTCTCTCCCGCCCGCGATCTTTAACGATGATGGCCAGATCGGCAAAGAGAGCGTCCGCCTGGCCGCCCGCATGAATCTTCGCGGTGTCTTCTTAAATCACGGATCCCGGACATCCGCCGAAGAAGGACTACGCGCCCTGATCCACCTGGCGGATGACCTTTAGAAATGGCTCGAGGTATTTCTCGGCTTTTGCCTCACCCACTCCTTTCACCAAGAGCCCGGCGTCCATCGTCTTTGGCCGCAGGCGAGCGAGATACTCCAAGGTTTCATTCGAGAAAATCACATAGGCCGGCACCTGGGCCGCTTTGGCGAGCCGCGTCCGAACGTCCTTAAGCCGATCATAGAGCCGGCCATCAAAACCAAGATCCTTGAGCTCCACACCCTCGTCGGAGCTCTTGGAAATCCCATCCTTCGCCGGCCATTCCAAAGCGTAGCTGGTCTTTCCCCGCATGACCTGATCACCGCGAGGAGTCAGCGTCACGAGCGGATACTCCCCCATCTGGGTCACGATCAATCCGCCATCATTCAGGCTGCGGGCCAAGGCATTCAAATAAGCCGTCCCTCTCTCCTTGAGCAGACCGTAGGTCTTTAGCTCGTGAAGTCGGGTCCGCAAAATATCCTGCGATTTACTCCCGACAAGCATCTGAATGATACGCCCACGTCCAAAAATCCCTTCCCAACCCGTAGCCGTCCGGCGGGACATGCGGGCCACTCCGCTGAGGAACTTGCGCACGACTAAATCCTCCTCCTCCGAGGGGGCACGGCGCTCGCTGTTTTCCTCCCCCCGGCAAACATCGCAGCTTCCACAAATGGGGGCATTTTCCTCGCCGAAGTATTCCAAAATCCACTGCTGCCGGCAGGTATTGGCATAGCAAAGCTGCACCATCTTCTCGAGCTTCTCGCGGTCACGACGTTCCTTCTCCTCAAGCGCGGCTTCATCGAGGACAAGATCACGCGTCAAGACATCGGGCTTCAAAAGACGGGTCCCCTTTGATCGCGAACCCGGGACATCAAAGCGCTCGATCCAGCGCCCGCGCATCAAGGAGCCCATAGCCGCCCCGATCGCCATGCCGTTCTTGGCCCCGATCGAATCCTTGATGTCATCCAAAGTACGATGACATTCGTAGTTCTCGTCAGCATCATTGAGGAAGAATTGATAAACATCACGGATCATGCCCGCTCCCGGATTCACCCCATCGATGAAAAATTCCTGCGTCCGCGTATCCGCATAGTTGAAGAGGAGATCACAAAACGAAGCCTCACCATCACGTCCCGCTCGCCCGGCCTCCTGATAGTAGGCCTCCACGCTGCCCGGGACTTCAAAATGAACCACGAAGCGCACATCGGAGCGGTCAATCCCCATGCCGAAGGCATTGGTAGCCACGGCGATGTCGGCCTCCTTTGAAATGAAACAGTTCTGGGTCCGCTCACGCTCTTTGTCAGACATCCCGCCATGATAGGCGACACACTTGAGCCCCCACGAATGAATGGTCTCCGCAACCTCCTCCACTTTCTTGCGTGTGGCACAATAGACAATCCCGGTCTTATGCTCGCTGACAACCTTCTTAAGCCGGGCATACTTCTGGGTGACCTTCTCAACCGGCGTGATCGTGAAACTGAGATTGGGACGCTCAAACCCACTAATATTTTCAAAGGGCTCACGGAGCTTGAGGACGCTGCGAATATCCTCACGGACAATGGCGGTGGCCGTGGCCGTCAAAGCGACACATTGCGGCCG
The DNA here is from genome assembly GCA_047634075.1 of Akkermansiaceae bacterium. Lineage (GTDB taxonomy): Bacteria > Verrucomicrobiota > Verrucomicrobiia > Verrucomicrobiales > Akkermansiaceae > SW10. The sequence continues at coordinate 13,370 of JBLIDI010000032.1, forward strand.
ACCCAGGTCGTCCAGCGCCTTGCCGAGCCGCATGTAGTCCGGCCGAAAGTCGTGCCCCCACTGACTAAGGCAGTGCGCTTCATCAATCGCGACCATCTCGATTTTAACATCGCTCAGAGCATTCATGAAGGAACCGGCTCGGAAACGCTCCGGGGCAATGTAGACCAGCTGATAGGCTCCATTTTTCATACCCTCGAGCCGCTCCTGCTGCTCTTTCCAGCTCAGCGTGGAATTGATCAGAGTGACCGCGACATTCCGCTCCATGAGCGCGTCCACCTGATCCTTCATCAAGGCGATGAGCGGGCTCACGATTAAAGTCACCCCTTCCCGACAAAGAGCGGGGAGCTGATAGCACAGCGACTTTCCCCCACCTGTCGGCATGACCACCGAGCCATCCCGCCCGGAGAGGATCTCCGCAATCACCCCTTCCTGCCCGTCCAGAAAATCCTCAAAACCGAAGACTTCCTTGAGCTTAGCGCGAGCGTGATCAATGGGCAACATCAAGAGCAGTCAATTGAACAGCACCTAAAAGTGCAAGAAAATCACGAAGGTTGCATGGAATAAGGATCCAGCTACGTTGTCTTAAAGACAAAATTATGAAAACTGCCTCCTTCATTGCCTCCTTCATTGCCTCTGCTGTTCTCCTCTCAACATCCTTTTCCTTCGCCGGTGGTGAAGGCTGGGTGCATGACTTCGAAGCGGCCAAGAAAAAAGCCGCCGAAGAGAACAAAGATCTCATCGTCGATTTCACCGGATCCGACTGGTGCGGCTGGTGTATCAAGCTCAACAAAGAAGTCTTCCAGCACGACCCGTTCAAAAAAGGGGTCGCTGATACGTATATTTTGGTGGAGCTAGATTACCCACGCGACAAATCAATACTCGACGAGAAGACGATTCAGCAAAATGAAATGCTGAAGCAAAAATACCAAATTCAGGGATTTCCCACGATCCTCATCACCGATGCCAAGGGGCGCCCCTACGCCAAGACCGGTTACCAAAAAGGGGGCCCCGAAGCTTACCTAGAGCATCTTGCCACCCTTCAGAAAAATAAGGCCGCCCGTGATGCCGGCTTCACGAAGGCCAAGAGCGCCAAAGGCGTCGACAAGGCAATCGCTCTTTTCGAAGGACTGAAGGCCGTCCCCGAAGACTACCGCAATCAATACGCCGGAGTCATCGATGAGATCAAAGCCAATGATCCTGACGACAAGACCGGATTGAAAGCCGCTGAAAACGCCCAAAATGCCATGATGGGACTGGAGCGCGACCTCCAACTCGCGATGGAGAGTGAAAACACCGAACAAGCGCTTTCACTCATCGACACGTTCGTCGTTGATCAAAAACTCGAAGGCGAGAAGAAGCAGGAGATCCTGATGTTCAAACTCAACATCCTCTTCGGCGGCAAGGATTATGATGCCTTGGAGAATGCCGTTGATGAGCTCATTGCCGTGGAGCCCAATTCCAAGATGGGCAAGCAGATGACCAGCTTCAAAAACACCCGTCTCAAGCAGCTTAAAGAAGCGGTGAAAGACGAGTAAGACCACGCTCTAAACGAACGGGTTCACCGATTACCCTTTTCAAAAAAAAGCGCGTGCGGCTCAGGCCACACGCGCTTTTCCTTGTTCAAAAAGAAGACGATCTATTCCGATACTTGGTAGACGAAGCAGAAGAACTTTGCCTGGGGCGCGACAGCCATCTCGTGCGAAAGGAGCCCATCCGCACCGGCCGTGATCTCAACGCCATCATCCCATGTCTCAAGATCAGGTGATGACTTCAGGAGATACCTGACCCTGGGAACTCCAGTAGCTTGTATTGTCATCGCGCCAGAATCCTTGGCAAAATAAACCTCGGCGGGCAGAACTACGAAGGAAAGATCATTGTTCGAATCAAAGGGGGAAGCCCACTTCGAATCAGCGTAAACCGACTCCCCAGTGAGAGTTCCCAGAAATGCCACCAAAGCTTCTTTTTGGGCTTGCGAAAGATTCAAGCGCTGGGGTGTTGGAGGAGGTCCACCGGGACGGGGAGGTGGACCGGCCAAACGGGGATCAAGCCCCGGCGTGATTGCCGAGATCGCGTTGTAGTGATTCACGACATCAAGAAGGGAAGCCTTGGAACCGTCATGCATAAAGGGACCATGCGCGTTGCCTTCCGCATCGACAAGGTCACGCAGGCTGGGCGAGCGGCGGTTGGTGAGATCTTGTCCACCACCGATCGCGGTGATGACACCATTGTGACCGGAATTGGGATCGATATCAAAGGTCGGCGGCTGATGGCAGGCCGCACACCCCGCTCCGCCATCCGGCCCCGGAGGATTTTGGAAGATTCTTTTTCCCTGATTTTCCCGGGCCGTGAAATTGGCAAAGTCCGCGTTGGGATTCGGAGCGGCCACAAAGCCCCGGTCATACTTGCTATCGAAGGACTGAATGCTCCGCACGAACTGCGCCAGAGCCTGCTGCATCCGGATTTCGGTTACCACCGGCGAACCATAAACCGCGGTGAAGAGCACCCCATAAAGCTCCAATTGTGAAACCCGCTCTACCAGCGCATTGAGATCCGGATCGCCATCCGCGCCGCTGAAGCCCATCTCGATATGATCCTGAATGGGCTGGGTCGTTTGGGCCTCCAGAGTAGGAGCACGCTTATCCCAGAAGAACCTCCGCTCACTCGCAAATCGGGCATTGATCAAGCGCATCGAATGACGCCCGGTTGTCCCGTTCACCCCCACACTCGCCAGCGCGGGATCCCCAAAAGCATGCTCTTGGTGATGACAAGAAGAACACGACACCGTGGAATTCTTCGAGAGACGTTTATCGTAAAAGAGCACTCTTCCCAGAGTCGCTCCGATGTCCGTGATCCGGTTGGTAACCGGGGTATTGTCGGGGTTAATATACGCGGGAACTTCCTGATCGGCATACGAATGTAACGTCGTCAGGTCCAACACGGCATCCTGACCCCGCGACATCGAGGGAAGGAGAAACACTAAAGATAGGATCGTCTTCATTCCGCACCCTAACCATCCAAACCTGAATCTAAGCTGAATGCGGAGAGCTTTTCTGGCTTGGGAGCGATCCAGAGAAGGAAGCCAAAGAGGGTATACGAAATCCCCTGCAAGGTGATGAGATAATAGGGCCAAGGACCCATATAATCAAAGAAAGTCCCGGCACCCGGCTTTGCACACAGGAAGCTGTAATTCTCCCCGATGATCCCGTTGATCATCAATACGATGGCAAGAAAGCCCAGGCTCCAGTAGATCGAACGACGAAAGGCTCCCTTTTCCGGCGCGAGCCCTAAACCCCAGACTAAAAAGACCACCGCGATGGGAGCGCCGCCATGCTGGAGAAAGAAAATGTAGAACTCAATTTCCTGATAGTCGAAATACAAGGTCGGCATGATGAGCCCCTGCAGCGTCCCGGCGAGCCCCCAAAAGTATCCGATCTCGGCCAGTCGTTGATTCTTCGTGAACAAGGCGAGAGCCAGGATAATCGAAACGACATCGCAAAGATAGAAGGGCAGGGAATTATCCTGGACAAGCGTCCAGCCTTGATCCGTCAACCCATAGCGAACCAAGGTCAGCACCGGATCGAGCGCGACCGCGATCAGCAACAGCGCCCCCATGCCGAAGCGGACCGCCCTAAGCCCCTTCTCATTCGGCTTGCTCCGCGCATAGCCAGTCACTGCAATCGCAATAATCAAAGTCACCACCATCGCCGTGTTATGAGGCAAGGCAAAAGCCTGAAAAGGACGCTCCATTATTAAATTCATCACCCACAGAATAAGCACATCACCCTAAAAACAAATCATCGATTGTTGAGGCAATATCATTACCTCAATCAATCCTGCCAATCATCATCCTGATCCTATCGGGTCTTCTCCGCCCGCTTCACAAACCACTTTGCCTCTTCTTTGAGACCATTCCCTTCCAGGAAATCACTCAACTTTTGGTAACGCTCACCCGGTTGAAACTTCAGCCCCCAGTGAATCTTACGAAGACAGGCCGGACAAAAATAGAGCGGCGCGCGGTCCGTCTCGTCCAAGCTATTGGAGCCATTCATGAGACAATGGAAGTGGACGCAATGCTTAATTCCAAAGGCATGACCGGTCTCATGAGAGATCACTTTCAAGGCGCGAAGAAGCGCGCGCTTACGATCATCCGCCACTCCATAGCGGGCGAAACTAAAGACCCCGCATCGCTGCTTCAACCGGGCCACTCCAAAGACAAAATTCCAAGCCGGCCCCGGGTATAAATCTTTCATCGTCACCGCCATCATGACATGGGCATCCCTCGGGACCCGCTTTTGAAGGGCATTCAAGAGGTCCGTGCTGTGAACCTGCTCACCACGTGTCTGGATCGCAGCCGAGGGTTTGAGAATGAGCGCCTTCGATAACTTCACGGGCATGGGGTAAAAGTAGGCTTCGAGATACTTGCGCAGAGTTTCCATCTCCGGAGCGCCTTCAGGAAACTCCCCGACCGGCTGTAAGTAGATAAATTTGCGACCACCCGCCCCCGGCTTATTGGGCCGTGACTTCAGAAACTGATCATAGCTTTGGCCCTCCTCCTTATGGGAAGCCAACCAGTCGAACCCACCCGGTTTCGGCAACGGCGCGAAGTCATCACCGGGCTCAAAGGCCGCCTTTAAATCTGGCGAAAGGTGAAATAAGCTCCCAACTGCTTTCTTCCGTTCATCCATCCCCGGCACCGTAAATGCCGCCAGCAAGGCCACGCAAAAAAGTGGAAAGCAAAGCACGAACGATCTTTTCATAACACCGAAAGGCTACCAAAAACGACCGCCTCTGTCGAACCACACGCAAATCCTCTTTTATTTACCGGCTCGCAAGTGCTAGCCTCCCATCGGACATGAACAACAAATGGCTCTTTCAGCTCCTCTCCGGAGTCATCATCCTTTCCCTTACCTCATGCGGTGGATTCCTCCCAACTCAGAAACGGGCGACCAATCGTGTCAAACCGACTTCCGCGAAAGTCGCAAAAATAGCCCCCAAGAAGACCAGCCTCTCAAAGGAAAGTGTGCTCAAGACTTACCATGGCATTACCTCTTGGTACAGCATTAAAACCAACCATGGCCGGGCCACTGCGAGCGGGCGCCTCCTCTCAAACGGTGCTAAAACGGCTGCTCATAAGACCTTCCCCTTTGGCACCCGGATCCGCGTGACCTCCCTATTCAACGGCAAGTCCGAGATCCTCCGTATCACCGACCGCGGCCCCTACACCAAAAACCGGCTCATCGATGTCACCATCGGCTGCGCCCAACGCCTCGGCTTCTACTCCCGCGGCACCACCAAGGTAAAAGTCGAAGTCCTCGAGTGGGGAACATGGAAATATCGGCGCACCTAGTCGGCAACTCCCGTAGATCTGATCTTCCCTGATGCCTGATTCACGCCGCCGACCCTCGAAATATTCAGGGGAACCATGCACCATCAATCTAATACACCATCCAAGCAATGGCTCCTTTTTGGACCCTATGCGGTCTTTAGCTACGTGGCTTGGATCTCCACCGCATTTTTTCCAAATTCCAAACCACGAACCGGGTTCGCTAAAGGAGTGACCGACCTGGTCGGGCTCAATCGGCTGTTTTACGTTCTCACACCCTGTCTTCTGGGAGGAAGCGCGGCATTTCTGGCTTATCTCGTCTACGAAAAGAAAGCGAGTCACCGAAGGTGGTTCTCAAAGAAAAATCTAGATCAAAGTCTCATCCATGTGGGCTTTATCATGATCACGATTTTTCTTTTTGCGGTGGCTCAATCGTAAAAACGCCAAAGCATGTGCGAGATGTTTTTTACACTCGCCATACTCTCTCTACCCGGGAGGCTTACCTCATTCCTTTCGCTTGCGCATCGCACCGTCGTTAGTCTTCCAAAAAAAACTCAAGTTGTCCCTCAATATTCTTGGGAACGATGGCGGTGAGAATGATGTCATTTCCATCGTAATCGGTTTCGAGAACCTTTCCCTCGCGGTGAATGAGACCGGAAATATCACCACGGGCTTGCGGGACTCGATAGGTCAGCTTCTTAACGCGGTCGGCAAGGAGCCCCATAAAGGTCGAGGTCAGTTCGGGGAGTCCCTGGCCGGTGACAGCCGAGGCCTCAAAAGCTCCCGGGAAGTCCGCCCGCAAGCCGGCGAGGATAGCAGGGTCCGAAACGCGATCGATCTTATTGAGGACGACAATGAACCGCTTATCATCGGCACCCAATTCGGCGAGGACCTTCTTGGTGGTGTGGTAGTGCTCAACGATTTCCTCCGATGAGGCATCGAGCACATGAATCAGGAAATCAGCCAAGATGGCCTCCTCGAGGGTCGCCTTGAAGGATTCCACAAGCCGGTGCGGGAGATTGCGAACAAAGCCCACGGTATCACTCAAGAGGAGATCCTGACCGTCCTCCAATTCGATCCGCCGGGTCGTGGGATCGAGAGTGGCAAAGAGCATATCTGCCTCCATGACGTCAGAGCCCGCGAGCTTATTGAGCAAGGTCGATTTACCGGCATTGGTGTATCCCACGATGGCCGCCGTCGCGATATTGTTGCTCTGGCGCTCCTTGCGCTGAGTGGCGCGTTGCCTGCGGACATCCTCGAGCTCGGACTTTAATTTGCTGATGCGTTTACGGGCAAGGCGGCGATCAATCTCGATCTGCTGCTCGCCCATCCCACGCGAGGCGCCACCGCCGCCGCTCCCACCACCGCCACCTTCACGATCGAGGTGACCCCACATGCGGGCCATGCGGGGAAGGGCATATTGCATGCGGGCCAAGCTGACTTGAAGGCGGGCCTCCTTGGTGCGGGCGCGCTTTGCAAAGATATCGAGAATGACCTCCTCACGGTCGAGCACGGTCATATCAGCGAGTTCTTCCCAGTTGCGTTGCTGCATCGGAGAAATCTCGTTGTCAAAAATAATGCAATCGCATTCGCGGGCTTTCGCGAGCGCGACGAGTTCCTCTGATTTCCCAGTCCCGCAAAAGAATCCCTTGTTCCTATCGCGCACGCGCACCAGTTCGATTCCAACAATCTCGATGCCCAGAGAATCGACCAATTCCACGAGCTCCGCCAGCAAGAGCTGGGTCTCCAATTCCTCCGACTTTGCGAAACAAAATCCTACCAGCATGGCCTTCTCGACCATATCGGGTTTTTCTCGTACTTCAAACATGGATCTTTAGCGAAAAAGGGAAATGAGTTTGGGCAAGCTTAACATGAGCATGAAGAGCGGCCAAGTGGGGGGACGAAAAAGAGTGGGAAGTTCCATGGAGATGTCAGGACACCTTGATCGTAAAAGCAGAGATTTTCAAGAGTGGTCTTTCGTCATCGCGGCACCTCTTTTTAGGGCCCTCCTCTGACTCGGAGACGGCCATCTCCCAAAAAAGAGCCCATTCACCCACGCCAACCCCAAGTAGTGCACCCAAATTTAGAATCTCGCACCTGCCAGAATGACAAGCCACATCGACTTTGCGATCGGGCCAAAAAAATTCCCCGTCACGAGATCGGAAATACTGGTGAGTAATGAGACTTGAAAAAAAAGGAAATTCGTTGGTAGGCCGATCATATCTGCTTGTGAAGAGGCGACTTTTTCCCTGATTCGTCAAGATTAACAAAGGTCACCCGGGTCGTGAAAATGGGTGCGCTCCCACCCGGTCGCCCCTTAAAAACCTGCACTTCATAGGTCGCAGACGAGGTTCCAAGGCGCGCTTTCTCAGACTGGATCGTCAGGATCGCCCCTTTTTTCACGCTATGGCGGAAAACCACTTCATCCATCGCCATCGTGACAAAGCGACAATCGGGAAATTCCAGACTGGCCGCGATCCACGAAGCTTCATCCACCCAACTGAGAAGCCTCCCTCCGAAAAGGTGCCCGAATTGATTCAGGTCCTCCGGAAGAACAAGCCGATGGGTCTCCATGGAGAGAGCCTACTTCAGGCGGATGAGGATTTTCTTATTCCGTGAACTTGTGTCCTCGGAAACGGTCTCGACCTCCGGATCCTCCACCAAGGCATTGTGGACAAGGCGGCGATGATAAGAATTCATGGGGTTCATCCACAGTTCACGACCGCTCTCACGGACCTTGTCAGCAAGCTTCACAGCCTTTTCGGCGATCCGTTGCTCCTGCTCGGCCCGGTATCCGTCACAATCCACGCGGTAACGGGGGGCATCGGGATGAGCGCCCTTGGTGATCCGGTTGACAAGATACTGGATATCATCCAGCCGATCGCCATTTTTCCCAATCAAGAGAGCGGAATCTTCCGAAACAATGTTGAGAATCTCGTGTCCGGGTTCACCGGCGATCTCAACTTCGAATTCAAAACCAAGTTTCCCAAGCATGCTCGTAAGAGCCTCCTTCGCATCATCAATCGCGTCTGCCATAGGGCGAATGTTAAAGCGGTCTCGAACGGGGTCAACTCCGGTGATTCGCTTTTACACACCTCTTTCTCGTAATTTTTGAGATTTCCTGTGGAATAAAAATGACAGTCGCATCTCCCATTCA
>JBLIDI010000033.1:0-21761 GCA_047634075.1 Akkermansiaceae bacterium
TCTCCAGAGAGTGAGAATTTAAGAGAATGAAGGAAATGTAGTGCCCGAAGGAATTTTCAATGTCAGCAAACCGTTAAGAATAAAGGGATCCAGGTTCGGCATGTTAAAGATGGGTTGGGATGATTGCGAGGAGGATTCATCCGGAACGACCCAAACCGAATTACGACGGTCGCAGTTCGAGCAAGCCTGAGCGAAGAGTGCTTGGATTTCGACTTTCGTGGAACCTCGATTTCGTAAGATCCAGCCTCCGGGAGCGTCTCCATACGCTCCCAAAGTTTAACGACATCTTTCTCAGCATACCTGGATTTTTTGTTGATCGCTCTATCCGCACTCGCCCTTACCAGAACCGGGGATTCCAATTCCTTGGAAAGTTTAAAAAAGTCATAAATGTCAGACTCTCGATCACACACTGTGACCACTCGATTTTCACCCCTCGCCTCGGCGGTGTCAGTGAGGGTCTCAAGCCAACGATCGCTTTCCTTCTCCTCAATTGGAAGGCGATCACGAGCACCCGCCTTCTCCTGTTTCGGTCTGCTCTCACGAGCCACAATTTTGTTACTCAGTAAACCTTGGGGTAAACCTTCAGTTGTGACAGCCAGGCAGGCGTGCATCATCAGTCCTCGCGAATAGATCTCTTTCACATTCTTACCCTTCTTCATCGAGATCTCACCGAGCCCTTCGGTTTTTGGATGATCGGTATTTGATGATGCTCCTTTTATAGAGACGTATATTATACGTCAATATTTTCCCGAAATTTCCTGAATGAAGAATCTAACCCAAAACCGCGCCGCCCTTTTAGCGAAGCTTGAAACGCACTGTGAATTCCTTCGTGGATCAGTTACCGACGTATGCGCCACATGCAGTCGGGCAAACTGCATCTGTAAACGGAAGTCATCGCGGAGGTCACATCGCCTGACCTATAAAGACGCGCAGCAGAAAACAAAAACCGTCTTTATTCCCCGAGGGAAATTGGGACAAGTGAGGAAGATGATTTCAAATTACCAGCGCATCCGAAAAATCACTGAACAATTAGTGGAGATCAATGTGGAAATATTCAAGCAATCAACACGGATCTCAAGAGACTGAAAGTGTCCGGATTTGTGGGTAATAGTAAGGTGGTGTGGGACCGGGGAGCTAATTACTCCCCGGGACCCGATTCGCAGTTTAGTTTATTTTATCTCGACTCTGTAGAACTGCTGTTGGAACTCCTCGCTCATTGGAACCACAAAAGAGATAGGCTCCTGAATAGCTCCGAAAGATTCTAGATCATCACTTCCCAATAACTGAAGTTTTATATTGATTTTTCCATATTCTGCCCAGATCACTGTCGAGAAAACATCGATCTGTCCTGGGTTTCTTTTCAGCGTAGTCTTCAATGCGCGCATCTCAGCCGTCTCCGCATTTGCGACAAGGGGATTAAGACCATTTGCTATCTCCGATCCATCGTCAAGGCCGTCGCCATCAGTATCCCACTTAGTTGGATCGGTCCCGTATGTTGTTTCCTCGTCGATATCTAGGCCATCTTCGTCTTGGTCTACTGAAGGTTCTGTAATAGAGGCCACTGCAAGAGTCTTGACTGAAAAATCATTGGGGCTAAATGCATACAGTGTCTGTGCATCACTGTCATAAAACATCACCTTAACATCCAAGCCATGATTTAGTAATGCTGTTGCTTCACCAGTTGTCGCAAAAGAACTAGTGTCCCATATGTTGTCACCACCAAATGCAATAGTTCCATTCTCATTAAGGGCATAGATGAGTTCTTGGAATACTCCATATTGGATCAAAAGGTTGTCGGCATTGAATAAGACGTAACCATAAGCAAGCCTGTTTCCGGTTGAGGAAATCGAAAAGTTATTGTAATCCCACCCATACGGATAGGGGCTATATGGGTGGACATCCAATTTGAAGATCGTGTCGGTCTCTACGTCAAAAACACCCATTTCTCCAAGGTTTCCGGTATAAACATACTGGCCGTAAATTTTGGTCTTATCATCGTTCAATACCATGTGGCTTTTAATTCTATAACTACCAATTTCGCCCAGTTCTGTCTCTGTTGTAAGGTCGATAACTCCTGTAGAGCCTGAGGTGCTCTGTATGTTTCCAAAACCCCACGCTCCATTATTATAATATAGTCGTTGGTTGCCACCGATGACAATGTTGACAGGTTGGTAAGTCGTTAGAAGATGATGAGATTTGGTCTTGGTAGCTATATCAACGACGGCAATTTGGTATCCGCCAGAGGTTCCTGAGCCTGTTCCAGCATTAGCGACATAAAGTTTGTCATTGTTCTCATTAAGAGCGATGGAAGTGGGAAGTTTACCCACGTATAGCTCACTGATTGTCTTGAGCTCTAGATCAATAAACAGCACTTTATTGTCAGTTCTATTCAATGCGTAGAGATAGGGACGATCCGGATCTTTGATTAGATCCACTATGATCGCATCTAGCGGTATTGAATCGGTGATTTCCCATTCACTCTGTCCGTTTAGGGGGAGATACGCCATAATCGTCAGAAGCAATGCGCAAATTTTTTTATGTATTGATACCTTCATTTTAGTAAGGAGTTGCTAGATGAGTTTTTGAGAAATTATTTTGCGAACAGTTTTATTATGCGGGGTGTCTGCCTTTCACCTTGTTACTCGGAGGGTCCGGGTAATTCCGATGGAAAGGTGGATCTTGGTAAGTTTTTTTACTTTCCCGATCATTTCGACTAGTAGCGAGTCGATGATGGTAATCCAAGTCTTTCTTTCCAGTTCAGCGGCGATCCTGCTTTGACTGGAGATTCCTCCTAGGTCTTGCAGTGGGTCGCCATTGGCACCAAGAGCGTGGCGGTGGCCACGATGGGCATCGCGTAAAAGGATGTCCCTCAAGCGATTGACGATTGGCGACGGGAAATCCCCGCGTCGCACGAAAAGAAGTCTGTGGGTGGTCACTCCGATTCCTCATCGGGCGGAGTGGACTGGGTGTTTTACTGACGTTGCCTGTCGTTGTTTTGGTTGGGATTAGGATGTGGAGAGGTTACGAAACTCTCCTGCGGGGTTGATGTCGTGTAAAAGGCTTCGGCCCACGCGGTTCCCAGTTTTTGGTCGAGACATCGGCATGACCGAGGATGTCTTGGAGGGGGCGGATGTCGGCGTTGGCATCGAGGAGGTGCGTTGCGAAACTGTGCCGGAAGGTGTGGCAGGTGACTCGCTTGGTGATGGTCGTTTTTTTGAGGGCTTTTTTGAGCTGCCTTTGCAAGGAGTCTACGAGGAGGTGATACCGGGCGAATTTCCCGGTGCGGGGATGGGCGCAGAGTTTGGCGGCCGGGAGGAGAAAGGTCCACGGGAACTCGCGGGCGGCATTAGGATATTTACGCTGGAGGGCGCGCGGGAGGTGGACGGCGGCGCAGTCGTTCTTGAGCTGGTCCTGGTGCTGCTCTCTCCAAACAGTTCGTGGACTTCAGGGCGACTGAGGATGGTGGGAGGCCGTTGGTATTCCCGGGGTGCTTGGGGCGTTTGGATGATGAATTCGCCATGCTGGAAGACGGCACGGTGCAGGAAGACGAGGGCGTTGAGGGTTTGTTTTTGGGTGGAGGGGGCGACGTTCCGCTCGAGAACGAGGTGGGCCGAGCGAGACAGAGCGGCGAAGTAGGCGTGGGAGTTTTCGGCAGCGCGGTATGCTTTGGCCTCCATGAAGGACTCGGCCCAGTTTGCGAGGTAAGGGTGGGTCTTGGCGGGCAGTCGGAGATCGATGAGTCTGGCCCGGAATTGTTCTCTAAGCGGTGGGATATTTTCTTTATTAATGTTCATGGGAACACATTTTGAATCTGATTCGGGAATAAGTGTCAAGGAGGGAAAGCGGTGGCGCAAAGCAGGGCGATCAGGGAGAGGAGGCGTTCCTGGTAGGGGCGGTTCATGAGCGCGCGGCGGCGTTTTGCCGGGAGGCTGCCTTTTATTAGACAACCTGCGCCGCAGCCTCCGCCATGATGTTCCGCAAAGCCTCGATATCGTGACTCCGGCCCCCGCCCGCATCGACTCGACAAGTGCGTGTATCGGGCGATTTTTTTTGGCAAAGTCGGAGTGAGCGGTTTCGCAAGGGGGCCTGAGCCGGTGAAGCCGATATTACTTTTGGGAAAAATTCTTTCTTAGAATACGACCGGAGGTTGGGAAATTACAAGTAACGCTTTCTTGGGATTGAACATCGAGAAGGAGTGATGAATTAACGGAATCGTAGATTTTCGCAACTGGCAGCTTGACGAGATCGTCCTTGTCTTGGATGTTAACGGCGATCAACTGTCGTTTGTGTCGCTACGCCAGCGCGATGGACTCAAAAGATTTTTTGTCCAAAATCATGTTATGAATGCCACTCTCAAAATCATTGTTACGAGCACTTTCATTTTGTTCAGACCTCTCATGGCGGATGAACGCACTTGGACTTCTTCAGACGCTCGGGAAATCAAGGCCGAGCTCGTATCCTACGATGTCAAGACCGCGACCATCATCATCAAAAACAAGAGCGGGCAATTCACCCTTCCGTTTGTGAAACTCTCCCAAGAAGATCAAACTTTCATTCGAGAACTTGCTGAAAAAGAGGAGGAGGAGCGAGGTGTCGCCAAAAGAGTGTCGGCCGAGCGAGCGGGGACAACGAACAAGGAAGTGACGGAAGCTGGAAATAGCTACCACGTTTATTATCCGACCTCATATTCCGTTGCAAAAAAGCCATCTCTCTTAATTCTCTTTAGCCCTAGTGGAGGAGGCAGTGGCATTCTAAAGAACTTTCGACAAGGGGCCGACGCGCTCGGGTGGGTTCTTGTCGGTTGCGACAAACTTAAGAACGGAATGAGCGACGAGGAAGGAAGCGAAATTTTTACCGACCTTCTAGCTAGCATCGAAAAACGGGTTGATCACGATCCCAATTTGCTCTGTATGGGTGGGATGTCCGGTGGGGGACTCCGGGCATACCTGAATAGTGTAACCTTTGAACGGCCTTGGAAGGGCATCATTTCCTGCGGGGGCTGGCTTGGCGGAAGCGAGAACCATGGTCTTGAGTATCCCAAAAAGATGGCTATCGCTATTGTCAACGGAGATGGGGATAAAGCTGCCAATTCTCACGTCGCAGGCGACACGCAAGTTCTCGAAAGACGACGTTGCAAAGTCGAATACATCACCTTCCCCGGAGGCCATGTGACCGGACCTCCCGAGATCATTGAGGAAGCAATGAAGTGGGTTGAGGAGAATTCCCAAAAGAAATAAAAAAACCTCTTAGGCATATCGTCGTAGAGATTATGGGGGGCGGAGGGAAGCGTCGAGGGGGAGACCCGGGATTCTGAGACTGCTGCCGTGGCGGTGGAGGATGACTGCGGCTACGCGAATGATTCCCCAGAGCGCTTTCCGCATCTCATGGCGGAGGCGGACCATGATTGGAAGTGGCATTTGGAAGTTGGCCAACGGGGAGGGGTGGCGAATTGGAAGAATTGGTGGTGAAGGAAATGACGAAAAACTGCGTGAAGAATTAGAAAAATGAGATTGGTGATTGGAGATATTCACGGCTGCTTGAAGTCGTTGGAGACGATGTTGGCGGTGGTGAAGCCATCGCCGGAGGATTTAGTCGTGACGCTGGGCGACTATGTCGACCGAGGGCCGGATTCAAAAGGAGTGATCGCGCTTTTACTGGCGATGAAGGAGACACACAATCTGGTGCATTTGATGGGAAATCATGAGATCCAAATGATTCGGGCGCTGGATTCACTGAAGGATCGGGAGCGATTTTTAAGCGGACTTTGCGGGGGCCAGGAGACTCTCGATTCCTATGGGGGAGGGTTTGAGGATGTCCCGGCGGAGCACTGGGATTTTATGCGGAATGCGGCTCTTTATCATGAGCTTGAAGAGTCTATTTTAGTGCATGCGGGAGTGGAGGCGCATGTCCCGGTGGGTGAGCAGGGTTGTGAGACCTATTATTACCAGCGCTTTCACCTTCAGAAGCGGCATGAGTCGGGGAAGACGGTGGTGTGCGGGCATACCATTCAGGGGGATTTACCGACGAATCTGGGGTATGCGATTTGCTTGGACACCTGCGCGTATGGTGGAGGTTGGCTGAGCGCGCTGGATCTGGATACGGGGAGGATTTGGCAGACGGATGAGCGGGGGAAATCGAGGGAGATGTTGTTGGGGGATCTGGAGGTGGGGTAATTGATGCCTAATTCTCTTTAAGCCGTCGTTCAGATTTCTCGCAAGGTGGGGGCTCGAAAGCTTGCGGGAGGAAGCCCATGCCCCGGATACCTGAACCGGTGTTGGAATAGGTGACGTTGTTTTTGAGGTGGCCTTCAAATGGGACGTGGGTGTGGCCGAAGAAGCAGTGGGTCACGCCAGTGATTTCGGGGCCGAGGTAGCGCTCGATGCGCGAGATGGTGGCGGCTCGCCGGAAGTAGAGGTGGTGGAAGGCGGGGCCGAGGCCGGAAGCGTCGACGAGGCGGTAGAGAAATTTTGAAAGCGGGCCTTTAGGGGAGTCCTTGCTCCAGGAGTGGCGGTAGCGTTTGAGTTTTGCGGGAGTCATGCCCCAGTTGGTGCAGTCTCCGTGAAGGAAGAGATTGGAGCCAAGGCGGCAGGTGAATTCGTGGAGATGAAAGCGGGCGTGTTTGATGGCGAACTGCGCAAGGATTTCGCGGAAGGAGTGGAGGCAGTCGTGGTTTCCGAGGACGTAGTGAAACTCGAGCTGGGGGAAACTTTTGAGGAGTTGGTCGAGCCAAGCTTGGGCGGCTTTAAGGGTCTGTTCTTCGTCTCCGAGGGTGCTCCATCGGAAGTCGAAGGTGTCGCCGTTTAGGACAAGGATATCGACGCGTGTCAGTTGGTCGTGAAGGCCGATGGTGAGGGGGTCTCCGTCGGATCTCGCGGAGAAGAGGTGTAGGTCGGAGATGACGAGGCCTGATTTAGAAGGAGCCACGGGTCACAGGAGTTTGCCCCTGAGTCCATCGGTGACCATTTTGGGGTTTGCCTTACCCTTTGAGGCTTTCATGACTTGGCCGGTGAGGAAGTTGAGGAGCTTGTCGTTGCCGCCCTGAATTTCGGCCACTTTTTCGGGGTTGGCGGCGATGACTTGGTCGATAAGGCCGTCGATGGCTCCGGTGTCGGCGGGTTCGAAACCCATTTCCTTGGCGAGGGCGGCGGGGTCTTTTTCGGGGGTTTCCCAGAGGGCGGTGAAGAGTTCCCGGGCCTGGCTGTTGGAGATGGTGCCGCCTTCGATGAGATTGAGAATATCGGCTAGTTTCCCGGGGGTGACGGGCGAGTCGTTGACCGCGATGGACTTCTCATTGAGGAGGCCGAGGAGGTTATTGATGATCCAGTTCGCGACTTTTTTTCCGGGAGCTTTGGCGGACGCCACGGCTGTTTCGAAGTATGAAACGAGTTGAATGTCGGAGGTGATGACGGAGGCATCGTAGTGGGTGAGTCCGAGGTCCTTCTGGAAACGGGCCGATTTTTCGTGGGGAAGTTCGGGGACGAGGGGGCGGACTTTCTCGATGTAGGCGGCGGTGGTGACGGGGAGGAGATCGGGGTCGGGGAAGTAGCGGTAGTCGTGGGCGTCCTCCTTGGTGCGCATTTCCTGGGTTTCGGCGAGGTCCTCGTCCCAGCGCCAGGTGGCTTGGATGAGGGTTTCTCCGTTGTCGAGGGCTTGGCATTGGCGTGCGACCTCGTAGTAGATGGCGCGGCGCACGGCGGAGGTGGAGTTCATATTTTTGAGCTCAATTTTGGTGCCGAGTTCGTCCTCAGGGTTCTTGCGGACCGAGATGTTGACGTCGCAGCGCATTTGTCCTTTGTCCATGTCGGCGTCGGAGATGCCACCGGCAATGAGAATTTGTTGGAGGGACTTGAGATAGGCGAAGGTTTCTTCGGCGGAGTCGAGGTCGGGCTCAGTGACGATCTCCATGAGGGGAGTGCCGGCGCGGTTGAAGTCGATGAGCGTGGAGTTGGCGAGGTGGGTGGACTTGGCGACATCCTCCTCGAGGTGGATGCGGTTGAGGACGACGATCTTGCCGGGGTTCTTGATATTTTTCTGCGCGTCCTTGGGGTAGTTGTGATCGTAGAGGGGGACGCCGCCGCCGAGGCAGAGGGGGAGGTCCATCTGGGTGATCTGGTAGTCCTTCGGCATATCTGGGTAGAAGTAGTTTTTGCGATCCCAGACGACGGTGGGCGGGGTGGTGCAACCGAGGAGCATGCCGGAGAGGATGGTGCGTTCGATGGCGAACTCATTGAGCACCGGGAGCGCGCCGGGGAGGCCGAGGCATGTCGGGCAGGTGTGGGTGTTTGGTTCGTCGGCGAAGGAGGTCTCGCAACCGCAGAACATCTTGGTGTTCGTTTTGATCTGGCAATGAACCTCAAGTCCGATGGTGACGATGTAGTCTGAAACTGGCACGGCCTTGGTTTAAACGGTAACGGTGGGAATCTGAAACTCTAAACTTTGCTGACTTGCGTTTGTGCCTGCGGGGGGCGACTTTCCGTCATGTTTTGAATGCTCTGTAAAGTCGCCGAAAAAAAGTCCGGTCGGATTTTTCTCGGTATTGTGGCAATTTTGATGGTGTCCGCATTTATTTATTCGAAAATGTCCGGTTAGTTTGCGCGATTATCGAACGTCCGTCTCCCGAGCTTGTCTTATCGTAGGATGAGGATAAAGCTGTCGCTAGGATTTTCGATGGGACTTGTGGTCTGTGTGGCCGGACTGGGCTTTCAGTTTTTCTCGGTGAGGGAAATGGGTAAGCTTGATGGGGGAGAAGGTGAGGGTAGCATGAGAGAGCACTTTCGGGGTGAGGATGGGAAGATTTTCATCACGAAGTCTTTCCGTGGTCGGGAGGTCTCAAAGCGGAAGATAATATCACCGTTTGATTCTCCGAATGGCTTGGTTTTGAGGTTTTTGGAAGGAGATCCCGTCGCAAGGAATCTCTATCCAAGGCGGAAGGCGCTGGTCCAGGAGGTGATGGGATTTCGTAGATCGGGCTTGGGGAGAAGGCACCCTGATGTCATTGGCCGATCGGAGGAATCTGAGCGAATTGAGAAGGAGTTGATGGCGGGATGGGCGAGATGGCGCGCACAGGACACGAGGCGTGGAAGCGAAAGAATGAGGTCGGTAGGAAGGTAGTTTTACCTAGAACTATGAAAAAATCCCTCCTTCTCGCGACTCTCCCGGTCCTAGCCTTAGGCCTCTTTGCGGCCAACGATAAGAAACAGTCAGAAGCCGAATTGGTGGAGGCGAGCATGCCGAAGATCGAGTCCCCGAAGAAGAAGCATGAGATTCTCTGTTTCTCAAAGCCTTATGGATTCCGGCACGGATCAATCGAGATTGGCGAGACCATGCTCAAGGTGATGGGCGAGAAGACGGGCCTTTTTAAGGTGACCTTCTCGGAAGATCTCGCGAATTTTGAGCCTGAGAATATCAAGAAGTTTGATGCGATCTGCTTCAACAATAATACCCACATTGAGAAGGGTTTAAAAGATGAGGCTCAGCGAACGTCCTTGATTAATTATGTGAAGAACGGCGGCGGCATTTTTGCGATTCATTCGGCGACCGATGGCGGTTGGCCGGAATACACCGAGATGATCGGTGGGAATTTTAATGGTCATCCTTGGGGCGCAGGCGGGACCTGGGATATTGCCAATGAAGATTCCGAACACGCGATTGTGAAGGATGTGCACGGCGGGAAGGGCTTCAAGCTGAAGGATGAGCTCTATCTCTATAAAGACTTCGACCGTTCAAAGCAGCGTGTCTTGATGTCGCTGGATATGAATAGCGAGGCGAATGGAAAGCGCAAGGGGAGCCGGAAGGATAACGACTATGCCCTGGCGTGGGTTAAGAAATATGGCAAGGGGCGCGTTTTTGTGAGCGCCTTCGGCCACAATAACGAGGTCTTTTACAACCCCGAGATTCTTAAGATGTGGGTCGAAGGATTCCGGTATGTCCTGGGCGAGACTGACGTGGAGACGGCGTCAATCGCCAAGCCGCAATTTAATCAAAAGTAAGATGACGGTAAATACATCGACGTTTTGTTGAGAGCCGATTTTTTTAGCAGTCGTTCAATCTTCCTTTGGGGATTCGGTCGCAAAATCTCCGGATGGGGGTGCTCGACAGTCATGAAGAAAGGTGAGCTAGGATACCGTTTGCTGGAAATTAAACGGGGTCGCAGATCACTCTTTCGAACACAATCCGGCTGATGATCCGGATAACTGGCATCATTTTGAAATGGGAATCAAATTCGTCGAGAACAACGGAACGTTGATGCTGGTTCAGCCGACGGTCGCGAATGAGAAACCGTGGGAGAATGTTCCCGCCGAGTAGTCACTGCCACTTGTAAACATTTAGGCCTTTGAGGTGGCGGACGAAGAGTTCGTCGCCGCAAACGGCGAGGTGGGCCCAGGTGGGTGGGGTGTCGAGAGCGACTTCAGAAAGGAGTTTAAAGGCCTTTGGGTTGGCCTCGATGTGAAGGAGGATGCCGCGTTCGTCGAGGGCCAGGATACGGTTATCTTGGGTGACCATGGAGCAGTATTTGCCGAATTTGTCATCGGAACTCCAGAGGGTTTTACCGGTCTTGGGGTCGAGGCAGTGGAATTTTTCATCGCGACCGTGGAGGTAGATTTTGTCGGCGATAACGACGGGTGAGGACATGTAGCCTTCGAGCTTGGAGTCATTCCAGAGTTCAGTGGCGGCGAGGAATTCCTCCTTTTTGGTGATATCGTATAGGAAGGATCCGCCGCCGTAGCTGGCAGTGAAAATCTGGTCTCCGATGGGGGTGGGGGGGAGGATGTTCATGCCACGGGAGGCCTTGACGGGGGTGGTCCAGAGGGCTTTCCCATTGGAGGGCAGGATGCCACCGAGGGTGCTGCGGGACTGGACGAGGATTTGATCGACGCCTTGGATCTTGGCGCGTTTGGGTGATGAAAAAGCGCTGCCGAACATGGCACGTTCGTCGCCGAGGGCCTGCCAGACCGTGCTCCCGTCGCTCTTTTTGATTTTTCTGAGGGAGGTTCCGACCTGCACGTAGATGTGATCATCATCGAGGAGAGGTGAGGAGACGAAGCCGAATGAGGGAAGAGGGGTTTTCTCCTCCTTGGGGTAATCACGACGCCATTTTTCCTTTCCGGTCTCGATATCGAGGGCGACGAGGACATCGCGCATTCCTCCGACGAAGAGGGTTTTGCCGTCAGTGGCGGGCGTGGAGCGCACCCATGAGCCATTTTTGGCGGCATAGAAAGGGACCCTCATGGCGCCGTCCCAATCAGTATCCCAAAGTTTTTCGCCTGTCTTGCGATCAAAGGCGCGCACGATTTCTTCCTTTTTGCTCTTGGTTTCGACGGTGAAGACTTTTCCGTCGGCCACGATGGGGCTGGAATATCCCTCGGCGAGATCGACTGACCAGGCGAGCTTCAGATTGTTTTTGGTGAGAGTTTTGGGCCAGGGTGAGGCATTCTTGTGAACCTGGCCATCCCGGGTGGGACCGCGCCATTGGGTCCAATCGGCCGCAGGGAGAAAAGAGGAAGAGAGCGCGAGAATCGCCAAGGCATTTTTGGTCATAGCGGTTAAGATGATGCTTAATTGAAGGTTCGCAAGTCGATTGGAGTGAAATTTTTGAGCGACGGGGACCGTTTCCGTGAGGGATTATGAAAAATTTAAGAGGGACTCTGGCGCTGGCGGTTACGATTTCAGTGGCTCCAGGCGACGAGGAATGGGTTTCGCTTTTCGATGGTGAGTCGCTGAAGGGATGGACGAATTCCGAGGGAAACGAGGTGAGGGAGGGCGTTTGGGTTGCCGAGAAGGGCGTGCTTCACTGCAAGGGGAAGGGCGGGGATCTCTTCACGGCAAAAGAATACGGGGATTTTGAATTTCGTTGGGAGTGGAAGATTTCGCCGAAGGGAAACAGTGGCGTGAAATACCGGGTTACGAAATACGGTTCGGCTAATCTGGGGCCGGAGTATCAGATTCTCGATAACAAGCACCCTGATGGCAAAGGTAATGCCAAGCGGCAGGCTTCTGCGCTTTATGATCTCTTCCCGCCCGGCGAGAAACGGAAGCTCAAGCCGGTTGGCGAGTGGAATACCTCCATGGTCGTGGTGAAGGGGAAACACTTGCAGCATTACCTTAACGGCGCGTTGGTGGTGGATGAGGTGGTGGGCAGCGAGCGATGGAATGAGGCCTATAAAAAGTCGAAGTTTAAAGGGAAAGAGAACTTTGCACACAATCCCAGCGGTCGCATTTTCCTTCAAGACCACGGGGACGAGGTTTGGTTCCGGAAACTCGAGATGAAGGAGCTGAGATAGTCTCCCGGAAATGGTTCCAATAAAAACGGCCTCCATCCAATCAGGATGGGGCCGTTTTTATGAGAGGAGTCTCCTTATTCGGCGACGGTGACCCGGAAGTAGGCTTCTGCGGGGGCTCCTATCCCGGTAAGGTCAAAGTCACCGGAGTTGGTGCGGGTGGCAGGTGCTGCTGCGGCCGCGAAGTTGACCCCAAGGTCGGTCCAGACGACGAGATCGACACTGAACTGAACGCGGTAGTTCTTACCCGGAACACTTGACCAAGAGGTGCTCACCATCGAACCATCGAGAAGGTATGCGATGATGCGGAGGTTGGAGGAAGCGTCATTGGCCGCGGTTCCAGCGAGGAATTCGGCGTAGTTGGATTGGCGGTCGCCATCGAGATCGGTATCGCGGTCCGAGGCATCATCGGGATTGAGCCCATTGCTGATTTCGTAGTCGGTCGGGATGCCATCGGCGTCTCTGTCTCCGGCACCCGGGGTTGTCGAAAAGAGGATATCGTGGACAACGAATTCCTCATTGCCAGCCGCGCCTTGGCCGGTGATGACAAGGAAGACTTCCTCGGCGTCGGCAGGAATTTCTGCGTTGAGGGCAAAGCCTCTGCTTGTCGTGGCGGAGGCGGGAAGGCCATTGAGGTTGAACTCATCGCGCTCGCGGTTGGCATCGTAGTTCCCGGCATTGGTGGTGTAGACGGCATCGCTTTGCAGGTCGGTGCCGGGGGTTCCGCTATAACCGTTGATGAATCCATCGGCCGGGCCATTGACTCCCGCTGTCAGTCCGGTGGTGGAAGGGCTGCCGTCGCCGGTGTCATAGGGAGAGACCAAGTTGATGATGAATACGGTGTCGTCCACGCGGTAGAAAAGTTCAGCCCGGAAGCGGTCAGCGGTTTCGAAATTCGAGGTGAGACTGGTTTCGGAAGCGCGCATTACGGCGGAGAAGTAGACGGTGTCCTGAGCGGAAAGGTCGATTGTTTCCGAGACGACATCGGCGAGGAGGTTTCCGTTATTTCCGTAGGTCAGAGTGCGGTTGGTGGCATCGTTCTGCCAATTTGGAGAAGGAGCAAAAGTGGAGCTGGTGGAGATATCCATAAGCCCGCCCGAGAGGTCGCTTTGTCCGACGAGGTAACGTCCGGGAATACTGACGGTGAAGGTTTGTTTCACACTACGATAGCTGACATCGATGACCTCAACCACGAGATTCTCCTGAACCAGAGGGGCCGGGACGGCGAAGGTCACAGTGCCAAAGTCTCCGGAAGTGGGAGTCACGCTCATCGTATTGATCTTCCAGCCGGGGCCTCCGTTGGTGCCGGCGAGGTCGACCTCAAAGGTGAGAGAGTCGTCGTCAAAACCAGGCCCGTTTTCGACCCGCGTGATATTAAACGGAGCGGATACCGTAAGCGTGGGGTCATCCAGGGCGATGGGGATCCTGATGGTTTTGGTCGGGTCATTGCGGTCGGCCAAGGTCACAGTGATGGGCGTCCGGAACGAGCGGAAGGGGCCAAAGGTGACGGGGTTGGCATCGCTGTAGAGGCCTGAGACAGGAGTCTCGTTGCTGGTCCATCCGGTGCTGGCACCGAGGTTCGCCGGAGTGATGATGACATCTGTGGTGAAGACATCGTCGCCCGGATCGGCAGTGCCTTTGTTGTCATAAACCACGGGGCGGGCATAGGCCTGGAGCTCTGCCGGAGCCGGACTGATGCCAAGATCGCTGAGGGTGAAGATCTCGCTTCCGGAGTCGTTCACCGCTTGGATCACGACGCGGGCGGAATTGACCTCCGCCGGGATGATCTGGTTGAGAGATTTGATAAAAGTGTCGGCACCGTTTGCGAGTTCATTGGCGGTGAGGATCCCATCCCGGATGAGGGTGTCGTGACGATCAATCAGGGTGATGGGATTTAGGGAATCGCCGTCGAGGATGAGGAAGGCGATGAATTGGTCAAATTCCTCGTTACCGCTGCTGCCATCGATGATGGTCAGGGTTCCCGTGAATTGGACATCGGGCTGGCCGGTGAGATCAATCTCGGACGAGGTGATGGTGTAGAGTTTCTCAGGATCTCCGGGATCGTTGAGCGTGAAAGCGGAGGAGGCTTCATCAAAAACCCAACCCGGGGAGTCGAGAGTCCCGGTGGTCAGAATGGGAGTGGAAGTGATGGTATTGGACCCGATGATTCGCTGGGGAAGAACTTCCATGGTGGTGGTGCAAGTCGCGTCGGTGGAGTCGGCGATTTCCAGAATCAAGTTTCCTGCCGTAAATTCAGCGACCGGGATTTCGGGAAGGGTGACGGGAGTATTGTAAGCTCCCGTGAATCCCACCAGCGAGCTGACGGCCGGACCGGTGACGATCCAGGTGGGAGCCACGGTGCCTTCAGAAGCGATGGTGACTTGCGTGTTGATGGTGTCATCGGAGCGATCTAACGGACTTCCCTTGAGGTTGCGGGATGAGACGCCCGCCGAGCCGGTGATGAGGCAGCTGACGACCTCGGCGTTGACTTGCATCGCCATCGTCACGTCCGAACTGGTCGCGCTCGAGTTGTGAACGGAGACAGCGAGAGAGTGTATGCCCGGGCTGAGTCGGGAGAGGCTGCGGGCGAGGGTGGCACTGCCCCCGATGGCGGGTTCGACTTCGGTGTTCCCGCCGGTGCGGGTTCCGGGTGCTAGGGTGAGGTCTGCTGTGCGAATTTCTGACTCGGTGTTCCCCGCTCCAGCTGCTCTCACTTCATAGTCATCGAGAGCGCCTTGGGCGAGGTTGACTTCGAGGAGCAATTCCCCGTCGAGATAGACAAAGCCACCGTCGTCGAGGATGTAGCGTATGGTAGGGTTAAGGTAGAAATTCCCATCATCCGGGATGGTGAAAGTGGTGCGGAAGTAAGCGGTGAAGCGTTCTCCGCTGGTGGGTGTTGTGAGGTTGGTTCCCAGGTCAAAAAACTCGGCAGTTGGGGTCTCCACGGTGTAGCTTACTTCGCCATATCCCAGCGGGCCCACTCCCGTTCCGGCTTCGAACCCGATGCCGCCAGTGGTGAATGATGGACCTGAGTAGGTGGCCTCGAACTCAGCTGCCATCGCAAACCAGGGGGTGGTGCCCTCGGGGTGTGGGGTGGTGGTGCCGGCTCCGGCAGGCAGGGCGCCTGCGGTGGGGTGGAAGTAATTCCAGGATTGGTCCCAGTCCGTGAGAGTGGTTTGCGCTCCGGCGCCGCTGGTCAGGAAGGTCAGGAGCAAAGCGGAAGTGAGCGAATATGGAGGGGATTTCATAAGGGTATTTTTATAACAAATGCGAGACCAGCCGAGGGTGCTGGGGGGAGAAATATACAGCCATCGTATTGCTTAATACCAATTGAATATCGCAAAATTGTCTTTGGTGGGCGTTGTTCCTATTGTTTAAAGAATCCGAAATTTTGACTTGGGGTCTGATTTTCTGGGTGTTACCTCATACCTTCCATGAAGAAAAATGTCTTTTTTTTGCTTTCCGGTTCAATCGTGATGTGTAGTGCGGACACCTTGGGGCTATGGCGTTTTGATGATCTCGGTGCGGCTGAGGGAGAGACTGTGATCAAGGCGGTGAATCAGGAATCACCGGGTATTCTTGATGCTCCGGGGACAAATGGGAATCCCGTCTATTCGATCGATGTTCCGGCGGCTGAGATCTTTGACCCGGTCAGCGAGAGCACCTACCGCAACGTCTTCTCAATCGATGTCACCGCAGCAAATTCCCAGTTTTTGACTGAGAACGCCCTCGCTCTCGACACTTCATTTACGCTCGAATTTTTCGTGAAATACACCGGTGAACCCGGCAGCTACGAAAGTATTTTTCGGAGGCAGGATGCTTCCGATTTGGCCTGGAGAATTGACTTTGACCATGCTGCTAATGCCGATTTTGGGAAAATTCGCACCAGGTGGGACACTCCGGCCGGCCTCCCGGACAATCTCGCGGAGACGGGGATTGATGAAAATGTCAACTTCGTCCTTCGGCCTCAGGCCAACAGTGACAGCCTTAAGGCGTATATTGACACGGGCGCCAAGGACGCTGCGGGGGCCGATGTCGGTCTCCAAAATACCGGGAAAGTAGCCGACTATGTTTTCGATGCCGCGAGTGCCAATCCCAGTGAGACGGATGTCGCGCTGCAAGGCGATGGCACCAATGATGTTCCGGAGTGGCACCACGTGGCTTTAACCTTCGATGAGACAACCGGGGAGATCCGCTTCTATTTCAACTACCGCTTAGTCCAAACCAGCACCCTCAGCGATTCCGAGGGTGACGGTTACACCCACCCAGCGGCTGGCTTGAATTTTGGCAAACTCTCGGGTAATGAAGGAGGGTTACTTCTGGACGAAATCCGCTACTCAAACGCGATTCTCTCGGCGGGCGAATTTTTAAGAGAAGCGGGCTTGCCAAATAGCGAGGTCATCGGGCACTGGCGCTTTGAGGAAGATGACGCCTTAGAGGGGGGCGAGATCTTCACCGCGCTCAACTCAGCGGGCGATCTGAATAATGCCACCCTTGGCAACGGGACTCCGATCTATTCCTCTGATGTCCCCGCCGCCATCATCTATGATCCCTTGACGGATACAAATCTCGCCAATCAGTTTTCCTTCGATGCCTCGACCGCCAATTCACGACTTCGCGTTGAGAATGATCCCGCTCTTAATACTTCGTTCACCCTCGAGTTTTTCATTAAAATGATTGGAGAGCCCGATGGCTATCATTCATTTGTTCGTCGTCAGGAAGCGGCTGATCTCCGTTGGCAATTCGATTTTGATCATGGTAATCAAGGGGCCTACGGACGCTTGCGGACGCGCTTTGATACCCCGGTCGGCGAGCCTGATGGCGTCAGTCAGGCCGGGGTGGATGAAAACAATAATTTTGTTCTCGGGCCAACCGGAGGGGCGAACATTCCGGACCCGCTCCGTTTGTGGATCGACACCGATTCCGGTGATGGTATGGCCACTAGTTACGACGATGCCACCGACTGGTCTCTTGACGGAGATGGTCTCAACGACAGTCAAACCTGGCACCATGCTGCCATCACCTTTGATCAAGAAACCGGTGAGATTGGGTTTTATTACGACTACGAGCTCATGCAGGCCCGCACCCTCTCCGATAGCGAGGGAGATGGCTACACTCACCCAGATGCCTTTCTCGAATTTGGCAAACTCTCGGGCGCTACTTACGGGATGCTCATTGACGAACTTCGTTATTCTGGTGATGTCATTCTTCCGTTTCAGTTTCTCCAGACCGAGATTCCTCCAGCATCTGGGTTGGTGATTTCGGATCTTGTTCTTGATTCTGCGATGGGCAATGCCATCCTTACATGGACCTCGACCACCGGCCGGCAATACACCGTCCAGCGCTCTACTGATCTTGTGAATTGGGACAACTTGTCCACAGATGAGATTGCCGATGGCCCTGCCACTTCCTTCACCGATTCGTTGCCTCCGCAGGAGGCTGCTCAAGTGTTTTATCGCGTGATTCAAAATTTATAAATTACTTTCCAGCTCTAATTATAATGATGGAGTTCTGAATCCTGAGCACTTCCTCAGGGTTCCTTTTGTTCCCGAACCTGGAAGAGCGGTTCTGGGACTCGTGGGTCTCTTCGTTTTTCTTCGCCGTCGCTAGTCTGCGGTAAGTCTTATTTGCAACTGCCGGTGGTATTATTATGAAGCTTCCTTTCACTTTTTCTACTTTGGTATTCCTTCCGTCCTTCCTTGGGGCGGATGTTGTGATCAGCGAACTGAGCGGGGCGTCATCGGATCGCCTCCTGAAGTATTCTTCTTCCGGTGTTCCCTCTCTTGGTCCCGGGGTAGCGTGGTTTGAAGCGCTTTTTAATGATTCTTCCTGGGCCCTCGGTCCTGGCCCGCTGGGATATGGCTATGCCGATGTGGCGACCAATCTTGCCCCGCAATTGCAGGGCAAGGCCCCTTCCTGTTACCTTCGTAAATCCTTCCCGGTTTCGGCGGCGCAAGCGGCATCACTCGCTGATATCATCCTGACAACCGAGTTTGATGACGGCATCGTCGTCTATCTGAATGGAGCTGAAGTGGGCCGATGTCATCTTGGGGCACCGGGAATGTTCCTCTTTTCGGACCAGCTTGCTTTCAATGATAATTCCACGCACGGAGCACCTGTATCCCTCAACCTTGGCAGCGCTTCCGATCTCCTCGTTGAAGGTGAAAATATTCTCGCGATCCAAGTTGCGAACCGTGATCCCGCCACCGCTTTATTTTTCAGCGGTTCACTCGGAATTGATACGGGTGTCTCGCTCATCACGATCGTCAATGACGACTTCGCCAGTGCCAATGGTGCTTCACAAAGCCATCTCAATCTTGGCGGGGCGGTCACGAATTCCATGACAGGAACACCCGTCGTAAAGGGATGGCTCGCTCAATCTCCCCTCATTCGCAGCGGGAGTAACTGGACCAATCTGGAGATCGATTCCCTGTCGGATGCTGGCGCGGGCGAAGAAGGGGACGGGGCGATTTCCTACACTCTGACCAGCGGTGATCCGCTTGATTTTGCCGTCATTCCTTTTCCCTTGGTCTCGATGGTTTTGCATTGGACACCCGGTCAGATCACGGCGGCTGATCTGAGCGAAACCCGGCTATCCTTCCGCTTCAAAGGTGATCCCAATATGGCTTTCGATTTCCTCGTCGAGTCGCCTGATGGCTCGGTGGCGGCCGGCGGTTTTCCACTCGTGGCAGCGAGCAGTGATGAGACGCTAGGCTACTGGCGCTTTGACGAGTCTGGTGCCGCCAATGGCGCTAACATAACGATAGCGACCGATACTTCTGGCAAGAAACGTGACGCTATCCCGAGCGGCAATGGACCAGGAACCTACTCTCCTGATGTCCCCGGCGTGCTCATCTTCGACCCGCTCGCCAATACCTCGCGGAGCAATCAATTTTCGATGAATGCCTCTGCGACCAATCGGCGCTTGGCGGTTCCCAACTCCGCCGATCTCAATACTTCCTTCACGGTCGAAATGTTCCTCAAGATTAATGAGGAACCCACCGGCTATCAAACTTTTTTGCGACGTCAATCGTCCGGGAGTTCCCGTTGGCAGATCGATTTTGATCACGCCAACTCCGGCGCTTTTGGTCGCATGCGCACTCGGCTGGATACTCCGGATACCGACAATGTAAACTTCGTTCTCGGCCCCACCGGAGGTGCCTCCATCCCGGACGATCAACGTATTTGGATCGATACCGATTCCGGCAATGGACAGATCTCGGGATACAATGATCCCTCGGATTGGTCACGGGATGGTGATGGCCTCAACGATCGCCCAGGCTGGCATCATGTCGCCCTTTCCATCGACGAAGATACCGGAACGGCAAAGTTCTATTTCGACTACGAGCTCATGCAAACGCGCACTCTGGCCGATCGAGATGGCAGTGGTTATGTTCATCCTTCTTCGGTCATTGAGTTTGGAAAATTTGGATCTCAATACGGCCTCTTGCTCGATGAAGTTCGCTACACCGGTCGCACTCTCGGGCCAGATCAATTTCTTCAGGTGATCGAAAATGGAGCCGAAATTTGGTCGACTTACGAGGTCGACTTGGGGGAGGCCAAGCTCGGTGAGCGCACGGCTTTGCTTGCTCATCTTAATGCCAACAATCTGACCTCTTTCGTGCCGGCTTTAAAGGTTCGTGAAGAAAGCTATTCGCCAACTGGTAAGACCATCACGGTGGATTCCTTTCGCGCGGATTACGCTGAAGGGGGGGCAAGTGCCCTCTTGATCGCAGAAGGGTCCCGCTGGAACTACCACCCGGGAACCGGTGAGCCTTCCGGCGGGGTTTACGAACCGGCCACTCTTGGTCCGGAACGCGCGGAGTTTGTCGATTGGATCGAGCTCTCAAACACCGCCGCCAATCCGGTGGATCTTAGCGGATGGTCATTGACTGACGACGAAGGCGATTTCCGAAAGTGGACCTTTCCTTCAGGGACGATGATTCCGGCAAGTGGCCACCTTCTCATCCTTGCTGATGATCTCGATGCCACTGGTCTCACTCCGACTTACCTGCATACCAATTTCAAGCTGAGCAGCAGCGGCGAATATCTCGGCCTGATCGATGATACTGGTTCGCGTCGCTCCGAATTTCCGGGCGGCTTTCCCCGACAGCTCAATTTCCAATCGTATGGGCTCAGGCCAGGCGGCACCGAGTATGCCTATCTCTCCGGCCCGACCCCCGGAGGGCCTAATTCCGGCGCGTTTTTTACCGGGGAAGTTTCTAAGCCTGACTTCGATCTTGCCGGCGGCTTCCACCCTTCTGCGATCACTCTGAACATTTCCACCGATACCCCAGGAGGTGCAATTCGCTACACCATAGATGGTTCGGAACCCACTCTCGAGAATGGTCGTGATTATATCGGTCCTTTGTCGCTCGCCAGGATCGATTCCCGCACTGCGCATTCCATCCGCGCCCGCGCATTTGCCGATGGCTCTATCCCATCCCGGGTCAAGTCGGCGAGCTACCTCATCGGACAGAGCGCCAATATCATCCAAGCTCCCGCGATGCTCTTCACCGGCGATCAGGGACGCACTTTCACCGCCCCTTACGGAGTTCTTACTATCGAAGGTGGAAGCTATCTCGATTCGTTGTGGGAAGCCACTGGCAAGGATGACTACAACATGGCCTTGGAACGTGGCCGTGCTTTCGAGCGTCCCGCCTTTATCGAATTCTATCTCGCCAACTCCACCCTCGGCTTTCGCGAAGACGCCGGCCTGCGAATGTCGGCCAGTAATTTCTCCCGCCCCCGCATGATCTTGAACGGCGTCGAGAGTTCCCCTTGGTCGACCAGTCCTCGCGACAAGTCTTCCTTTAATCTCTACTTTCGCGACGACTACGAGGATTCCTCAATCACCTTCCCAATCTTTGGTGAGGACTATCCGGTTGATACGTTCGAGCAACTCCGTCCCCGTGCGGGAAAGAACGATATCAACAATCCTCATATTAAAGACGAGGTGATGCGTCGCCTTTTTATCGATATGGGGAACGTGGGCTCACGTGGCATCTTCAATAGTCTCTACGTGAACGGAGAGTGGAAGGGCTTTTACAACACCTGCGAGCGTCTCCGCGAACCCTTCTTCCAGGCCCATTATCCCAACTCGGGGGAGTGGGACATTCGCCAGGCCGGTAATCCCGATGGTGGCCTTGCCGAGGGTGATAATTCAGCATGGGACGCTCTTAATTCCCGTCTGCAAGCGGCCAATGTTAATAGCCGTTCCAACTGGCAAAGTGCGCTTGAATTGGTCGATCCCGTCGCCATGGCCGACTACTTCCTCCTCAACATCTACGGGGCAACCTGGGACTGGCCGCAAAATAACTGGGTCTCCGCCCGCGAGCGTTCCTCCGATGGCCGCTTTCGTTTTTACGTGTGGGATGCCGAGGGTTCCTTCGGTCATCCCCGTCGCACTGGAAATAACGAGAGTCACAAACCCGTTAATTATAACACGGTTACCGAGGATCTTCTCGCACAATCCGATGCCAC